>JBDIBF010000013.1:0-48784 GCA_039812765.1 Holophagaceae bacterium
GCCGGCGCGGGCCCCGGCGCCGTGAACACCGCGGCCGCGCCGGCTCCGGCCCGCGCGGACCGCGCCGAAGCAGGCCGGGACACGCGGCAGCCTTCCCTCGACGATGCCGACGCCAGGCGCAAGAAGGGCGAGCCCGCCCTCGCCAAGGAGCAGGTGGCCGCCCAGGCGCGCGGTGGCCGGGATCGTGAGAAGCAGGAGGAAGAGGCAGTGCCGGCGGTGTTCCTGGTCTGGGAGCCCGAGGACCCCGCCACCGCCGCCGCCCTCGCCACCCGGGAGGTCGAGCGCCTGGGCGGGACGGTGGACCGGGGCGGTCGCCGCCAGCAGCAGGTCCCCCGCAGCCTGACGGGACGCCTTCCGGCCCACCAGCTCCCGCAGCTCCAGGCGCGCCTCTCCCGCCATGGGGCCGTGCGCCCGGGCGCCGCCCCGCAGCAGCAGGCGCCGAAGTCCGGCTCGGTGGTCTTCCTCCTCCGCTGGTAGGGACGGGAACTTACGACATCGCCTCCCTGTCCCACAGGGCAGCCCAGAAGGAGGCTCCCGTGAGACCCACCCCCGTCCTGCTCTTCGCCGCCGCCCTGACCGCCTGCGCGGTGCCGGCCCCCGCCCAGAGCGCCGGCCGCAACGTCACCGTCGAGCTCCAGACCGACGACGGCCGTGTCCTGCCCCTCTACCCCGCCCGCGCACGCGGCGCCGACACCCGCGTCTACGCCGAGGCCGTCCAGGGACAGCGCTACCGCATCGTGGTGCACAACCACCTGGACCGCCGGGTGGGCCTGGTGATCGCCGTGGACGGCCGCAACGTCATCAGCGGCCAGCAATCCTGGCTCAAGCCCACGGAGCGCATGTACGTCCTGGGCCCCTACGAGACCCAGTCCTACGAGGGCTGGCGCACCGCCTCCGACCGGGTGAACCGCTTCTACTTCACCGACGTCGCCGACTCCTACGCCGCGGCCTTCGGCGACGAGTCCGCCATGGGCCTCATCAGCGTGGCCTCCTACGCCGAGGTCCGGCGCTGGGAGCCGCCCCGCCGCTGGTTCGGCTGGGGACGGGGCGATTCGGGCTCCCGGGACCGGGCGCCCTCGATGGAAGCCCCCTCGTCGAAGTCCGCCGCCGGGTCCGGCGCCGCGGCCCCCGCGCCCCGCGCCGAGCAGCAGGCCCCGCGGGACGTCGAGGAGAACCGCGCGGGCACCGGCTACGGCCCCGAGAGCTACTCGCCGTCCTACACCGTCAGCTTCGAGCCCGAGCGCTCGCCCCTGGAGAAGACCCTCATCAAGTACGAGTGGCGGGAGACCCTGGTGCGCCTGGGCGTCCTGCCCCGGCGGCCCGAGCCCCCGCGGAACCGCCTCTGGGACGAGGGCTACGCGCCTCCGCCTCCGCGGCGATGGTGAGGCCGAGGCGGGATCACTTGGCCTGGATGCTCTCCAGGTAGCGGGTCAGGGTGGCCACCCGCTGCTGGACCACGGCGTCCTGGCGCCCGTCGAAGGACCGGAAGACGGGACCCCAGACCGGCATCTCCTGGGCGCCGTGGGAGCCGGTCGAGGCCTCGCCCCGGATGATCGAGGCCACCAGGCCCGAGGGGAAGGCGCCCTTGTGGGCGCGGGCGAGCCGGGTGAGGTCCGGCGGCGCCTGTTTGAGCCGGGGGGCCACGGCCCCGTGGCCCTTGCCGTCCAGCCCGTGGCAGCTGGCGCAGTAGGCCCGGTACATTTCGCCGCCGTCGGCGGGGGAGGTGTAGGGGGCGGGGACCTTCTTGACGGAGGAATCCTGGCCCGCGGCGGGCAGGGCCAGGGCCAGGGCCAGGGCGGCGGCCAAGGGGGCGAGGATGCGGTTCATGGCGATCTCCTTCGATCCGACCGGACGGGGGGCTCCGCGCGCGTCGAGGACCGTTCCCAGCGTGGGGGCCGTGGGGTCCACCCTGCAGTGACCCGCCTCACAGACCCTGGGTAAGTTCAATCTTGTCTTTGGGTAGGGCAGAATGCCCGGTGCCTCACGGAGGTCCCCATGCCGAATGCCGGAACCGTCCTCGCCGCCGCGGCGCGCATCAAGACGGAACTGAAGAACCTGGGCTGGTGGTCCGCTCAGCCCCCGCCCGACGAGGCCTTCCACTTCACCCGGCCCTTCGCCTTGGACACCCTGACCTTCTCCCAGTGGCTCCAGTGGGTCCTCCTGCCCCGCGTGCGGGAAGCCGCCGACGCGGAGGCCTTCCCGTCCGAGAGCCGTTGCGGCCCAGGCGGGTCGGGGATACGACGGCCTGCCCGAGGCCTCGGAGCTGATCAGGCGCCTGGCGGACTTCGACCCCCTCTTCGGCTAGCGGGGCGCGCGGGCCGCAAGGGAACGATCCTGGACCCCGGAGGCCCGCGATGACCCTGCAGCGCCGCGCGAGGGCGTTCCTCGAACGCCCCGTCCCCGAGGACGTGGACTACATGGAAGGGAGCCTTGCCGAGCGCATCCTCACGGCCTACGCCGAGGAGGGCCGCATCGACTCGGACCCCGAGCAGCTCGAACTGCTGGAACTGTGCCTGCACGAGACCCGCGGCGCCGAGCAGGAGGGCAGCCCCGCGCGCCGCGCCTGGTTCAAGGAGAGCGGCGACCTGCTGGAGGCGATCCTGGCGGAGACGTCCTAGCGTGCGGCCGGCGCCGGGGGCCAGGAGGGCGCCGTGGCCGCGATCTCCCGGCTGAGCCGGTCCAGCACGCGGTCATGGGCGGCGGCCAGGGCCTCCAGGCCGGGCCCGCCCACGGGTTCGTCGAGGCTCACGCGGCGGCGCAGGGCGGCGGGGCCACCGCGTACGGGCACCAGCATCCAGGTGGCCCGCAGTGACAGCGCCCCGCCGGGCCGGCCGTCCAGGCGCTGGACGTCCAGCTCCAGCCGCCAGGCGGCCTTCACGCGCTCGCCGTCGGGGAAGGCCACCACGGCGTCGCTGCCGAGGAGGGCCGACAAGTTCTCCGCCAGCAGGCGCTGGACATCCCGGTCGAGGCCGTTGGCCCAGCGGTGGCGCTCGGAGATCGTCAGGGCTCCCGTGTCCGCGGCCGTGACGAGCTGGACGCGCTGGAGGGCTTCCGGCAGGCGCACGGGCATGACCTCCAGTCCGGCCGCCGCGACAGAGGGGCCCTCCCGGGCCGGGCTGAGGGGCTGCAGGACGTGGAGGACCACGGGCTCGGAACGGCGCAGGCAGCCCGTGCCGGCGAGGAGGAGCAGGCCCGCGAGGGCGGACGAGGCGCGCTTCATCGCTCCTTCCCCTTTCCGAACACGAGGGACTCCGGCTGCCGCTCCAGGGTCTCCGCCAGCTCCCGGAGGGCCTTGGAGGCCTTCGCGAACTCCTCCAGCGCCTTCCGCAGGTCCTGCTGCGTGGGGGAATCCGCGCGCAGGGTCTGGTCCAAGGTGGCCAGCGTGGCCTGGGCCTGGGCGAGCGTCGCCTCGGCCTGGGGCGCGGTCTGGGTGTCCAGCTTCGCCATGAGGGCGCTGGTCTTCTCCAGGGCGTCCTTGAGAGCGGGCAGGGCGGCGCGCACCTCGCCGACGATCTGCTCCAGGGGCAGCTTCTGCAGACGCTCGGCGAGGCGCGCGAGGTTGTCCACCATGGCGGTCATGGTGGAGGGCATGGTGGGGATCTCGGGATACTTCCCGTAGCGCGCCAGCACCTTCGGTCCCGCCTGCGGCGCGAAGGCGAGATCCACGAACATGCTGCCGGTGAGGAGGGAGGCGGGCTTGAGCTGGGCACGCAGGCCGCGGCGCACCAGCTGCTGGATTACGGCGTCCGTGGCCTTGGCGTCGAGGGCCTTGGCCTTGGCGCCCACCACCGTGAAGCGCTCGGGCTCGAGGGCGATGAGGACAGGGATCTTGCCCTCCAGGGTGTCGGTGTGGAACTCCAGTCTGAAATCCTCCACCTCGCCCACCTTGATGCCCTGGAACTCCACGGGCGCGCCGTGGGTGAGCCCCCGGACCGATTCATTGAAGTGCAGGACGTAGTGGTGGCGGTTCCGGATCACCGTCTCGCTGATGGCGTCGTGGTTGGGGTAGAGGGTGAAGACGTGGCCCTTCTCCACCTTCTCGCTGGCTTCCAGGCTGATGGGGTTCTCGAAGGCGATGCCGCCGAGGAGGATGTCCGCCAGCGACTCGGACCGGACGCGGAGGCCGTTGGCGTCGAGGGAGACGTCCACCCCCCCGGCGTCCCAGAACTTCGTCTCGGTGCGCACCAGGGCGTCGTAGGGGGCGTGGATGAAGGCCTTGATGGAGACGGACTCCCCGCCCTTGTCCAGGTCGAAGCCCGCCACCTCGCCCACCCGGATCTGCCGGTAGTGGACCGGACTGCCGATGTTCAGGGAGCCGGCCCGCTCGGCCTTGAGACTGACGAGGAGCCCCGGCTGGTTCGTGGTCATCAGGCCGGGGGCCTCGAGCCCCGTGAAGGCGTACTCGAAGGCGTGGTCCTCCACCGCCTGGCCGGGCTCCATGGCGATGTAGGCGCCGGAGAGCAGCGTGCCCAGGCCCGAGATGCCGCCGCTGCCGATGCGGGCGCGCACGATCCAGAACCGGGTGTTGGCCGACAGCAGGGGCGCGGCGGCCTTGTGGATCTCGGCGGTGACCAGCACGCGGCTGAGGTCGTTGTTGAGGCTCACGGCGGTGACCTTGCCCACCTCCACGTCCTTGTAGCGCACCTTCGTCTGTCCGGGCTCCAGGCCCTCGGCACTGAGGAAGGTGATGGTGATGACGGGACCCCGGGAGGTGCAGGCCTTGACCGCCAGGACGGCGCCCACGAAGGCGGCCACCAGGGGCAGCAGCCAGACCATGGAGGGGCGCCAGCGCGCCTGCACCACGGGTTCGGTGGGGCCTTCGGGGTCCCCGAAGGGTTCAGGAAGCATGTCGGTCATGGGTGGGTTCAAGGCTATCCCAGCCCCGCCTGAGCGCGAAAGCCCGGCCCCGGGGGCCGCGGCGCCGGGGGGGCGGCCGGCGCCTCGAGGCTGTCCCACACCAGTCGCGGGTCGAAGGTCAGCGCGGCCAGCATGGTGACCACCACCAGGAGCGCGAAGGCCACGGAACCCGGCGCGGGCTCGATGGTGGCCACGTTGCCCAGGGAGACCATGGCCACCATGAGGGAGACGGCGAAGATGTCCACCATGGACCAGCGTCCCACCAGTTCCGTGAGGCGGTAGAGGCGGGCCCGCTGCACGGGCTTCCAGGCCAACCCGCCCTGCTCGGCCAGGAGCAGGAAGGCCAGGATGGAGATCTTGAGCACGGGCACCAGGACGCTGGCGAGGAAGATGATGCTGGCCAGCATCCACTCGCCCGTGCGGGCGAAGTGGATTACGCCGCCCAGGATGGTGTCCGCCTGGGTCTTTCCCAGGCTCACCACCTTCATCACGGGCAGCAGGTTCGCCGGCAGGTAGAGCACCACCGCCGTGGCCAGGAGGGCCCAGGTGCGCTGGCGGCTCTCGGGCTTGCGGGTGCGCAGGGTGGCATTGCAGCGGGGGCAGCGACGGAGCCGGCGGCGGGGCACCAGGGCGCGGCAGGCGAGGCAGCTGATGAGTCCGGCCTGCTTCGCGGTGGCGGCGTCCGCCGGGATGCCTGCCGGCAGGGGCACGTCGCCCAGGTCGTGCCACACGGCCTCAGGGTCCACCGATGACAGGGCCGCGGCGGCCACCAGGATGAAGGCCCCCAGGGCGTAGAGGCCCGGTCCGGGCACGAGGGCGGCCATGGCCGCGAGCTTGACGTAGCTCACCAGGATGCCCAGCACGAACACCTCCGCCATGCCCCAGGTCTGGAACTGCTCCACCAGGCGGAACATCCGCGCGGTGGCCCGGGTCTGGCGGCCGGAGCGGATGCGGAAGAGCACCCAGGCCATGCCGATCATGTGCGCGAAGGGGGCGAAGATGGCGGTGGTGAGGAGGATGCCGGAGAGCCAGGGCCAGCCCAGCTCCGCGAGGATGGAGGCGCAGCCCGGCAGGGTGGCCACCTTCACCTGGCCCCGCAGGGTCATCTCCAACAGCGGGAAGGCGTTGGCCAGGATGAAGAGCACGAAGGCGGTGAGGTAGAGCGCCAACGCCAGGTCCCGGCTGTCGTGCCCTCCCCGCCGCAGCGGCGCGCCGCAGCGGCGGCACGAGACCGTCACCCCCCGCGCGGGCGACGCCGCCCGGTGCAGCAGGTCGCACTGGGGGCAGGCCAGGAGGGCGGGGACGGGCATGGGGCGGCTCGGGGGATCCGGGAGACAGCTTAGCCCTGGGCCGGGCCGGCGGGCGATCCCCGGGCCATGGCGGGTGCAGGGGCCACCCTCGATGCGCCAAGCGGGGGCCCGAAGGCCCCCGCTTGATGGTGCGGCCGCCCACCGGAAGCGCCCCGGAGCCCGGCTCGCGTCAGAACTGGTTCCAGAGGTACTGGTTCGTGACTTCGTGGTGGAACATGATCTCGCCAGCCTTGACCCGGGTCCCCAGCGCCTTGGGGCAGCGCTCGGCCTGGGCCTGCTTGAGCTCCGCGAACTTCTCGTGGACCCCCTCGCCCAGCAGCTCCGACATGAACTTGCTGGCCTTGAAGAGACGCAGGGCGTCGAAGATGTTGTCGGGCAGGAAGCGGGTGCGGGCGCGCTTGGCCTCGTCCACTTCCAGCGTGGGGCCCTCGAGGCCGGTGCGGAGGAGCGTGTAGTAGATCATGTAGGGGTTGGCGTCGGGCCCGATGGAGCGCACTTCGATGCGGGTGGACTTCTCGTTGCCCACGGGGATGCGGACCATGGAGCCGCGGTCCGTGGGGCTCACCTTGATCTGGTTCGGGGCCTCGAAGTGGGGGTCGAGGCGGCGGTAGGCGTTGACGCTGGGGTTCAGCACGAGGCAAAGGTCCTGGGCATTGGCCAGGATGCGGTTCGTGAAGTCCCAGGCCAGGTCGGAGAGGCCGTCCTTGCCGCCCTTCTTGTAGAAGAGGTTCTTGCCGGCCTTGGCGATGCTGATGTTGGTGTGCATGCCGTTGCCGTTCACGCCCACCACGGGCTTGGGCAGGAAGGAGGCGGTCATGCCCATGCGGCTGGCCACCTGGCGGCTCAGCAGCTTGTAGAGCTGCACCTGGTCGGCAGCGATGTTCACTTCGGCGTAGGTGTAGTTCATCTCGAACTGGGAGGGGGCCACCTCGGGGTGGTCCTTCTCGTTGCCGAAGCCCATGGCGCGCTGCACCTCGGCGGCGGTGTCGATGAACTGGCGCAGAGGGTCGCCAGGGAGGCTGTGGTAGTAGCCGCCCGTGGAGACGTACTCGAAGACGCCGGTCTCGTGGAAGCGGCGCTCGGCGTCGAGCCCCTTGAAGAGGAAGCCTTCGACTTCGTTGGCAGCGTTCAGGATGGTGCCGTCCTTCTTGAACATGGCGTTGGTGTAGGCCTTCAGGCGGGCGCGCATGTCGGCGCTGAAGGCGCTGCCGTCCTGGTTCAGCACCTGGCCGAAGACCAACACCTTGCCGGGCCCGAACACGTCGCTGGGCAGCCAGTAGAAGGCGGGCCAGTCGATGGCCAGGCGCAGGTCGCTCTCCGCCTGGGCCGAGAAGCCGCGGATGGAGGAGCCGTCGAAGGTGAGGTTGTCGTAGGACTTCAGGAGGAACTTCTTGTCGTAGTCCAGCATGTGGAGCCGGCCCTCGATGTCCGTGAAGCAGACCGTGACGGCCTTGATGCGCTTCTCCCCCTCGAGGTACTTGATGCGCTCCTCGCGCACCTTGTCGGGATCCACACGGTCCAGCCGCTGCTGCTTGGCCTGGAGATTGAGCTGCTCCAGCTCGTCGTAGGGGATCTCGAGGAAGTCCCGCAGTCCTGGGGTCGCCATGTGTGCCTCCTGGGTTCGGGCCGGGGGTGGTCCCGCCGTTGATCTAATTTTCTTCAAAATTGATCTTCTTGCATCATTTTTTATTTTTATTTTTATTATTTTTATTTTATTTTATATGCCATTTACTTCCAACAACACGAGTAAGCGGCTCCATGGTGGAAACCCAAGCCCGCCTCCGACAGACCGCTCTCCCGCCTCGTCGAAGCCCCCCCAGCCCCGTGCCGTGATGGGGAATGCACCCGGACGCCCAAGGCCTTCACTGCCGCTCGGCAGCCTTCGCGCGGCTCGACCCCAGGCTGGCCGGGCAGGTCTCGGACCGGAAAAGCACCGGGCCCAGGGAGGTCATGAAACCCTACCCCTCCTTCTCCCCCAGCCCCGTGAAATCCTCCCCCGGATTGATGAACTGGTCGGCCTCGACGCCGTGCTGGCGGTCGTGGAGCTCCTTGTAGCGCCCGCCGAGGGCCATGAGCTGGGCGTGGGTGCCGCGCTCGAGGATGGTGCCCTGCTCCACCACGAGGATCTGGTCGGCGCTCTCGATGGTGCTGAGGCGGTGGGCGATCACGAAGGTCGTCCGCCCGGCGCGGAGCTTCCGGAGCCCGTCGCGGATGAGGGCCTCGCTCTCGCTGTCCAGGCTCGACGTGGCCTCGTCGAGCAGCAGGATGCGGGGATCGGCGAGGATGGCCCTCGCGATGGCCACGCGCTGGCGCTGGCCGCCGCTGAGCTTCACCCCCCGCTCGCCCACGACGGTGTCGTAGCCCTGCTCGAAGCGGTCCACGAACTCGTTGACGTGGGCGATGCGGCCCACGGCCTCGATTTCCTCCCGGGTGGCGCCGGGCTTGGCGAAGCCGATGTTGTCCGCCACGGTGCCGTCGAAGAGGAAGTTGTCCTGCATGACCACGCCCAGCTTGCTGCGGTAGTCCCGCAGGCGCAGGGACTCCACGTCTTGGCCATCCACCAGCACCTGGCCCTGCTGCGGATGGTTGAAGGCCATGGCGAGGCTGATGATGGTGCTCTTGCCCGAGCCGCTGGAGCCCACCAGGGCCACCGTGGAGCCCGCGGGCACCTCGAAGGAGACCCCCTTCAGCACCGGCGTGGCCTCCTCGTAGGCGAAGTGGACGTCCCGGAACTCCACCCGGCCTTCGACGGTCTCCAGGGGCTGGCGCCGCAGGTCCTCCTGGTCCTCGGTGGGCATGTCGAGGATCTCGCGGATGCGGTCCAGGCCCGCGAAGGCCTCGCTCACCTGGGTGCCGATGTTCGCGATCTGGACCACCGGCGCGGCCAGCAGGCCCACGAAGAAGGTGTACATGATGAGGTCGCCCAGGGTCATGGACCCCGCGAAGATGGCCCGCCCCCCTATGATCATGATGAGCACGCCCACCGCGCCGATGATGGCCGTGGAGAAGGCCGTGATGGCGCTGGTGCCCGTGATGCTCTTCGCGATGTTCTTGAAGAGCTTCTCCGCCCCCTCGGCGAAGATCCGCGTCTCCCGCGCCTCGGCCACGTAGACCTTGAGGATGCGCACGCCGCCCACCGCTTCCGTGAGTCGGCCGGTGATCTCCGCCGTGATCTCGTTGCGCTGGCGGAACAGCGGCCGGAGCTTGTTGAAGGCCAGCGCCATCGCGCCGCCGAAGGCGCCCAGGAAGACCACCGAGGCCAGGGTCAGCTTCCAGTTCAGCCAGAACAGCACGCCCAGGGCGATGGCGGCGGTGAGCAGGCCGCCCACCAGCTGGATGATGCCGGTGCCCACCAGGTTGCGGATGCCTTCCGCGTCGTTCATCACCCGCGCGATGACCACGCCGCTCTTGGTGGTGTCGAAGTACCGGATGGGGAGGCGCAGCATGTGGTCCTGGACCCGCTGGCGCATGGTCATGATGGCCCGCTGGGCCGCCACGCTCACCACTTGGGAGTTGGCGTAGCTGGTGACCGCCTGCACCAGCGTCGCGCCGCCGGCGGCCAGGGCCAGGGGCGTCAGCAGGTGGGCGTTGTGCTTCCCGATCACCTCGTCGATGAGGTACTTCGTGCTGGCGGGCAGCACCAGCCCCGCGACGCGGCTGACCAGCATGAGCAGGAAGCCCACCGCCAGGGACTTCCGGTGCTCGTGGAGCAGCGCCTTGGCCTCCCGCCAGGCCCGCTGCGTGTCCACCTTGGGCTTCTGCTTCCCGTCCTTCGCGGCCTCGGCCATGCGTCCCTCGCGAATCGTGCAGGATGCCACGGGCCCGCGCCCGGCGGGTACAGGCACTCCAGGGTTCGTGGGGAAGCTTAGGCCCGCCGGAACCAGAGGGCCGAGCGGGCGTGGGGCCCGGCCTTGGCCTCCAGGGCCGCGTTCTGGGCCGGGCTGAAGGGGGTGAAGGCCCGCGCCAGGGCCACGTTCTCCTCGAGCTGGGCGAGGGAGTCCACGCCGACGATCACCGTGGAGACCGGCTGGGAGAGCACGTAGCCCATGGCCTCCTTCATGGAGAGCTTACCGGGGCCCAGGAGCCTCCCCCGGGCCGGGATCTTCATGCCGATGATGCCGAGGCCCTGCTCCACCGCCAGGGGCAGCAGGGTCTTCTGGAAGGGCAGGTGGTGCGGGTCCGCGGCGTTGAAGGCCATGAGGATCGTGTCGAAGGGGAAGCGTCGAAGCGCCTCCGCCAGGACGTCCGGGTCCGTGTGGCCGGTGATGCCCAGGTGCCGGACCATCTTCTGCTCCCGGGCCTTCAGGAAGGCCTCCAGGGCGCCGCCCTTGGCGCAGACCTTTTCGACGTCGGCCATGGTGCTCATGGCATGGAGCTGCCAGAGGTCCACGTGGTCTGTGCGGAGCAGGGTGAGGGACTTCTCCAGGATGCGCAGGGAGCCGTCCCGGGTGCGGTCGTGGGTCTTGGTGGCGAGGTAGGCCTCGGACCTCCGCCGGGCCATCACCTCGCCGATGTAGCGCTCGCTCCACCGCTCGGAGCCGCCGTAGCGCGCCGAAGTGTCGATGTAGTTCACCCCCAGGTCCAGGGCCCGCTCGATGAGGGGCACCGCCACCTTGGCGTTGTCCGGCTGCTCGATGGCCGCCTGGCCGCCGAGGCTGAAGAGGCCGACCTTGAAACCCGTCCGGCCGAGGTTGCGGGTGGGCATGGCGCCGCGGGTCCCGGGGTTCTGCGGCAGGGGCTGAACCGCCGCCGGCGGAGGCTGGGCCGCCGAAAGCCGCTGGCCCACGGCCCCCGCTGCCACGCCTGCCGCGGCCGCCGCGCCCAGCCTGAAGAGGTCCCGTCGCTCCATTCCGTCCCCGGTGCCCATGGCCGGCCTCCTGACCCGCTCCCATCATGCGCCCCTTGCGGGTCGCGGGGGACGCCTCGAGATCCGAGTCTAAAGGTCGGACCAGGCTTCGAGCACACCCTGGGCCTGCCGGATGTGGGCGTCCACGCCCCCGGGCCCGAGGGGGACCGTGACCGCCCCGTCGGGCGCCATCGCCCCGCCCTTCTGGGCCTGCACCCAGGCGAAGAGCCTGGCGGGGTCCAGCCCGGTCTGCGGGCTGACGCGGAGCTTGAGCCTGCCCGACTGGGCGGCCACCTCGCTGATCGCCAGGCGCTGGGCCAGCACCCGCACCTTCAGCACCTCGAAGAAGCGGGCACTGGCCTCGTCGTCGGCGGGGATCTGGCCGAAGCGGTCCTCCAGGTCCAGGCGGTAGAGTTCCAGGTCCCGCAGGTCCCGCAGCCGGGAGACCCGCTTGTAGGCCACCAGGCGCTCTGCGGCGCCGTCGATCCAGCGCCTGCCGATCTGGGCGTCGGTGCCGGCGGCCAGGCCGTCCAGCTTCACGTCGAAGGTGCCGCTGGGCTGTCCCTGCAGCTCGGCGATGGTCTCCTCCAGGAGCTTGAGGTAGAGCTCGAAGCCGATCTCGTGGATCTGGCCGCTCTGCTCCCCGCCGAGGAGGTTGCCCGCGCCCCGCAGCTCCAGGTCCATGGCGGCCACCTTGAAGCCGCTGCCCAGTTCGGAGAAATCCTCCAGGGCCTGCAGGCGCTTGCGGGCGTCCTCGGTGAGCTCCCGCTTGCCGGGGATGAGCAGGTAGGCGTAGGCCGGCACGTCGCTGCGGCCCACCCGGCCCCGGAGCTGGTAGAGCTGGCTGAGGCCGAACATGTCCGCCCGGTGCACGATGAGGGTGTTGGCGTTCGGCACGTCCAGGCCGTTCTCCACGATGGTGGTGGCCACCAGGACGTCGATGCGACCCTCCATGAAGGCGAGCATCACCTGCTCCAACCCCTCGTCGCTGAGCTGGGCGTGGCCGACGCCCACCCGCGCATCGGGCACCAGCTCGCGGATGCGGTCGGCGATGCTCTGGATGCTCTCCACGCGGTTGTGCACCACGTAGACCTGCCCGCCCCGGCGCAGCTCGAACTGGATGGCCGACGCGATGAGCTCGTCGCTCCAGGGCGCCACCACGGTCTCGATGGCCAGGCGGTTCCGCGGCGGCGTCTCGATCAGCGAGATCTCCCGCAGCCCCGTCAGGCTCATGTGCAGAGTGCGCGGGATGGGCGTGGCGCTCATGGCCAGCACGTCCACGTTGGCCCGCAGCTTCTTCAGCTTCTCCTTGTGGGCGACGCCGAAGCGCTGCTCTTCATCAATGATGACCAACCCGAGATCGCTGAAGCCGGCCTTGGCGCCGAGGAGCTGGTGGGTGCCGATGAGGATCTCGATCTTCCCGTCGGCGGCCTCCTGGGCGATGCGCTTCGCGTCGGCCTTGTCCACGAAGCGGTTCAGCATCTCGATGCGGACGGGGAAGCCGGCGAAGCGCTGGCGGAAGGTCCGGAAGTGCTGGAAGCACAGCACGGTGGTGGGGCAGAGCACCGCCACCTGCCGGCCCTCCAGGGCCACCTTCGCCGCGGCCCGCATGGCCACCTCGGTCTTGCCGAAGCCCACGTCGCCGCAGAGCAGCCGGTCCATGGGGCGCTCCCCCTCGAGGTCGGCCTTGATGGCCTCGGTGGCCTCGATCTGGTCCCGGGTGGGCTCGAAGGGGCAGCTGGCCTCGAACTCCGCCATCTCCGGCCCGTCGGGAGGGAAGGCGTGGCCCTTCTCCAGCTTGCGCTTGGCGTAGAGCTTCAGCAGCTCCTCGGCCATGTCCCGGATGGCCTTCTTGGCGCGGCGCTTGACCTTGGTCCAGGAGGCGCCGCCCAGCTTGTCCAGGGGCGGGACGTGGCCGTCGGCGGAGACGTAGCGCTGGAGCAGATCCGCCCGGGCGAGGCTGACCTGGAGCTCCCCGCCGTCGGCGTAGCGCAGGCGCACCACCTCATGCAGCTCCCCGCCGGCGGTGATCTCCTGGAAGCCCAGGAACTCGCCGATGCCGTGGTCCAGGTGCACCACGCGGTCCCCGGGCTTGAGGTCCCGGAGGTCGCTGAGGAAGGCCGCCGAGGCGCTGCGCCGCGAGGGGGTCTTCAACTCCTTGCGGCCAAAGACCTCCCGCTCCGTGAGCACCAGGACACGCGCGTCGGGCAGCAGGGCTCCGGCGCCCAATCCGAGGTGCAGGGCGCGGGCCCCGGCCTCGCTGCCGTGGGCGGGATGCAGCTCCAGGTCGGCGATGAGCTCCAGGAAGCGGTCCCGCATGCCGGGTGTGGAGCCCGCGAGGAAGACCCGGTGGCCCGCCGAGATCAGCCCCTTCAGCTCCTGGCCGAGTTCCGCGAGGCGCCCCTGGAACTCCCGCGCGGGCTGCGCCGTGAAGGGCACGCTGGCCTCCGCCTGCCACTCGGTGAGGGCCAGGGTCTCCCGGCTCGGGTCGGAGGGAAGGAAGCGGTCCTCGAAGTCCGGGCACACCACGCCGCCCCGGCGCAGCACCGCGATGCCCTCCGAGATGCGCCCCCGCTCGGCCTCCCGCAGGGCCTCGAGCCAGGCCCCGTCCAGCTTCACCCGCAGGCAGGGCGGCACCCAGTGGGCGAGCTGGCCCTTGGGTTGCGGAAGGAGCGGATAGAACAGCTCCTCGCCGGGGAAGTGGCCGTGCGAAGCCAGGCGCGCGCGGCGGAAGGCGAGGTCGTCCTCGGCCTCCGGCGTCTTCGCGGCCCGGGAGGCCACGGCCTCCAGCAGCCCGGCGCGTTCCCCCTCGAAGCGTGGATAGAGGGTGAGGCGCTCCAGGCCGTCCCCAGTGCGCCGCTGGGTCTCGGGATCGAAGGCGGTGAGGCGCTCCAGTTCGTCGCCGTAGCACTCCAGGCGCAGGGGCAGGTCCAGGTGGTCGGGCCAGAGGTCCACCACGAGGCCCCGGGCGCTGAACTCGCCGGGGCTGGAGGCCATCTCCGTGCGCCGGTAGCCGAGGGCCACCAGGGTCTCCAGGAGCAGCTCCCGCGGGACCTCGGCGCCCTTCCGCAGGTCGAGCTTCTGCTTCTGGAACCAGCTCGGATGGGGCAGCACCTCGAAGGCCGCCAGGGGCCCCGTCACGAGGACCTGGACGCGGCGTTCCAGCAGGCCGACGAGCGCGGCGAGGCGGTCCCGCAGCACCAGCCCCGGCGGGCTGGACTCGCCGCCGGCGTAGGGCGCGAAGCCGGGGAAGTAGGCCACGCCGGCCTGGGGCAGCAGGGCCGCCAGATCCGCCGCCAGGGCCTGGGCCTCGGCCTCGGAGGGGGCATCCACCCAGAGGCCCTCGAGGCGGCCCGCCAGCGTCGCCCGGCGCGCCAGCAGGAGGGCCAGGGCCGTGGGCGCGGCCCATCGGAGCCGCGCGCCTTCCTTCAAGCCCCCCGCCGCCCCGTCGAGGAGGCGCAGGAGGTCCTGCAGGGGGCCCTGGTCCCGGGAATCCATAGCCTTCCAGTGTGCCGGAGGGGGAGGCTCCCGTCAGCGGGGGGTTCCTGGAACCTGGGTCAGCGCCGCAGCCGCAGCGCGTTCAGCACCACGGTCAGGGAGCTCAGACCCATCGCCGCGCCGGCGAGCATGGGTCCGCCGAAGCGGTCGAGGAAGCCGAAGGCGGCGAGGGGCACCAGGATGGCGTTGTAGGCGAAGGCCCAGGCGAGGTTCTCGCGGATGATCACCGTGGTGCGCTTGCTCAGGCGCCGGGCCATGAGGATGGGCTCGAAGCCGTCCCGCACCAGGTGCAGCCCCGCGGCGCTGCGGGCGGTCTCGGCGCCCTTCACCGCGATGCCGCAGTCGCTCTGGGAGAGCACCATCGCGTCGTTGACGCCGTCGCCCACGAAGCCCACGGTCTTCCCCGCGGCCTTGAGGGCCTTGAGGGCCTCGGCCTTCCCCTCCGGCGAGCAGCCGTGCTTCCAGTGCTTCAGGGACATGGCCTCCGCGGTGGCCTTCACGGGGCCCTCCCGGTCGCCGCTCCAGAGGTGGAGGGTGAGGTCGTCGGCCTCCAGGGCCCGCAGCACCAGCAGCACGTCCGAACGGCGCTCGTCGGCGAGGTGGATGAGGCCCAGGAGCTGCTCACCCTCCGCCAGGCCCACCACCGTGGTGCCCTCCCGCAGGGGCGGGGTCTCCACGCCCAGGAAGCCCACGCTCCCGAGGCGGTAGGCCCTGCCCCGGATCGTGCCGCTGACGCCGCCCACGTGGGTCTGGAACTCCGACACGTCGGCCCGCGCGAGCTGGGGGGCGGCCTGCCGGATGCCCTTGGCGATGGGGTGGATGGAGTCCTGCTCCAGGGAAGCGGCGATGGCGAGGATCTCCCGCTCCCCGAGGTCATCCAAAGGCTGGACCTGCTGGACCAGGGGCTGGCCGCGGGTGATGGTGCCGGTCTTGTCGAAGGCCATGTCCGTGAGGCGCCCCAGGGCCTCGAAGGAGGCCAGGTCCTTCACCACCATGCCGCGCCGCGCCGCGGTGCCCAGGGCCACGGACATGGCGATGGGCGTCGCGAGGCCCAGGGCGCAGGGGCAGGCCACCACCAGGGCCGTCACCGCGGGCCGCCAGGCCTGGGAGACGTCCCCCTTGAAGAACCACCAGCCGGCGAAGGTGAGCAGGGCGATCCCCAGGATGGCGGGCACGAAGACGGCGCTTACCTTGTCCGCCAGGTCCTGGAGGGGCGCCCGGGAGGCCTGGGCCTGGGCCACCACCGAGGCCATGCGGGAGAGGAAGGTGTGCTTGCCCGTCGCTTCGACCCGCACCGTGATGGGCGTGCCGTGCACCAGGGTGCCGGCGATGACGGTGTCCCCGGGCCCCTTGGGCACCGGCAGCGGCTCGCCGCTGAAGAGGGTGGTCTGGACCTCGGCGTAGCCATCCACCACCGTGCCGTCGGCGGGAATGGCCATGCCGGGCTTCACGCGCACCAGGTCACCGAGGCTGAGGTCGCCCACGGGCACCTCCTTCTCCCCGCCTCCGATCTCGGCGGGGGGAAGCCAGGTGGCGGTCGGAGGCGCCAGTCGCAGGAGGCCGCGCAGGCTTTCCGCCGCGCGGGTGCGGGCCTTGGCCTCGAGGTAGCGGCCCACCAGCAGGAAGGCCACGAGGCCTGCGGCGGTCTCGAAGGAGAGGTGGCGCGGTTCCATGGGCTCCATGGCGTGGGGCGGGAAGAGCCATTCCGCCAGCCCGAAGAGCCAGGCCGTGAAGGCGCCCAGGGCCACGAGGGTGTCCATGGAGGTCTGGCGGTGGGCCGCCTGCTTCAGCGCCCGCGCGAAGAAGCCGCGGCCGGCGTAGAAGACCACCGCGGTCGAGAAGGCCCACTGCACGAAGGGCGGCAGGTGCCAGGGCAGCCGGGGCAGCATGTCGAGCATCAGCGGCGCCGAGAGGGCCAGGGCCAGGGTCATCCGCGTGCGCAGGCTGATGAGCGGATCCTCCACCGGCACTTCCGCCGCGTCCTCCGTGACCAGGGTGTAGCCCGCGGCGCTGACGGCCCGGGCGAGGTCGGCGTCCGAGGGGCCGTCGAAGCCGACGCGGGCCTCCTCCGTGGCGAGGTTCACGGAGACCTCCTGGACCCCGGCCACGCCCTTCAGGGCCTTCTCCACGTGGTTGACGCAGCTCGCGCAGGTCATGCCGCGCACCGGGTAGGTGACCGTCTTCATGGAGGTCCTTTCCGCTGGGTTGCCCGTAGCTTACTCCCGCCCCGGGGCCGGGTCCGGCGGAAGCTGCTCCGGGTCCCGGGGGGCGACCCCCGCCAGGCCCCTCGCCCAGGCCCAGGCCCAGGCCCAGGCCCGGCCCCAGCTCCAGCCGTCGATGATCTCGAAGAAGACCGGGACGACCAGGAGGGTGAGGAGGGTGGAGGTGATGATGCCGCCCACCACCGCCCGGGCCATGGGCGCCCGCATCTCCGCGCCGCTGCCCAGGGCGAAGAAGAGGGGCAGCATGCCGAAGATCATGGCGAGGCTCGTCATCAGGATGGGCCGGAGGCGCGTGCGGCCGGCGACGACCAGGGACTCCGCGAGGTCCATCCCCGCCCGCCGGTGCTGGAGCGCGTTGTCCACCAGGAGGATGGCGTTCTTGGTGACGAGGCCCATGAGCAGGATCAGGCCGATGCTGGTCATCATGGAATTGCTGTCGCCGGTGACCAGCAGCATCAGCACCATGCCCACCATCGAGAGGGGCAGGCTGAGCATGATCGTGATGGGCAGCTTGAAGCTCTCGAACTGGCTGGCCAGCACGAAGTAGATGAAGATCACCGCCAGCAGCATCGCCGAGCCCATGTAGCCGGCGGTCTCCTTCTGGTCCCGGGCCTGGCCCAGGGGCTCGACCTTGACGCCGGCGGGCAGGCGGCCCGAGGCCTGGAGCTCGGCGACCTTGGCCGCGACGCCGGCGCTCACCTCGCCCAGGGTGGAGCCCTCGAAGCCGCCGTCCAGCTCGATCTCCTCCTGGAGGTCGTGGCGCTGGATCTTGGCGGGGGCCACGGACTCCTCGAAGCGGGCCACCTGGCTGAGCCGGATGAGGGGATGCCGCCCGCCGCCGAGGTCCTTGGTGCTCTGGACGGTCATGCCCTCGAGCTGGGAGGCCAGGCGCCGGCCCGCGTCGGCCAGCCGCACCCGCACGTCCCGCTGCTCGCCGTTCTCGTCCTCGAAGCGCGACACCACCTGGCCGTCCACCAGCGGCCGCACCAGCTGGGCCACGAGGGCCGGGGAGACGCCCAGGTCCGAGGCGGCCTTGCGGTCCACCACGAGGCGCAGCTCGGGCTTGCCCTGGTCCAGGGTGGTGGAGACGTCCACGGCGCCGGGCACGGAGCGCAGCGCCTCCTTCACCAGGGGCTCGGCGCGCAGCACCGCCGCCCGGTCGGGGCCCTGGATGGCCATCTGGATGGGGCTCACGGTGCCCCAGTCGTTCACGGCGCCCACGGTGGTCTCCACCCCCGCGACGGACCGGAAGGCTTCGCGGATCGAGCGCCGGATGGCCACGTGGCCCGGCCGGCGGCCCTCCGCCAGCTTCACGTAGATGGCGCCCTGGTTGATGGCGCCGCCGAGGCCCGTGCCGATGGTGGTGTAGGCCAGCTTCACGCCTTCGGTGCGCTTGACGAGGCCCTCGAGCTCCAGGGCCTTGGCCTTGGTGGCCTCGAGGCTGGAGCCGGGCGCGGTGCGGAAGGTGAGCTGCAGGTCGCCGCGGTCGTGGTCGGGCATGAAGTCGTTGCCCAGCAGGCCCGAGAGGCCGACCGCCAGGACGAAGCTGCCGAAGCCGATGGCCATGGTGGTCTTGCGGTGGGCCAGGGCCCAGCGGAGCACCCGCTCGTAGGCCACCTCGCCGCGGTCCAGCATCCGCCCGAAGGCGTCCACGCTCCGCATCACGGCGTTCCGGCGGCGCGGCCGGTCGGCGGGATCGTGGCGCTCGTGCTCGGGATCCGGCCAGACGGCGCTGAGCATGGGATCGAGGGTGAAACTCACGAACAGGGAGAGCGCCACGGCGAAGGCCACGGTGATGCCGAAGGGGAAGAAGAAGCGGCCCACGATGCCGCCCATGAAGGCCACCGGCACGAAGACCGCGAGGATGCTGAGGGTCGTGGCGATGACCGCCTGGCCGATCTCCGCCGTGCCTTCCCGGGCGGCGGTGACGTGGTCCTTGCCCATCTCCGCGTGGCGGCTGATGTTCTCCCGCACCACGATGGCGTCGTCGATGAGGATTCCCACCGCCAGCGAGAGTCCCATCAGCGTCATGACGTTCAGGGTGAAGTTCATGGCCCGCATGATGATGAAGGTCCCGATGATGGAGACCGGCAAAGTCAGGCTGGTGATGAGGGTGGAGCGCCAGCTGCTCAGGAAGTAGAAGACGATGAGCACCGTCAGGGCGCCGCCCAGGAGGATGGCCATCTTCACGTCCTCCACGCTGTCGTGGATGAACTTGGCGTTGTCCTTGGCGGTGACGAGGAGGACGCCCTGCCTCGCCAGCTCGGGCTCCAGGCCCTTCAGCACCCGCTCGACGCTTTCCACCATGGCCACGGTGTTGCCGCCGGTCTGGCGCTGGACCTCCAGGGCCACCACGTCCTGGCCGTCGAGGCGGGCCAGGGTGCGCTTCTCCTTCACGCCGTCCACGACGTCCGCGACCTCCCACAGCTCGATGGGCCGCCCCTGCCGGTTCCCGACGATCACGTTGCGGTAGCTCTCCACGCTGCGCACCTTGGCGTCCACCTTCACCGCCACCTCGCGGCTGCCCTGGAGGAGGTTGCCGCTGGGCACGTCGGAGGTGTCCCCGCCCAGGGCGCCCATGACCTGCTGGAGGGAGAGGCCGAGGGCCTCCAGCTTCCGCGGGTCCACGTGGACCTGGATCTCCCGGGTCGCGCCGCCCACCACGTCGACCTTGCCGACGCCGGGGACGTTCTCGATGCGGCGCTTCAGGAAGTCCTCGGCGATGCGGGTCAGTTCCCGGTCGCGGATCCGGCCCGCGTGGGCCTCGTCGGGCCGCACCACCAGGGACAGCACCGGCAGCTGGGCCGGGTCGAACTTGGAGACCACCGGCTCCTCGATGGTGTCGGGGAGGTCCCGGCGGATCTGGCCGATGCGGGTGCGGACGTCGTCCAGGGCCTTGTCGATGTCCCGGTCCAGCTGGAACTGGATCACCAGCGTGCCGAGGGACTCCTGGCTGGTGGAGCTGATCTCCTTGATCTTCTCGATGGGGTTGACGGCCTCCTCGATCTTCTTGACGAGGTCCTGCTTCACGCTCTCGGGGCTGGCTCCGGGGTAGACCACGGAGACCGTGACGGTGGGGACGTCGGTGTTGGGGTACTGGTCGATGCCCAGCCGGCGCACGCTGAACAGCCCGAGCACCACGAAGGCCACCATGATGCAGGTGGTCAGGACCGGCCGGCGGATGGAGAGGTCGGAGAGGAACATGGCTCAGCGCCCTCCCTGGGCCTGGGCCGCGACGCGGATCCGGGCGCCGTCGTGGACCAGGTCGCGGCCCTCCGCGACCACCTGGTCGCCGGGCTTCAGCCCTTCCACCGAGCGCCAGCCGTCCTGCTCGCCGCCCAGGGTGACGGCCAGCTCCCGGGCCCGGCCGTCCCGGACCACGAAGACCCTGCCCTCCCGGCCTTCGGCCTTCAGCAGGTTGGAGGGGAGGGCGGGCAGGGCGCGCTCGCCGTCGCCGAGGATCTCGCCGTCCACGAAGAGGCCGCTCTTGAGCAGCCGCTCCGGATTGGGCACCTCCATGCGCACCTTGAGGGTGCGGCCGTCCTGGCCGAGGCTCGGGCTCACCTGGGTGAGCCGGCCGTCGATGGGGGCGGCCAGCCCGGCGGCCCGGAACCGGATGGTCTGGCCGGGCCGCACGAGGGCCATGGCCGCCGCGGGCAGGTCGGCCTGGATCTCCATGCGCCGGTTGTCCACCACCTCGAAGGCGGGTTGGCCCGGGGCGAGCACGTCGCCGGGCTGGACGTTGCGCCGGGCCACCTGGCCGTCGAAGGGCGCGGTGATCCGGGCCTTCTTGAGGCGCACCCGCGCCATGCCCGCGGCGCTGTCGGAGGTCTGCCAGGCGGTCTCGGCCTGCTGGGCGGCCTGCTTGGTGATGCTCTTCTTCGCGAGGAGTGTCTCCGCGCGGTCCCGGTCGGCCTTGGCCTGTTCCGCCTGCGCCTCCGCGGCGCGCAGCGCGAGGGCCAGGTCGTCCTCGTCCTGGGTGCTCAGCAGGGCGCCGGCCCGCACGGCGTCCCCCTCCTGGACCAGCACGCGGGTGACGCGGCCCGCGACCTCGGCCCGCAGCTCGGCGCGGTTGACCGCGAGGAGGGTGCCGGTGAAGGGGATGGTGGGGCGGAAGGTGCGCAGCTCCACGGCGGCGACGGTGACGGGGACTTCGCCGCGTTCCTTCACCAGCTGCTGCCGGGCGAGCTCGGCGTTGCGCTGGCCACGGTGGTAGGCGGCGGCCCCGGCGATCACCAGGACGGGGACGAGCCCCAGGAGGAGGGTCTTGCGGGACATGGGCTTCCTTTCGGCGTCGGGGATCAGAGGGGGGCGAGGCCGCGGGCGCGGCGCAGGTCGAAGTGGGCGGCCCACACGCCGAGCTGGGCCTGGACGCGCTGGCTCTCCAGCTGGCGCTCCTGGCGCTCGGCCTGGAGCAGGTCGAGGGAGCTGATGAGGCCCTCCTGGAAGGAGTCCCGGCTCACGCGCAGGGCCTCCAGGCCGGCCTCGTGGGCCTGGGTCGCCGCCTGCAGGAGGGCGCGGGCGGTGGCGAGGCCCCGGTGGGCGGTCTGCACCTGGAGCTGGACCTGCCGCTCGGTGTCCACCCGGGACTGCCGCACCTGCTCCAGGACCGCGAGGTTCTGGGCGCGGCGGCCGCGGGTGCGCAGGCCGTCGAAGAGGGGGACGCGCAGGGTGAGGCTCACCCGCCAGGTGTCGTAGGGGGGCTGGAAGAGCAGGTCCGAGCGCTTGGCCATCCAGCCGTAGCTGGCGTTGAAGTCCATCCGCGGCTTGAGCTCGGAGGCGAGGATGCGGTCGTTGATGCGCAGGGCCTTCTCCTGCTCGTCGAGCTGGCGCAGCTCGCTGCGGTCGGGCCTCGCGTCGGGGTCCGCGTCCGGCGCCGCCGGCAGGGCCTCCAGGTCCAGGGGCGTGCGCGGGTCCAGGCCGAGCTGCCCGTCCAGCACCTCGAGGGCGCGCTGGTAGGCCGCCTGGGCCTGGAGGGCCTCCGGCTCCACGCCCTGCAGCTCCGCCTGGGCCCGGAGCAGGTCCAGGCGGGTGGCGCTCTGCGCGTCCAGCCTGTTCTGGATGTCCTCCAGGAGGCGCCGGGCCGCGTCCTTGCGCACCTGCACCACCTCCAGCTGGGCCTTCGCGTTCAGCACCGCGAGGTAGGCCTTGGCCACGCCGTGGAGGATGTCCAGGCCCGCGGTGGTGAAGGCGGCCTGGGCCTCGGCCTCGCCCACCTTGGCCACCTCCACGGCGCCGGAGAGCTTGCCCCAGGCGAAGAGGGGCTGGCTCACGCTCACCTGGGTCGTGTAGATGTTCCGGGCGTGGATGATGTCGGCCGCCGTGGGGCCCAGCGAGTCGCCGAAGGGCGAGTTGAGGATGCTCACGTCCCGGGTGCGGGTGAGGTCGCCCACGGCGGCCACCTGGGGCAGCGCGTCGGCGCGGGCGGTGGTGATGAGGCTGCGGCGCTCGTCGACCCGGGCGGCGGCCGCCTTCAGGAGGGCGTTCTCCTCCCGGGCCCGGCGCAGGGCGCCTTCGAGGGTGAAGGACAGGCCCTGGGGGGCGCGGGGCGCTTCGGCCACCTGGGCCGGGGGAAAGATCAGCATCGCGGGGCTCCTTGGGCGGTGTTCAACGCGAAGCGCGGTCGTCGTGGAAGAGTCGGGGGTTCAGGAAGTCGTTCCAGGCCTGCTGGAAGGCTTCCGGCGTGTAGCGGGGCGTGCAGCATTCCATCGGCGGCGCGACGAAGCGCTCGAAGAGGTCGCCGCCGGCATGGAAGAGGAAGTTGGCGACGAAGAAGGGGTCGAAGTCGTCCCGGGCCACGCCGGCGGCCTGGGCGTTCCGAAGGGTCCCCTCGAGGAGGGCCACGAAGTCGCGCGGCCCCGGCGGCAGTTCCGCCAGGCGCTTCTGCTGGATCCAGTGCATGTGGCACTGGTTGCAGACCTGGGAGCGCACGGGATCGCGCATCAGGACGCCCATGGCCACCGGCAGGAACTCCCGGAGCCGGGCCTCGGGCTGGTCGAGGGGCGGCAGGGCGGCTTCAATCTCCTGGAGGTTCGACCTCCAAGCCTCCTCAAAGACCGCCTCGGTGATGGCCTCCTTGCCGGAGAAGTGGCGGTAGAGGGTGCCCTCCGCGAGCCCGGCCCGCTTGGCCAGGGCCGCGGTGGTCATGGCATCGAAGCCGACCTCCACCATCAGTTCCGCCGCGGCCTGGACGAGGGTGGCCCGAGTGCCGGTGGGGTGAGGGGCGGGGTGGGGAGCGGGTGCCATGGGACCTCCAAAGAACGCACTCGCCCAGCGATGTGAGTGAGCGCTCACTAATATGTGAGTACTCACTCACGCGGTCAAGCGTTTAGTTCCGCCCCCAAGGAGCGGACCGGCCGTGCCGCGGTACGCGGAGGTTCTGTGCTATTCCTGGACCGGGAGCCCCCATGCCCACGCCCATCCAGTCCCTCTTCACCCTCCTCCTGGCTGCCGCCCTGCTCTTCCAGGGCCTGCATCTGCGGGCCGAGCCCTCGGATCCCCTGGGCGTGGTGCCCGAGGAGGTGAAGCCCACGGACCGGATGGCCCGGATCTGGGGCGCGGCCCTGGCGATCTACGGAGGCTTCCTGCTGCTCTTCGGCACCGCGGCCCTCCTCGATCCCGACTTCCGCCCCGGCGTGGTCCCCTTCCGCAACGCGGGCATCGGCCTCAGCGTCCTCTTCGGCGTCTGGGTGGTCTTCCTCAACCGCAAGGTGGAATACCTGGGCCAGCCCGCCGAGGACGCCGGCCACGGCCATCACTGATCCGTGATCGTTCCATCACCGGGGGCAGCGGCGCGGCTGCCCCTTTTTCGTGCTTCCATTAATCTCGACTTTCCAAGTACGGATTGGAGCGCCCTGTGGCCAACCGCCCTGTCGACCTCGAGAACGCCGCCGTCAAGGCCAAGTACGAAGCCTGGATCGAGGGGATCGACGCCCGCATCCGGGACCCGAAGACCGACCGCAACGCGCTCTGCGTCGAGCTCTGCCGGGGCTTCTACGGGCTCCACGGCGATCCGCGCAACATCCACGAGGAGGTGATGCTGGCGAACTTCGACCCGCGCAATGCCACCCTGGAGGCCGAGTACTACTCCGAGCTGGTGCCCGAGAAGTGGATCCCCGTGAAGCCCCTCCTCTGGCTCTGGCAGATGTTCGACAACAGCCCGCTCAACGCCAACGTCTGGCTGGGGCTGATGTTCCGCCGGATGCTCGCGCCGCACATCTTCCGGCACTGCGGGAAGAACGTGAAGTTCTTCACCGGGATCGAATTCAGCTTTGGCTACAACATCAGCATCGACGACGACACCATCGTCCACCGCTTCGTGCTCCTGGACGACCGCGGCTCCATCACCATCGGCAAGGGCGCGAGCATCAGCGACTACGCCAACATCTACAGCCACTGGCACGAGCTGGTGGATCCGCGCAACGTGCACCTGGGCGACACGGTCATCGGCGACTACGCCCGGGTGGCCTACCACGCCACGGTGCTCAGCGGCACCAAGGTGGGGACGTGGGCCATGGTGGGCACCTTCGGCCTGGTGACCAAGGACCTGGACGACTACAACGTGGCCATCGGCCTGCCCGCCCACCCCAAGCGGCTCAAGCCCGACGCCCCGGACGCGGTGGCCGCGCGCCATCCGCACCTGAAGCGGTAGGGCCCGCCCCGAGGTGATGAAGCCGGAGGCCCTCCGAGGGTACTCTGGTCGTTTCCGGACGGACGACCCATGACCCTGACCCGCCTCCTCCCCCTCCTCGCCCTCGGTCTCATCGGTTCGGCCCCGCTCCCGGCCCAGGCGCCCGCCGCGGACCTGAAGACCCTCGAGGCGCTGCGGGCGGAGAACCCCGTCGAGGCCTTCGCGAAGGCCAAGGCCCTCATCCCGGCCGCCAGGCCTGCCTTCGACAGGACGACCCTCCAGACCGCCTTCGCGGGTATCCGGGAGTGGAATGCCCAGCTCGACGTCTATCGCGTCGCCTACGACAGCGGCGTGGCCTGCGGCCAGTTCGAGGAGGCCCGCGAGATCGCCGGGAAGGCCCGGGACATGGCCAGGGACCTCCAGAAGGAGGCCATGGGCGCCTTCAACGCCTACAAGGAGACCTGGGTGAAGGCCGGGGAGGAGTCCGCCCAGGCCCTGGAGGAGATGAGGACCCTGGCGGCGAAGGAGGCCGCGAACCAGTTCGCCCCCGCGCCGGCCCCGAAGCCCGATCCCAAGCTCCCCATCGAGGACGCCAACCAGATCCTCATGAAGCACGCCGAGGCCGAGCAGGCCAAGGCCCAGGCCAAGCAGCGCATCGCGTTCCTCCAGGCCAACGAGGCGACCCTCAAGGAGAACATCGAGAAGGCGAAGAATCCCCTCGCCCCGCTGGAGCGGACCATCCGGGATCTCGACGGCCGGGTGAAGAGCTTCGAGGCCGGCGTGGCGCAGTGGGACAAGTACCTCGGGGATGAGACCGAGGACATCGCCAAGAAGTACAAGGGGGACAAGGCCCTCTACGCCGCCGGCCTGCTCCGGGGCGTGGCGCCGAAGCCCGAGAACAAGGAGGCCGCCCTCGTGGCCCTCTACCGCGCCGCGGTACTGGATCCGAAGAACGCGGCCATCCCCAAGCGTATCGCCCAGCTCAACGGGAATGGTTCCGCCGCGCCTGAGCCGAAGCCGAAGGGCAAGGCGAAGAAGGGCTGAGCCCCTTCAGTCCCGGGGCAGCGGCAGCCCGTGCTGCCGGAGGAAGGTGAGCTTGTCCCAGTAGCCGCGCTGGAAGGCGATGCGCCCCTCCACCACGTGGAAGAAGCCGCAGCCCCGGAGGCCCAGCGGGTCCCGCCACTCGAGGATGGCCCAGTCGCCATCCTCGAAGAGGTTCTCCACGAGGCAGACCATCTCCGCCGTGGCGAAGCCCTCGGCGAACATCGCGCGGATGGCCTCCCGGCCGCGCACGGGCGCCTCCGCGACCTGGTGGTTGACCGCGTCCTCGGCGTAGAAGGCCGCGAGCGCGTCCACGTCCCGGCGGTTGAAAGCCTCCACCCAGGCGGCGACGAGGGCTTTGGGGGTGGTCATGGAGCGCGGCTCCTGGTGTGCGACCCAGCCTAGCCTGACCTAGAAGCCCCAGCTCCGGAGGCGGGGTTCCGCCCAGCCCCGCCAGCCTCCCGGCAGCCGGCCCCCCGCTTCGCAGTGGCCGGCTCCTGGGACGACGGTCAGGTCGGGGTGCCAGCGCGCGATGGCCCGCACGCCGTCCAGGGGGGTCACGGGATCCGCGTCACCCGCGAGGAGGGCGATGGGTGTTCGGAGCCCCGGGCTGGCCTTCTCAGGGGAGACGTCGCCCGCGCGGAAACCGGCCTGGGAACCGGCGCGACGCAGGGCGATCTCCTCCGCGGGCCGCAGGAGGGACTCCAGCACCGGCCCAAGGGGACCCTTCAGGTGGTTGCGGGCTGCGTCCCGGAGATCCTTCCAGGGGCTCTCGAGCAGGGCGCCGCCGAGGGGTCCGCCGCCATCCTCGAGACGGCGCAGGGCCAGGAGCGAGGCGCCGGCGCTCTGGCTCACGGACGCCAGCAGGATGCTGCGGCGGGGGACGCCGGAGCACTCGAGGAACCCCACCACCCGGACGATGTCCTCCGACTCCCAGGCGCCGAGGGTGGAGGGGACCTCGGGATGGATGTCACGCCCGCGGAGGGTGAAAACCACCGCGTCGAGTTCCGGCAGGTCCCGCAGGCGCGGCGCCGTGCCCCAGGCGTCGTCACCGAAGCCGTGGAGGATCATCGCGACTCCCCTGGACCCGGGCCGGTGGAGCCACCAGAGCTCGAGGGGCGCGCCCTGCCCTCCGGCCACGGCATGGCGGCTCCACCGCTCCGCGGGCGCGCCCAGCTCCGCCCGGATTCGCGCCCGTTCGGCTTCGCTGCGCCGGGGCATGGGCGCCCGGAGCAGATGGTCGGGCAGCACGAACCCCGCCAGCAGATTCAGCGCCGCCCACAGGATGAGGGCCGCGAAGAGGATCCGGACCGCGAGGCGCATGGTGGGCCTACGGGGCCCGAGCCGGCGCGCTTAGGTCCGGGCCAGCAGCCCCTGCACCACCCGCCGGATCTCGGCGGGGCCGGCGCTGCCTTTCAGGAAGACGTGGACGATCGCCGGGTCGGTGCCGGCCGCGGTGTCCTCGCCGGTGAAGAGGGCCACGGGCGGGCCGCCCCCCGGCAGGGCCCGGAGGTCGGCCAGCAGGCCGGCGCCCTCGCCGTCCGGGAGGCGGCTGTCGAGGATGGCGAGGCCCCAGGCCCGCTCCGCGAGGCGCTTCCGGGCGGCGGCGAGGGTGCCGACGTTCACCAGGGCCGCCACGCCGTCCAGGGCCGCCGCGAGGAGGTGGCTGACGGCCGCGTCGTCCTCCACGTGCAGGACCCAGGGCAGGCCCTCCATGACGCCGGGCGCCTCCCGCCGGAACGCGGGCAGTTCCAGGCGGAAGACGGTGCGCCCGGGGCGGGACTCGAAGTCGAGGCTGCCCCCCATGGCCTCGGCGAAGCCCTTCGAGATGGAGAGGCCGAGGCCGCTGCCCGGCTGCTGCTGGGGGCCGCCGGCCTGGGAGAACTGCTCGAAGATGCGGGGCCGGAAGGCCTCGGGGATCCCCGGTCCCCGGTCCTCCACCTCCACCGCCCACCCGGCGTCGCTGGGCTCGATGCGTGTCAGCACCGGTCCACCGGGGGGGCTGTACTTCACCGCGTTGGAGATCAGGTTCACCAGCACCTGCACCACCCGGTCGGGGTCCGCGAGCACCTCCGCGTCCTCCCGCCAGGGCCCCAGGGGCAGCGCCACGCCGAAGGAGTCGCTGAAGGCCCGCACGGCCTCCACCGCCTGCCGCGCCAGGTTGTGGAGACGGCACGGCTTCGCCGTGAAGGCCATCCGCCCCCGCTTGACCCGCTCCAGGTCCAGCATGTCGTCCACGATGCGGGCCAGGCGGACGGCGTTGGCGTGGGCCAGGGTGGCCAGGCCCGCGGCGCGCTCCGGCAGGGCCCCTGCGGAACCGTCCGCAAGCATCTCCAGGCTGGCGCGGATGCTGGACAGGGGCGTGCGCAGCTCGTGGCTGGCGGTGGAAAGGAAGAGGCTCTTGAGGCGCTCCAGCTCGAGCTGGTCGGTCACGTCGCGGCTGGTGATCACCACCTCCTCCACGCGTCCGCCGGCCCCCTCGAGGCGCGCGCCCCGGGATTCCAGCCAGACTTCGTGCCCGTCCTTGTGGCGCACCCGGAACCGCACGGAGCCCCGGTCCCGGCCCGCCCGCAGATCGAGGAAGAACCGCTGCATCGCGGCGTGGTCCTCCGCTTCCACGTACGCCGTGGGCAGGCGCCCGACCATCTCCTCCCGCGGCCACCCGATCACCCGGAGGGAGGCGGGGTTGATGTCCACGAAGCGCCCGTCCGGCCCGTGGCGGGCGATGATGTCCGGACTCGCCTCCACCAGGATGCGGTAGCGCGCCTCGCTCTGGCGCAGCGCCCCCAGGGCCCGGCTGAGCATGCGGCTGCCTTCCTTGAGGGCCTCGTCGTGCAGGCGGTAGGTGCTGATGTCCCGGGCCACGCTGCTCAGGAAGGCCGGCTCCCCCGCGGGACCGCGGTGGGCCATGATCACCTGGGAGACGGGGATCTCGCCGCCCAAAGCGTCCCGGTAGCAGGACTCCCCTTCCCAGATCCCCTCCTTGAGGGCCGTCGGGATGGCGGTCTCCAGCAGCTGCCGGGCGGACCAGTCCACGTGGGAGTCCTTCACATGGAGGGCCGCGGGCAGGGGCTCGAAAGGGCCGAGTCCCCGAAGCCGCCGGTAGGCCGCGTTCCAGTAGAGCGGCCGCCCCGCGGTGTCCGAGATGCCGATGAAGTCGGGGCTGCGGTCGAGCACCACCCGCAGGCGCGACTCCATCTCCTGGCTGAGGTAGAGGTCGGTGACGTCCTGCCCCGCCGCGAGGATGTGCCTCCCCTGGACCCGCGCGTCCCAGAGGAAGAGCCTGTACCCGCCCTCCGCGTGGAGGAAGCGCGTGGCCAGCGCCTGCACCCTGCCCCCGGACCCCAGCTCCTGCATCGCCCTGGCCACGCCGTCGAAGTCGTCGGGGTGCAGGATCGTGGCGAAACGCCGCCGCAACAGGTCCTCCTCCACGCGGCCGAGGGACGCGGCGAAGGCCGGATTCACCTGGTGGAACACGCCGTCGAAGCCCACCACGCAGGCGGGCGTGGGCATGAGGCGGAAGAAGGTCTCCCGCTCCGCGGCCTCGGCCCGGGCCTCGGCGCCCTCGGCGCCCTGGGCGAGGCCGGGGCCGGGTAGGCCGCCTCGGGGCGCCTCGGGCTGGGATGGGTCCTTGGCTTTCATGGTGGGTCGGGTGGTCCGCCATGGTCCGCCGGATGCCCCTCGAAGGGAAGCCCCGGCGCGCGCGGGGCTGTGACATTCCCGACAACCCCTCCCGGGCGGGCTCCGCCGCGCCATCCCCTTCCGCGTCGGCGGGCCGAACCCGTGCGACCTCGGTCACCCCGCGCTCCTTCCCGCGCGACTTCCCCGGGCCCTGGGGCCGCTCCCGGGCCGCGGCGCCGCCCGGCCTGCCGGCCCCATGCGATTCCGCAGCGTGCCGGCGCGTTCCCGCCGGCCCTGACGAGGGCACCACGGGCCTCGTGTGCTGTGGGACACATCGCCCCTGAATGCCGTCAATTCCGACCCATATACTCCGCTTCGAGGGGGAACCCATGACCGTGGGAATCCTGTTCGACGCGACGAAGTGCATCGGCTGCGGGGCCTGCGCGGAGGCCTGCAAGGAGCAGAACAAGCTCCCCGGCCCCGTGGAGCCTCAGCCCTCGGCCTACACCTGGACCACGGTGGAGGCCAAGGGCGACGCCTACGTGCGGCACCTCTGCATGCACTGCCTCGTGCCCACCTGCGCCTCCGTGTGCCCCGTGGGCGCCCTGCACAAGACGCCGGAGGGGCCCGTGGTCTACGACGCGGAGAAGTGCATGGGCTGCCGCTACTGCATGATGGCCTGCCCCTTCGACGTGCCGAAGTACCAGTGGGACCGCGCGGTCCCGGTGATCGGCAAGTGCGTCATGTGCACGAGCCGGGTGAAGGAGGGGAAGGCCACCGCCTGCGCGGAGGCCTGCCCGGCGGAGGCCACGGTGTTCGGCAGCCGCGCCGACCTGCTGAAGGAGGCCAAGGCCCGCATCGCCGCCGAGCCCGGCAAGTACGTGGACCACGTCTACGGACTCAAGGAGTCCGGCGGGACCGGCGTGCTCATGATCTCCGGCGTCCCCTTCGCGACCCTGGGCCTGAAGACCGCCCTGCCCGAGGAGCCGCCCGCGATGCGGACCTGGCAGGTGCTGTCCAACATCCCGGACTTCGTGGCGGTGTGGGGCGTCTTCCTCTACGGCGTCCACTGGATCACCGCCCGGCGGGAGGCCGTGGCCGCCTTCGAGGCCCGCGGCGCCGACGCGAACCAGGACACGACCCGCACGCGGAGGCCCTCATGAACTCCACCCAGGCCCTTCCCGCCCGCCGCCCCTTCCGCGCCGGCTTCTGGACCATGCTTTTCTCGCTGGTCTTCCTCGCCTTCCTGGGGGTCACCGTCCTGCGCTTCACCAAGGGGCTCGGGGCCGTCACGAACCTCAACGACCGCTTCCCCTGGGGCGTCTGGATCGGCTTCGACCTGCTGTGCGGCGTGGGGCTCGCCGCCGGGGCCTTCACCCTCACCGCCGTCGTCCACCTCTTCAACCTCAAGCGCTTCGAGCCCATCGTGCGGCCCACGATCCTGACGGGCTTCCTGGGCTACATCTTCGTGATCCTGGCGCTCATGTTCGACCTGGGGCAGCCCTGGCGCATCTGGCACGCCCTCGTCTACTGGAACCCGCATTCGGTGATGTTCGAGGTGGCCTGGTGCGTGATGCTCTACACCACCGTGCTCTCCATCGAGTTCGCGCCCGTCGTCCTGGAGCGCTTCGGCTGGCACGCGCCGGCCCGCATCATCCACGGCCTCATCACGCCCCTGGTCATCGCCGGCGTGATCCTCTCCACCCTGCACCAGTCGAGCCTCGGGACGCTCTACCTCATCGTGCCCTCCAAGCTGCATCCGCTCTGGTATTCGCCCCTGCTTCCCCTGCACTTCTACATCTCCGCCATCGGCGCGGGCATCGGGATGGTCATCCTCGAGTCCTACCTCAGCCAGCGGGCCTTCGGCCGCGCCCTGGAGATGGACCTGCTGGAGCCCCTGGCCCGGGCGATGGTGGTGGCCCTGGGGATCTACGGCCTCCTCCGGCTGCAGGCCATCGCGCGAAACGGCGCCCTCGCCGACGTCCGCGCCCTCACCTACGAGGGGAAGATGTTCCTGCTGGAGATCGCCCTCGGCGTCGTCCTTCCCGTGGCGCTCCTGGCCTTCCGGCGCCTGCGCACCAGCCCCCGCTGGCTCGTGGGCGTCTCCTTCCTCGCCGTGCTGGGCTTCGTCGTGAACCGGCTCAACGTGAGCGTCACGGGGATGGAGCGGGCGGCCGGCGTGCGCTACGTGCCCTCGGTCATGGAGATCATCGTGAGCGTCGGCCTCGTGGGCCTGGGCATGGCGGTCTTCGCCCTGGCCGTCCGCCATTTCAGCATCTTCCCCGAACACGCCCCGGCCCCGGAGGCCGAGGCCCCCGGAGGCTGATCCGTGCGCACCCGCATCGGCACCCGCCTCATCCTCGGCGCCGGCCTCGTGAGCGCCGCGGTGATCGGGGTGATGGCGGCGCTGGTGGTGCGGATCCACACCGCCCAGCTGGTGGCGGAGCGCACCCGCAGCGCCAGCCAGCTCAGCGAGACCATCAAGGAGAGCACGCACTTCGACATGCTGGAGAACCGGCGGGAGAGCCTGCACCGGCAGATCCGCGCCATGGGCTCCCTCTCCCAGGACGGCATCCGGAAGGTGAGGCTGTTCAACAAGGAGGGGAGGATCATGTTCTCCTCCGACGCCGCGGAGATCGGCACCACCCTCGACACGAAGGCGGAGGCCTGCTTCGCCTGCCATACCGAGGGAAGGCCCCTGGAGCGGCTGGACATGGACGCGCGGTCCAGGGTCTTCCCCGGCGGGGACGGGACCCGGGTGCTGGGCATCATCAGCCCCATCTACAACCAGCCCTCCTGCGCCACCGCGGCCTGCCACGCCCACTCGCCCAAGCAAAGCGTGCTCGGGGTGCTGGACGTGAACGTCTCCATGGCCGAGGCGGACCACGAGATCCGGCGGAGCCGGCTGGCGATGGGGGCCCTCGCGGCCCTGGCCATCCTGCTGAGCAGCCTGATGCTCTTCTGGCTGAACCGCCGCCTGGTGGCGAAACCGGTCGCCGCGCTGGTGGCCGGGACGCGGCAGGTCGCGGCCGGGGACCTGAACACCACCATCGAGGTGAGCGGGAGGCACGAGCTCGGCGACCTCGCCAGCGCCTTCAACGACATGACCCGGCGCCTCGCCGACGTGCAGCGCCAGCTCACCCAGGCGGACAAGCTGGCCTCCGTGGGCCGCCTCGCCGCCGGCCTCGCCCACGAGATCAACAATCCCCTCACCGGCGTGCTGAGCTACGCCTCGCTGCTGCGCAAGCGCCTCGAGTCCGACGCCGAGGCCTGCGCGGACCTGGACGTCATCGTCCGCGAGACCAAGCGCTGCCGGCTCATCCTCCGGGAGCTGCTGGACTTCGCGCGGCCGGCGCCGCCCACGCGGGTGGAGGCGGACCTCAACGAAGTGGCGCGCCATGCCGTGGCGGTGGTGGTCAACCAGCTGGCCCTGAACCAGGTGAGGCTGGCCCTCGACCTCGCGGAGGACCTCCCCAAGGCTTTCGCGGACCCCAACCAGATCCAGCAGGTGGTGGTGAACCTGCTGCTGAACGCCGCCGACGCCATCGGCGAGGCGGGCGGGGAGATCCGCCTGCGCAGCCGGGCCGAGGGCGGCTCCGTGGTCCTCGAGGTGGAGGACGACGGCCCGGGCATCGCGCCGGAGCTGCAGCCACACCTCTTCGACCCCTTCTTCACCACCAAGGGCACCCGGGGCACGGGCCTCGGGCTGGCCGTCACCTGGGGCATCGTCCAGGGCCACGGCGGCGCCATCGAGGTCCACAGCGAGCCCTCGAAGGGCGCGCGCTTCACCGTCCACATCCCCCGCGAGGCCCCGGCGCAGGCCGGCCCCGCCCTGACCCCCAAGGAGGCCACGCCATGACCGTCCTGCTCATCCTCCTGATGTTCGTCGCCTTCGTCGGACTGGACTTCCTGGTCCGCGACCTGTCGAGGCGCCACCGCGCCCGGAAGGAGCTCGAGGCCCGCAGGGCCGTCCTCGAGACCGCCGTGCGCCTCGACTTCACCCACGAGGCCAAGTCCCTCAAGCGCGTGGAGGTGCCCGAGCCAAGGGGCCGCATCCTCGCCGTGGACGACGAGCCCGTGGTGTTGGACTCCTTCCGCCGCATCCTCGTGCTCGAGGGCTTCAGCGTGGACACCGTGGAGACCGGGCCCGAGGCCCTGGGCCTGGTGCAGCGCCGGGACTACGACTTCGTGTTCACCGACCTGAAGATGCCGGGCATGGACGGCGTGGAGGTGGTGAAGGCCGTCAAGCACCTGCGTCCCGACGTGGACGTGGTGGTGATCACCGGCTACGCCACCATCGAGACCGCCGTGGAGACCCTGCAGCAGGGCGCCTGCGAGTACGTGCAGAAGCCCTTCACCGCCGAGGAGCTGGCGGACTTCGCGAAGAAGCTGCTCATCAAGCGCCAGGCCCGCCTGGACGCCCAGCGCCAGCCGGTGGTGCGCATCGTGGCCCCCGAGGTGGCGGAGACGGCGCCCGCGGGCGAGTACTGCGTCCCCGGCGGCGCCTTCCTCTCCGAAGGCCACGCCTGGGCCCGCATCGAGCCCGGCGGCCAGATCCGCGTGGGCATTGACGACTTCGCCCGCAAGGCCCTCGGCCCCGTGGAGGCCGTCGAGGTCCCGGAGCCCGGCCGCGCCGTGCACAAGGGCGACGTGCTCTTCACCCTGAAGGGCCACGGCCAGGCGGTGCACTTCGCCTCCCCGCTGAGCGGGAAGGTGCTCAAGGCCAACCCCGAGATCCAGGCCCACCCGGACCCGCTCCTCCAGAGCCCCTACGACCGCGGCTGGGTCTGCGCCCTCCAGGCCACCGACCTCCTGAAGGAGCTGGACACCCTCAAGATCGGCAAGCCCGTGGTGCCCTGGTACCAGGAGGAGATCAAGCGGCTGCGGGAGCTGGCCCCGGCCCCGGGGACCGGCCCGGACTGGCCGGCGGTGGAAGAGGCCTTCCTGCATCCCCAGCGGGAGGTCGTGGGAGCCTGAGGCCGCGGGCTCAGGCCTCGGACAGGGCGGCGAGGTCCTTCGCGACGGCGAGGGCCTCGCCGATCCTGCGCTCGTCCCCGGCGGTGCGGCCGGCGTGGCGGGCCAGGAGGTCCCGGGCCGCCCCTTCGCCGGACCGGAGAGCGGCCACCACCTCGGGCGCCGACGACGCCCCCAGCCCCAGCGCCCGCAGCAGGTCCGCCAGGCGGACCGAGAGTTCCGCCCGCTTCGCCTCCCGCTGTGCCTTCAGGGCGCGCTTGCCGGGTGGTTTCGCCGCCATCAGACCTTCGCCAGCTTCCGGTAGGCCCCGAGGAAGTCCGCCGGCTGGGGCAGGATCTCGTCCTCCAGGTGCGGATTGATCCGCCGCGTGGCGCACAACCCGCTAGACACGCTTGAGCGCACGGTACGCCTCCAGGAAGTCCGCAGGCTGGGGCAGGATCTCGTCCTCCAGGTGCGGGTTGTACGCCACCCACGTGTCCTTGGCGGCCACGCGCCGCACGGGCGCGTCCAGGTGGAAGAACAGCTCGTCGGCGACGCGGGCGGCGATCTCGGCGCCGTAGCCCCAGCTCAGGGTGTCCTCGTGGGCCACGATCACGCGGTGGGTCTTCTTCACGCTGCGTTCGATGGCGGCCCAGTCGTAGGGGTTCAGGGTGCGCAGGTCGAGGATCTCGACGCTGAGGCCCTCCTTCTCCGCCTCCCGGGCGGCCTGCACGGCGCGGTGCACGGTGCAGCCGTAGGTGACCACCGTGAGGTCCTTCCCCTCGCGCACGGTGCGCGCCTTGCCGAAGGGGATCAGGAAGTCGGGCGGGACCTCGGGGCCCTTGTTGTGGGTCTGGCGGTAGAGGTGCTTGGGCTCGAGGAAGAGCACGGGGTCGTCGCAGCGGATGGCGGTGCGCAGCAGGCCCGCGGCATCCAGGGCGGTGCTGGGATAGACCACCCGCAGGCCCGGGCAGTGGGTGAAGGTGCTCTCGCCGCACTGGCTGTGGTAGGTGGCGCCGCCCATGAGGTAGCCGGCGATGGGCACGCGGATCACCATCGGGGCCTTGAAGGCGCCGTTGCTGCGCCACCGGATGTTCGCCAGCTCGTCCCGGAGCTGCTGCATGGCGGGCCAGATGTAGTCGAAGAACTGGATTTCCACCACGGGCTTGAAGCCGCGCGCGGCGAGGCCGATGGCACGGCCCACGATGGTGGCCTCCGCCAGGGGGGAGTTGTAGACCCGGTGGGAGCCGAACTGCTTCTGGAGGCCGTGGGTGGCCTTGAAGACCCCGCCCTTGCCCTTCACCTCGTCGAGCACGCCGTCGCGGCTCGCGTCCGCCACGTCCTCGCCGAAGACCAGGATGCGGGGATCCCGGGCCATCTCCTGCTTCATGACCTGGTTCACCGCATCGATAAGGGTCTTGGATCCTGAGGTCTCCGCCACCGTGGCTTCGGTGTCGAAGGCCGCCGAGGTGGGATCCACGTCCTCGCTGTAGAGGTGCTCGTAGTAGGAGCCGCTGGCCGGCGCGGGCGCGGCCTCCGCGGCCTCCCAGGCCACGTCGATCTCCAGCTGGATCTCGGCCTTGAGCTGCTCCAGCGCCTCCGCCGTCAGGTCCCCCTCGGCCACCAGCCGCTCGGCGAAGGTCTTCACCGGGTCCCGCCGGGCCTCGGCGTCCCGCTCGGCCTTGGGCCTGTAGAGCTGCTCGTCGTCGGAGAGGGAGTGGGAGTAGGGCCGGATCACCTTCGCCCGCACCAGGGCGGGGCCCTTGCGGGAGCGTGCGTGCCCGATGGCCTTCGACAGGGCCTCGTAGCTGGCGACGGGGTCGCAGCCGTCCACGTCGTCCACCACGAGGAGGCCGTGGGGCTCGTAGCCCTTCAGTAGGGCCGCCACGTTGCCGCCCGGGTACTGGACCTCGGAGGGCACGCTGATGGCGTAGCCGTTGTCCTGCACCAGGAAGACCACCGGCACCTTGAGGTTCACCGCGTTGCTGACCGCCTCCCAGAACTCGCCCTGGGAGCAGGTGCCGTCGCCGGTGGTGGCGAGCACCACCTCGTCGGAGCGGATGCCGAGCTGCTCCTGCAGGCCTCCGGCCTCGGCGCGGAGGATGGCCTCGGCGGCGCCCACCGCCTGGAGGAACTGGGAGCCCGTGGGGCTCGACGTGGTGAAGATGTTCAGGTCCTTCTGGCCCCAGTGGCTGGGCATCTGGCGGCCGCCGCTGGCGGGGTCCTCCACGCTGCCCACGGAGCCGAGGAACATCTCCTTAGCCGTGTAGCCCAGCCCGTAGGCCAGGGCGCGGTCCCGGTAGTAGAAGAAGAACCAGTCGTGGCCGGGCTTCAGCAGCAGCGCGGCGGCGGCCTGCACCGCCTCGTGGCCCACGCCGTTGATCTGGAAGAAGACCTTGTTCTGCCGCTTCCCGATGATCTCCTTGTCGTCGATGCGCCGGGCGGCGTAGATGGTGCGGAAGAGCGCGATGCGCTGCTCCCGGCCGAGTTCGGCGGACGCGGCGGCGGGCGTGGAGGCGGCGGTGGCAGGCAATGTCACGGGACCTCCGGCGGAACGGGCGGGGACGGGTCGGAAGGGCCAATTTACCACGGTCCCCGCGGCGTTCCGGAGGGCCAGAAACCCTTGGGACATGCTAGGTTGGAGGATTCATCCGGTGGGCTCCATGAAGACCGTCCCTGAGATCCGCGCCATCCACGACCTGCCCTTCCCCGAGCTGCTCTTCCGGGCGGCCTCGGTGCACCGGGCGCACTGGAACGCGGAGGAGATCCAGTTCTGCACCCTGGATTCCATCAAAACGGGCGCCTGCCCGGAGGACTGCGCCTACTGCCCCCAGAGCGCGCGCTACGCCACCGGCCTCAAGGTGGAGCCCCTGAAGGACGTGGACAAGGTCCTCGCCGGCGCCGCCGAGGCGAAGGCCAACGGCAGCACCCGCTACTGCATGGGCGCCGCCTGGCGCGAGGTGAAGGACGACGCCAACTTCGAGGCCGTGCTCGGCATGGTGAAGGGCGTGAAGAACCTCGGCATGGAGGTCTGCGTGACGCTCGGGATGCTGGACGGCGATCAGGCGAAGCGGCTCAAGGCCGCCGGCTGCGACGTCTACAACCACAACCTGGACACCAGCCGCGACTTCTACGAGACCATCATCAGCACCCGCACGTTCGAGGACCGCCTGCAGACCATCGCGGCGGTGCAGCAGGCCGGCCTGGCGGTGTGCAGCGGCGGCATCGTGGGCATGGGGGAGAGCGTGGACCAGCGCCTCCACTTCCTCCATGAGCTGACCCAGCTCGACCCCGCCCCCGAGAGCGTCCCCATCAACCACCTCGTCCCCGTGCCGGGCACGCCCCTGGCGGACCTCCCGCCGGTGCCGCCCCTCGAGTTCATCCGCATGATCGCCACGGCGCGCATCCTCTTCCCGACGAGCCGCATCCGCCTCAGCGCCGGCCGCACGGCCATGAGCGACGAGATGCAGGCGCTGGCCTTCTTCGCCGGCGCCAACTCCCTCTTCACCGGCGAGAAGCTCCTCACCACGCCCAATCCCGGCGACAGCCACGACCACCGGCTCGTGGAGGCCCTGGGCATGCGGGTGGAAGGCTCCGCCGCCGCCGTATAGCGATCCGATCCCCGCCGGGACGACGAGGCCCCGGCGGCTCGACCCTGCCCTGCCCAACGACCGATCCTCCCGAGTGAACCCCATGCGCGAAATGGACAAGGCCTTCGACTTCAAGACCGCCCAGACCCGGTGGTACGCCCGCTGGGAGGCCGCCGGCGTCTTCACCGCCGACCGGGAGAGCGCGAAGACGCCCTTCTCCATGTCCCTGCCGCCCCCGAACATCACCGGCAACCTGCACATGGGCCACGCCCTGGCCTACACCCTGCCCGACGTGGTGGCGCGGCTGAAGCGGGCCCAGAGCTTCGACGTCTGCTGGGTGCCCGGCGTGGACCACGCCGGCATCGCCACCCAGGTCATCGTGGAGCGCCAGCTCAAGGAGGAGGGCACCGACCGGCACAAGCTGGGCCGCGAGAAGTTCCTGGAGCGCATCTGGGCCTGGAAGGCCCAGAACCAGGACGACATCGAGAACCAGCTCCGGCGCCTGGGCGCCTCCGTGGACTGGACCCGCAAGCGCTTCACCATGGACCCCGACCTGAACCGGGCGGTCCGCAAGGTCTTCGTGGAGGCCTACCGCCAGGGCCGCATCTACCGGGGCCCCCGCATGATCCAGTGGGATCCCGCGAGCCAGACGGCGCTCTCGGACCTGGAGGTGAAGCACGTGGAGCGCCACGGCCACCTCTGGCACCTCAACTACCCGCTTGCGGACGGCAGCGGCCACATCACCGTCGCCACCACCCGGCCCGAGACCATGCTGGGCGACACGGCGGTGGCGGTGCATCCCGAGGACGAGCGCTACACGCACCTGGTGGGCAAGCTCGTGAAGCTGCCCCTCACGGACCGCGAGATCCCCATCGTGGCCGACGCCTTCGTGGACCGGGACTTCGGCACCGGCTGCGTGAAGCTGACCCCGGCCCACGACCCCAACGACCACGCCGCGGGCCTGCGCCTGGGCCTGCCCTCCCTCACGGTGATCGGCTTCGACGCGAAGATGACCAGGGAGGCGGGCGCGGCCTACGCGGGGCTGGACCGCTTCGAGTGCCGCAAGAAGGTGGTCGCCGACCTGGAGGCTGCGGGACTGCTGGCCAAGACCCAGAGCCACACCTCCATGGTGGCCTGCTCGGACCGCACCGGCGCCGTGCTCGAGCCCCTGGTGAGCGAGCAGTGGTTCATGAAGGTGGACGAGGCGGCGAAGGCGGCCCTGGAGGCCGTCCGAGACGGCCGCATCAAGTTCACGCCGGAGCACCACGTGGCGGTGTGGGAGCACTGGCTCACCAACATCCAGGACTGGTGCATCAGCCGCCAGCTCGTGTGGGGCCACCGCATCCCCGCCTGGACCTGCGCCTCCTGCGGCGCGCTGCACGTGGAGCTGGAGGCGCCCCCGGCCTGCCCGGGCTGTTCCAGCGACGATCTGGTCCAGGACCCCGACACCCTCGACACCTGGTTCAGCTCGGCCCTGTGGCCCTTCAGCATCCTGGGCTGGCCCGACGAGACCGCCGACCTGAAGCGCTACTACCCCAACGACGTGATGTGCACGAGCTACGACATCATCTTCTTCTGGGTGGCGCGCATGGCCATGAGCGGCCTCACCTGGATGAAGGAGATCCCCTTCCGGCAGGTCTACTTCAACAGCCTGGTGCGGGACGAGGGCGGCCAGAAGATGTCCAAGTCCAAGGGCAACGTCATCGATCCGCTGGAGGTGATGGACGAGTTCGGGACGGACGCGCTGAGGTTCACCCTGATCTCCATGTCGGCGCCGGGCACGGACATCGCGCTCAGCCGCACGCGGCTGGAGGGCTCGCGCAACTTCTGCAACAAGCTCTGGAACGCCGCGCGCTTCGTGCAGATGAACCTCACCGACGACGTCACCCTGGCCCTGGACCCGGAATTCGGCGAGGCCGAGCACTGGATGAAGGGGCGCATCGCGGAAACCCTGAAGGCCGTCACCGAGGCCCTGGAACACTTCCGCTTCCACGAGGCCGCCGACCTGCTCTACCACCTGGTCTGGGACGACTTCTGCGCAACGTACATCGAGCTGGCCAAGGTGAACCTCACCTCGGGCACGCCGGCCCAGAAGGCCGCGATCCTCCACTTCCTCGACTTCATCCTGCGGGCCCTGCACCCGCTGGTCCCCTTCGTGACCGAGGAGATCCACGAGGCGGTGGTGGCCGACCGCCTCAAGCCCGGGGAGCCCCGCATGCTCGCCCAGCGCGCCTGGCCCCTGGGGGATCCGCTGCTGTCGCGGCCCGGCGGTGACGCGACCCTCATCCCGCGCTTCCAGGAGGTGCTGAGCGCCTTCCTGCGCCTCAAGGCCGAGAACGGCGTGGACCCCGCCAAGCGCGTGCCCGCCGTCTGCTCGGTGCGGGAGCTCGCCCCCTTCGCGGAGGCCTTCAAGGCCATCGCGCGCCTCGAGAGCCTCGAGTTCCCCTCCGGCGACCTGGCCTCCCCCACCCGCGCTGTCGCCGTGGTGGCCGGCGGAACCGCGGCCCTGGATCTGGCGGGGCTGAAGGACCCGGCGGCGGAGAAGGCCAAGCTGGAGAAGGAGAAGGAGAAGCTCGAGAAGGAGCTGGCCGGCCTTCGAGGCCGCCTCGACAATCCCCGCTACCTGGAGAAGGCCCCCGCCGAGGAGGTGGAGAAGGCCCAGGCCCTGGCCGCCGAGAAGGCCGCGCGGCTGGAGCAGGTGAGGGCGCTCCTGGGATGATCCCGGTGGCCATTTCGTGCTGAACTGATTCGGATGCTGATGAAGACCTACTACGCTGGCCAGGACCTCGACGCCCCCTGCGGACGCTGCAAGCAGGAGACCCGGCACCGGGTGATGACGGTGACCAACGGACTGCCGGAGAAGCTCATCTGCGCGGCCTGCAACTCCATCCACAAGTTCCGCGCGGAGAAGCCCAAGGCCGAGCCCGTGGCGCGCACCCCCCGCAGCGCGTCGGCGCCCCGGCCCGCGCCCAGCAGCTCGCGCTTCCACGAGCTGATGCACGCCGAGCAGGCCGGTGCCGTCGCCAAGCCCTACAGCGTGCAGGTGAAGTGGGAGGAGGGCATGTGGATGGACCACCCATCCTTCGGCCTCGGCAAGGTGCAGAAGCGCGCGGGCCGCAAGGTGGACGTGCTGTTCCGGGACGGACTGAAGACCCTGATCTCGGCCTGACCCGAGGCCGGACAAGGCATGGCGCCCGGACACCGGGCGCCATGCCTGCCGAAGGGGTTGTTCTCAGGGCGCGGTGATCGCCATGATGGCGGACTCCGTGGCCACGAGCAGGTCGCCGTTTGCCCTCGCGCCGATGCCGTAGGGGAAGTAGATGCTCGCCGGCAGGGCCCCGGGGCGCGTGCCGCGGAGGCTGGGGGACCCCACGAGCGTGGTCACGGTGCCGTTGGGAGCCACCTTGCGGACCGCCTGGTTGTAGAGGTCGCAGACGTACACATTGCCCGCGGCGTCCACGGCCAGCCGGATGGGCCGGTCGAAGCGGGCGGTGGCGGCGGGACCATCCACGAAGGCGCTGCCGGGCCCGCCGACCCAGGTGCTCACGGTCCCGTCCGGGGCGATCTTCCGGATGGCGGACCCGAACCACTCGCCCACCAGCACGTTGCCCTGGGCGTCCACCGCCAGCCCGGCGGGGTTCGCGAAGCGGGCGGCCGAGCCCTGGGCGTCCACGTAGCCGCTGGTGCCCGGGCTCCCCGCGAGGGTGCTCACGGTCCCCCCGGGGGAGAGCTTGCGGATGGTCCCGTTGTACTGGGCGACGTAGACCGTGCCGTCGGGTCCGACCGCGACGTTCTGGATCTGGGTGAAGGTGGCCGACGCCGCGGGGCCGTCCAGGTCGCCGGCGCTGCCGCTCCCGGCCAGGGGCGTGACGGCGCCGGTGGTGGCGTTCACACGGCTGAGGCGGTTCGTGCTGTTGTCCCCGACCACCAGGTTGCCGTCGGGGCCGACCGCGATGCCGACCAGGGTGGAGAAGCCCGAGGCCAGGGTGCTCACGACGCCCCCGGGGGTGATCTTGCGGATGCGGCTCGCCTCGGCCACGTAGGCGTTCCCGGAGGCGTCCATGACGAGGTTCTGCAGGGGGCCGAAGCGGGCGCTCAGGCCCGGGCCGTCGGTGCTGCCGAAGACGGTGGCCTTCCCCGCGAGGGTGCTCACGGTGGTGCCGTTCCATCCATGGATGACCAGGCCGTTCGAGTCGGTGATCACCAGAGTGCCATCGGCCTTCTCGAAGGCGCCCATGGGGCTGCCCAGCGCGCTGTTCTTCACGAGCGTGGTGACGGTGCCGTCCAGGGCCACCTTCCGGACCGCGCCGTTGTTCTGGTCGGCCACCAGGAGGGCGGTGCCCGCCTTGTCCCAGTTCATGAAGGCCGGTCCGGAGAACCGGGCCGCCGCGCCCTGGCCGTCGGCATAGCCGTACTGGCCCGCGAGGCCGGCCAGGGTGCTCACGGTCCCGTCCGGGGCGATCCTGCGGATGGTGTGGTTGTTCGTGTCCGACACGTAGCAGTTGCCCGAGGGGTCCACCAGGATGCCGTAGGGATTGTAGAAGCGCGCGCTGAGGCCGGGCCCGTCCGCGGATCCGGTGACGTAGCTGGCCCCGGCGATCAGGGTGGGGGCGCCGCCGATGGGGATCTTCTTGATCGTGCTGTCCTGCTGGACCACGTAGAGTGTCCCGTCCTGGGCCATGCAGGCGCCGTAGGGGAACTGGAGGCCCGCGGGGCCCGCGAGGGTGGTGGTCACGCCGGAGGTCGTGACCTTGCGGAGCCGGTTGTTCAGGCGGTCCACCACCAGGAGGTCGCCCGACGGCGTGAGGCCGAGGCTGAAGAGGCCGCTGAACCGCGCCGTGGCGCCGTCGCCGTCGGCGAAGCCCGGGAGGCCCGCCCCCGCGAGGGTGCTCACCGTCCCGTCGGGCGCGATCTTCCGGACTTCCGAGGCGGCCTGGTCCACGTGGTAGGCGTTGCCCGCGGGGTCGCAGACGATGCTCATCGGGTACCAGAACCGGGCCTGGTCCCCCTTGCCGTTCAGGTTGCCGTGCCCGCCGTCCACCCCCGCGAAGAGGTCGATGCCCCGCGCCGCCACCGTCACGGTCTTGGTGTCGGTGTTCAGGCCGCCGGAGGCGCTGAGGGTGTAGGTCTGGCGATTCCGGGGACTCACGGTGGCCCCGGCGCTGCCCAGGGCGTTCGCGCCGTCCAGGGTCAGGACCGAAGGGGTCCCGCTGAGGGTCCAGGCGAGGCTGGAGGTGCCGCCGAACTCCACCTGGAGGGGCGAGGCGGTGAAGCTGGTGATGGACACCGGCTGCTGCACCGAGAGCAGCACCTGCAGGCTCTCCACCGAGCCCACGGGGTTGGTGACCGTGCACTGGAAGGTGGCGCCGCTGTCCCCGCTGGTAAGGTTCGTGAGCTGGTAGGAGGCCGATGTGGCCCCGGTGATGGCGGTGCCGTTCCGCTTCCACTGGTAGGCCAGCTGCTGGCCGGAAGCCGCGACGGTGAAGGTCGCGGAGCCTGCGACCGGCGCCGCCTGGTTCGTGGGCTGGGTCGTGATGGCCGGGGGCGCCATCACGGTCACCGTGGCCGTCGCGGTCTTCGTGGCGTCGCCCTGCTGGGCGGCGATCACGTGGAAGGTGCCCTCCGTCGCGGGGGCCGTGTAGAGGCCGGCGGCGGTGATGGTTCCCCCAGAGGCCTCCTGGATGGTCCAGGTCACCGCGGCGCTGGCGGTGAACTGCTTGGTGTTGCCGGCGGTGCTCTGGGGAGTGGTGGCCACCGTGGCGGCCGCCGGCGTCACCGACAGGCCGGCCGGTGCAGAGGCGCTTCCCCCGCCCCCGCCCCCGCAGGCGGTGAGGACGAGGGCCAGGACCGGAAGAAGGGCGGAACGGGAAGCAGGTCGCATGGAAAACTCCGGGGTGGCATGTCGCCGACCTCGATAGCTTCGGGGCGGGACAGGCCCGGGGGAGGTGCCGGTTCTGGAAGTCATCTTTGGACCAGTTCGCCGGGGCCCGCCCCTCCCCCCGGAGCCCTCCCCCTACACTCGAAGCATGGTCCAGCCCAGAGTTTCCGCCGGCGGCGGTCTCGCCGCCCTCCGCTATGTCTTCCTCAAGGGGAGGACGGTGGGCTTCTGGCGCCTGTGGAAGCGCATGCACGCGAAGAACGCGTGCAAGACTTGCGCGCTCGGCATGGGCGGCGCGAAGGGCGGCATGCGCAACGAGGCGGGCCACTTCCCCGAGGTGTGCAAGAAGAGCATCCAGGCCCAGGCCGCGGACATGCAGGGGGCCATCCCCGAGTCGTTCTTCCGCGAGACGCCGATCGGGAAGCTGGCCTGGCTGAGCCCGCGGGAGCTGGAGGCCCTGGGGCGCCTCGCCTTCCCGCTCATCGCGGAGCCCGGGGACACCCACTACCGCAGGATCGGCTGGACGGAGGCCCTGGACCGCTGCGGCGAGGCCTTCCGCGCCGCGCGACCCGAGGAGACCTTCGCCTACGCCTCCGGCCGCAGCTCCAACGAGGCGGCCTTCCTCCTGCAGCTCGTGGCCCGGGCCTACGGCACGCCGAACGTCCACAACTGCTCCTTCTATTGCCACCAGGCCAGCGGCGTGGCGCTCAGCCAGGTCTACGGCAGCGGCACCGCGAGCCTCGTGCTGGAGGACCTGGAGCGGGCGGACCTGGCCCTCGTCATCGGCGCCAACCCCGCGAGCAACCATCCCCGCCTCATCACCCAGCTCGTGCAGATGCGCCGGCGCGGCGGCGCCGTGCTGGTGGTGAACCCTCTGAAGGAGCTGGGCCTCGTGCGCTTCCGCGTTCCGGCTCTGATCGGGAGTCTGCTCTTCGGATCGAAGATCGCGGACACCTACCTCCAGCCCCACATCGGCGGCGACATCGCCCTCCTGAAGGCCCTGCTCAAGGGCGTGCTGGAACGGGGCGGCGAGGACCGGGCCTACCTCGCGGCCCACGTGTCGGGCTTCGAGGCGGTGAAGGCCGACCTCGAGGCCTCCTCCTGGGAGGAGCTCGTCGACGCCAGCGGCGTGCCCCGGGCGCAGATCGACGCCGCCGTCGGCGCGCTGCTGAGGGCCAAACGGGGCGTCTTCCTCTGGGCCATGGGCCTCACCCACCACGTCCACGGCGTGGACAACATCCTGGCGCTGTCGAACCTGGCCCTGGCGCTCGGCTGGCTGGGGAGGGCCGGCACGGGGCTGCTGCCGATCCGCGGCCACAGCAACGTGCAGGGCGTGGGGAGCATGGGCGTCGCGCCCGTGATGAAGGAGGCCTTCGCGAAAAGGCTCCAGGACCTCTACGGCATCGGGCCGCTGCCGGAGGGCCAGCACACCTTCGCCTCCCTGGAGGCCGCCGCCGCGGACCGGGTGAAGGCCTGCCTGCAGCTCGGGGGAAACCTCTACGGCTCCAACCCCGACGCGCCCTGGGCGGCGAAGGCCCTCGGCGCGATCCCCTTCACGGCGATGGTCAGCACCAAGCTGAACACCAACCACGTCCACGGCCGGGGGCGGACCACCGTGATCCTGCCTGCCCTGGCCCGGGACGAGGAGGCCCAGGCCACGAGCCAGGAGAGCATGTTCAACTTCGTGCGCCAGAGCGCGGGCGGCCGCCCGAACCTCGAAGGCGAACTGAAGGGCGAGGTGGAGATCCTCTCCGAACTCGCCGCGCGGATCCTCCCAGAAGGACGCTTCGACTGGTCGAGGCTCCGGAGCCATGCCGCCCTCCGGGAGGAGATCGCGAAGTCCGTTCCCGGCTACGACAAGGCCGCCTCCGGCCGGGAGTTCCAGGTGGCGGGCCGAACCTTCCACACGCCGGCCTTCCCCACGGCGGACGGCAAGGCCCGGGCGGTGGTGACGCCCCTGCCCCGCTTCGAAGCCGCGCCCGACACGCTGCGCCTCATGACCCTGCGCAGCGAGGGCCAGTTCAACACCGTCGTCTACGAGGACGAGGACCTCTACCGCGGCGTGGACCGCCGGGACGCGCTGATGATGGCCGCCGAGGACGCGTCGAGGCTGGGCTTCCAGGAGGGCGACAAGGTGCGCGTGGAGTCGGAGACCGGCGCCATGACGGCGGTGGTCTTCCTGGTGGACATCCGCCCCGGCAACGCGGCCATGTACTATCCCGAGGCCAACGTGCTGGTGCCGCCGAGGCTGGACCCGAGGTCGAAGACCCCGGCCTTCAAGCACGTGGCGGTGCGGGTGCGGGCGTGGAAGTAGGAGGCCCGGCGCCCTTCCTCCCGGAGGCGCCGCCTCCCACCTTGAGGGAGCTCCGCTTTGCCGTCATCGACCTGGAGACCACCGGCGGCAGCGCGAAGGCCTTCTGGGACAAGAAGGAGCGCTTCCATCCCGCCAGCGAGATCACGGACGTCGGCATCGTGACCATGGCGGGACCCGTGGTGCAGGGCGCCTTCGAATCCCTCGCGGCGGTGGAGGGGCCCTACCCCACGCAGATCCAGCGCCTCACGGGCATCACCCCCGCGATGCTCCAGGACGCCGAGCCCTGGGAGCGCGTGGCGCTCAAGGCCGCGCCCAATCTGGAGGGCCGCGTTTGGGTGGCCCACCACGCCCCTTTCGATGGCTCCTTCCTCAAGGCCTGGCTGCCCGCGGGCCTCTGGCATCGCCACCGCCTGGTGTGCACCCGGCTGCTGGCCAAGGCCCTCATCCCCGAGGCGAAGAGCCGCGCCCTCGTGCAGCTCTGCGCCCTCCTCGGCATCCCCAACCGCAGGCCCCACCGCGCCCTGCCCGACGCCGAGGCCACGGCGGAGCTGATGAAGCACCTCATCGCCCGAGCCGAGGCGCAGGGACTGGACGGGGAGGCCTTGCTGCAGCTGGGCGAGGTGGGCTGGGGGAAGCTCTGAGGAACCTCAGTCTTTGGGGCGCTGGCCCGGATCCTTGTATCCAATGGCCTTCAGCTCGGCCTGGAGGGCCTTCAGCTTTTCCGTCTCCCCGAGCTGAACCAGGGCCTCCTCCCAGGGTTTGAGAATCAGGCTGCGGCTTTCCCTGAGCTCGCCCAGCGGATCGACGTAGCCGCTTCGGATGAAGGCCGGGCGTTGAAGGATCGCCTCCGTGCGGCGTCGGCCATCCAGCTCCCATACCGCCCGGCACCAGTCGGCAAGGCCCCGCCAGTCCTTCCGGGACTTCAAGGCCTCCTGGACGATGGACAGGACGTTGGAGTTCAGGCCGCTTCCTTCCACACGAGCCGGCGGGACCCAGGGCAGGCGGCCGAGCAATGCAGCGGCCTGGGGATGCTGCGGGTGGAATCGCGACCAGAAGAGCCATCGGTTCCAGGCCCGCCAACTGCCGGGCCAATGACCCAGTTCCTCCTCGATCGAGGGCAGGAGCTTCATCGCGAGGCTCTGCCAGGACTCGGGGTCATGGCTTTCGGGCATTGAGGCGAAACCGACGAGATCGCCTCGCCAGGAGGGCAGCCGATGTCGCAGCTGCTCCTCAACCCGGGCGTCCGACGGCCGGCGGCGCAGCAGTTGAAGGAAGAGGCCCAGGGCGTCCTGGCGGGAGGGATGGTGCTTCAGGAAGGTGCGCAGCTTGGCGAGGTAGGGCGTGCCATAGCGGGCAAGGGCGTCGGCAATCGTCTCGCCCTGTATCCGGCCCCGACCCCAGGCGAGGACGCTCCGACCGCGAAGGAGCATCCAACTAGCCTCCTCCGCCGGAGACGGCGCCCCCTCCAGCCCAGACCGCTCCTCCGGCTCCAGGGCCTTCCAGAGAAGTTCGCGGTCGGTCCAATCGTCGAAGCGCTCATCCCGTTTCAACTTCTCGAGGTCCTGCGCGGAGGAAGACCGGAGGCTCCAGGCGATGCGGTAGGGAATGGGAGGCTCGGAGGGCTTGGCCTCCAGTGCCTCCGATTTCAGGGCGTCCAGGATTCTCTCGACGCCCTTCAACCCCTTCAGGTCGCGTTGGCCGAGCTGCTGCGTGATCGCGGGGGCGATCATCCTCCACGTCGTGCCTGACCGATCCCGCAGGCCAGAGAGGTAGCCCAGCGCATCCTCGACCCGACCCAGGTTCAGCAGGGCCTCGAGCCTGGGCACACCGAGCAGCAGGGCCATGGTGTAGGTGGTGTTCCCGGGTTGGAACACAGGGCTTCGGTCCGGGGACGCCTCCAGGGCCATGGCCTTGTCCAGGACTCGAGCCGTTTCAGCTTCGAGCCGATCCCAAGCCTTGTCCCGTGCCAGCAGACGGCAGTGGAGCCTGAACTCCTCCTCACATAAAAAGGCCTGCCCCGGCAAGGGTTCGATCTCCGCCCCGAGGGACGTTGTGAAGTCCACAGGCAGCAAGGGGAGCATGGTTCCCAGCGTTTCCCACACCCGGTAATCTCGCGGATCCTCTCGGATCATGTCCCGCAGGCGTTCCAGGACTTGACCGAGCACGGGCTGGAGCTGCGGACATCGCGAGAGCGCCCCCAGTGAGTCGAAAAAAAAGTAGTGCTCCGCCAGATCCCAGTCCGGAACGGCCAGCATGGCGTCCAAGGCTCTGCTGACGCGGGTCACCCCTGCTTCATCCCATTGCGCTGGACTGAGGCTTGCGAGCTCCTCGTTGGTCCGGGGCTTCTCCCGCCCCTGGTTCCGGGCCTTGAACAGGACTTCCCCGGCGGTTGCCATGAACTCCGCGGCCACCACGTCACCCAGTTGGGGATGATCCCGGAGCAAGTCCGCCCGCTCCTCCCAGCGCGGCTTCCACCCGGTGGATCGCATGGCCGCGAGCATGGCCGGGACGTCGGGATCCCGATCCCCCGACGCGAGCACGCTGCCCGGGGGACCGAGGAGGAACCAGCGCGTCTTCGCGACCTCCGGAAAGGCCTCGCTCGCCTTCACGAACTGTCCCGGACCGAGCACCATGGTGGCCATCGCGCCGGACACCAAGAGGCGGACCGCGTCCTCGCTCAGGCTCCAGGGCTTTCCGACCATTCCGCGATCCGCAAGCACGAGCCTGAACTGGCCCGCGCCCCCCTTTCGCCACTGCAGTTCGGCCTTGACCTGATCCCACGGGACCGGCGCCTGGGCCTGGGCTGTCGCACAAGCCAGGGCGAGAAGGGCCGATTCAATTGGTCGCATCATCGTCCGCCGGGGGATTCATGGTTAATAAAGCACAGGTGCAGGGGCGGCCGCCGATGTTCCGCCCCGAGCCTGGACGCCGCTCCCTGTCGCGCCGGATCCCCTCTTTCCTTCACACTATCCCCATGGATCTCGCCCGCTTCCTCGACCTCGTCCGCGGCCACGGCTGGCAGGG
>JBDIBF010000014.1:0-47883 GCA_039812765.1 Holophagaceae bacterium
CCTCGACGGTTATATTCAACGATCCAGCGGCCCACACTACCTTTGTTAAATCTTTAACACCTAGGCCAACTGGTGTTAATGTGAATGCTGCTTCGCCAATAAAAATACCCATTTCTTCTGGTGGATAGGGAATTCAAAGGCCCCATTTTGAACCGCCTCCACTGATGCGTTCGCCAATCGGCGCCCGATTCGGGGCTGCTGGTGGTGTGAGGTCGGCTCTGGATGTCATGGCTGGGGGGCATGGATGCCCTAAAGCTTCTCCCTCTTACCTCAATCACACAACCCAAGGCAGGGCTTCGCCCGGGGTCCGCGCATCGCGGACCTTCCTTCGCGCCGGATTTGTGGGCACACGATCCCGCTGCCTACGGCGGCCTTTCCTTCCGTTCGAGGCAGTCCAGGATCGCCTTGATCACCTTCGGCTGCGTGATCCACGCGATACGTTGCATGCGGCTGTGGCAGTCGGGGCAGTCGAAGACGTCCACGGCGAAGACCTTCAGCAGCAGCTCGGCCCAGGGGACCCAGCGCCGTCGGATGGTCTTGCCCTGCCTTGTCTCCTCCCACGCCACGCTGTGGCCGCCGCCCTTCTCCTCTTCCTCGGGCGGGGCCGGCACCACGTACCTCCTGTGCCTCGCGTTCGGCGCCAGCACCCCGTAGTAGTGCACCAGATGCATCCTCGGCGGCGGCACCAAGGCCGCCAGTCGGGCCACCAGTTCTTCCTTGGTCAGGAAGATCACCCGCGTGCCGTCGGACCAGGGCGTCTTCAATTCGAAGGCCACCTTCCCGTCCACCGTCTCCACCAGCCGGCCCTTCGCCAGGGGTGGCCGCAGCAGATACCGGCACAGGCGCTCCCGGTGCAGCCGGTCGTCCCCCTCCACCCGCACCGCCGCGTCCAGCGTGAAGCCCAAGGACCGACCTGCCCGCTCCGCCTGGGCCGGCATGCGCACCGGCGCGTCCCGCAGGCACACCGGCTTCGTCCCCGCGCGGCCGAAGACCAGCGTCCCCTGGATCGAGGCCTGCGCCATCGCGCCCAGCGCCCCGTGGCGGCCCTCGACCGGGTCCTCTGCCTCGACTTCCTCCAGCCAGATCCCCCGGCGCTTCAGCAGCCCCAGCACCGCCTTCGCGATCCGTGCGACGACCTTCTGCAGATCGGCTAGGCTGGGCGGATCCAGGCCATGGAAGACCGGAGGACCTTCCGCCCCTTCCACATACACGCCATCCAGCAGCAGCGCATGGAAGTGCACGTTCAGGTTCAGCGAGCTGCCAAAGCGCTGCACCGCCACCAGCGCGCCCGGCAGCGCCTGCCGCGTGGACGCCAGCCCCAGCGCGCGCCGCGCCGCCATGCGCTGGAAACGGAACACCTCCGCCATCGCGGCACTCGCCGCCGCCTGCACCAGCCGCCCGTCGTAGGCCAGCAGGTAGCGCAGCACCCGCGGCACGCTGAGCACCCACTGGCGCAGCGGCACCGGCGGCAGCAGCCGCTCGCAGAGCCACGCCGCCCCCTGCTCCATGCGCCTTCCCCCGCAGGACGGACAGAAACCCCGGCCCTTGCAGCTGAAGGCCACCAGCCGCTCCGACCCGCAGGCCGGGCAGTGGATCCGCGCGAAGCCCCATCCCAGCAGTCCGCAGCGCAGATAGCCCTCGAACTCCCGCTCGACAAAGATGGGCAGCGGTCGCCCTGACGACTCGCAGGTGTCCCGCACTGTGGGCCAAGCCTCGCGCACGCAACCGTGCAGCACGGAGGCGTTTGGGTCCCGGCGGCGGTAGTGGGGATTGACCACTCGGTCATTTTCGTATTTTTTTCGTATTCTTCCAGGCTTCTCGTCCCCCCTGGCCCCGAGCCATCGAGGGCTTCCCCGGGACTTTCAAGTTCGGCTCAAGACTTCCGGAAATACGCCCGCACCGCCTTCACCACCGCCTCGGCATACGCCTCCCGGAAGGCCGGGGCCGCGAGGTTCTCCACGTCGGCCTCGTTGGTGAGGTTCGCCACTTCGATGAGCACCTTCGTGGCGGCGGCGTTGTGCCGGATCGCCGCGGGGACGAAGTTCTTGCCGTCGCGGTGGATGACGTTGCGGATGGCGCGGTTGCCGTGGACGGGGAGCTTGGCCTTCTGCAGCTCGCGCAGGAGCAGCTCCGCGAAGACGCGGCTGCGGGCCTCGCCCTGCACCTTCTCTCGGGAGGTGAACGTGACGTGGCCGTTGGCCTTCATCTCCTTCACGTTGGCGGCGCGGCGCCCGGCGAGGCCGAAGCTGGAGGGCACGTTGGCCGCGCCGGGGACGTAGACCATCGTCCCCCGGGCGGTGGGGTGCAGGCTGTCGGCGTGGAAGCTCACGAAGAGGGTCTTCCGCGGGTCCCCCTTCTTCTTCACGAAGCTGGTGAACAGGTCGTTGGACAGCACCCAGCGCAGGTGCACGCTCACCGCCGTGGGGCTCTCCCCGTCGATGGGGAAGGGCGGCGTCGTCAGGATGTAGGCGTCGTTGGTGGGGCGCGGGATGGCCTCGCGGGTCTTGAAGCCGACCTTCGGGTACTTGATGGTGCTGCTGACGTCGGCCTCCGTGTCCTGCTCCAGGATGCGCTTGGTGCGCATGGCGATGTCATAGACGAAGTCCGACTCCCAGAGCCCGTTGGCCATCGCCCCCTTGTCGCGCCCGCCGTGGCCCGCGTCCAGCACGATGCGCACGCCCGCCAGCTTCGGGCCCGCCTCCAGCTTCGGCGTGCGGCGCACCTCCTCGCGCACCTCCTCCTCTTCCTTCAGGGCCTGGCTGCCCTCCAGCTGGAAGGGGTCCGAGAGCATCTCCACCGGGATCCGGATGAGCGTGCCCGGCTGGATGCCCCGCACGTCCGCGATGCCGCTGCGCTTCGCGATGAGGTCCGCGGCGGCGTTCACCTCCTTCGCGTCCACCCGGTCCGTGTAGCGCATCACCACCGCCGACCAGAGGGCCTCGCCCTTGCGCAGGCGGTAGGCCGCGAAGCGGCCCTCCTTGTCCTGGTCGAAGGCCAGCAGGGCGCGGTAGGCCTTCACCCGCGCCTCGTCGTCCAGGCCGTCCTCGGGCTGGCTGCGGTCCGGCGCGACCCCCTGCCCGCCCAGGTCCCGGCTGAGCAGTTCCCGCGGGATGCGCCAGAGGTCCCCGGCCACCAGCTTCTCGGGGTTCTTCGGGTTCAGCGCCTCCAGGCGGTCGTAATTCTGCCCGTGGCCCGTGTAGTGGGCCGCCATCATCCAGACGGACTCCAGGAGCGGGAAGCGCACGAAGTGCTTCACCTCGTCCTTCGTCCAGGCGTCGTCCGGGAAGGCCGCCCTCAGGATCCACTTCTTGCCCTCGGGACTGAGGTCGGCGAAGGCCGCCCAGGGGCCCGGGGAGGGCGCGGCGAGGAACTTTCTCGGCAGGCGCTTCGCTTCGGCGTGGAGGCCCTTGCGGAAGACGAGGCGCAGCTTCACGGGCCCGCCCTCCGGCAGCTTCCCGGCGAACTCCACCGGCGGCGGCTCGGGCTCCTGGGGCGCCGTCCAGGCGGGCACCGCGAGGAGCGCCGCGAGGGCGGCCCCCCTCAGCGCCACGGGACCTCTTCCCCGTCCTGGGCGCCGTCCTCCTGGAAGGGCGCGAGGCTCTCCCGGATCCAGCCCCGCAGGCGCTCCTGGAGGGCCTCGCCGTCCGCGGCCCGGGCCCTGAGGAAGATCCCGAAGCGCCGCTCCACGTGGGCCGCGCCCTCCTCCATCAGGAAGAGCCGGTCCGCCATGCGGGCCGCCGGGTCCTTGGAGGCCGTGGTGGGCAGCTTGAAGGCCTGCAGGTCCAGGGTCGAGGCGTTGAGGGTGAAGGACCATTCCAGGTCCCCGCTGAGGAGGCGCAGCTTGGCCCGCGCCGGCCGCATGCCGCGGCTCAGCGCCTCGAAGGCCTCCCGGCTCTCCGCCGGATTGCCCTTGCGCAGGGAGACCTCCTTCACGTCCCCGCGCTCGCTGGCCAGCAGCACCGCGTCGTCCACGAAGCAGCAGGAGAGGTCGCCCTCCTTGCCCGACATGCCGCCGTCCACGAGGCCGCGCATCCAGAGCCAGACGAGGAACTCCTCGCCCAGGAAGCGGCCCTGTTCGATGACTTGCACTTCCTTCATGCTTCTTCCAGTTCAAGGTCCAGCGGGTCCAGCGCCATCAGCGCCTCCACCGGCAGCTCGGGGGCCACGCGGCCCGCGAGGAGCAGGGGCGCCAGGGGCTGCAGCTCGCAGCCGAAGGACTTCATGAAGAGGTCCAGCAGGGCGCTCTGGCTGCGGCCGCTGGTGGCGGTCGTCCAAAGCATGCCGCCCTTCAGGTCCCACGCGACGTCGACGACCTTCAGCGCGGGGAGCACCTTCTGCAGCAGCTCCGCCTTCACCTCGTCCTGGAGGGAGATGCGCGCCTCCTTGCCGATGAAGGCGAGGTCCTTCTCCGCCATGAGCCGCCGGAGGCGCAGGTCCACGTGGGCCTTGAGCAGGGCGGGCGGCACCCTGCGGCTGTCGATGCGCAGGCCGAAGAGCGCGAAGCGCTCCTGGGAGGCCCAGTCCTTCTCCGGCGGCGTGATGAGCGGGTTGCGCCAGTCGCACCAGCCGGCCCGCTCCTCTTCCAGGCCGTCCTGGAAGGGACGGAAGGCGTGGCCGGCGAGGCCCTCGGCCAGCTCCTCCTCCGAAGGCACCGGCCCGAGGACGAGGTAGCGCTTGAGGCTGAAGCCTCCCTGGGCCAGTCCCATCAGCGGCTGCCCAGGACGCGGCCCAGGCGGCCCAGCAGGCTGCCCTTGCCGTCGGCGTTCGGGTTGTCGGGGTCCGTGACTTTCGGCGTCTCACCGTGGGCGGGGAGCCGGAGCGCGGGATCGTCCAGGGCCAGGAGGAGGGCCGTGATGTTGTCCCGTCCTCCGTTCCGCAAGGCCTCCTCCAGCATCAGCTCGAGCGTCCGGCGGGGGCTGAAGGCCTGGGCCAGGATCTCCCGGAGCCGGGCGTCGTCCACCTCCCCGTGGAGGCCGTCGGAACAGATGAGGAGCCGGTCGCCCCGGCGCAGGGGCGCCTTCCCGAGCACGGGCACGATGGGGGTGGGGCAGCCCAGGGCCTGAGTGATCATGTTGCGCTGGGGATGCACCCGCGCCTGCTCCGGCGTCAGCGAGCCCGCCGCGATCATCTCGTGGACGAGGGTCTGGTCCGTGGTGAGCTGTACCAGGTCGCCCCGGCGGAAGAGGTAGGCCCGGCTGTCCCCGATCTGGGCGATGTAGGCGCAGCCGTTCCAGATGATCACGGACGTGAGCGTGGAACCCATGCCGCGGGCCGTGCGGTCGTCGTCGGACCAGCGCAGCACGGCCTTCGAGGCCTCCTCCACGGAGCCCCGCATGGCCTCGATGAGGAGGGCTTCACTGACCTCGGCCTCCGGGATGCGCCCCCAGTGTCCGAAGAGGTAGACGGCCACCGCGGCCAGGCCTTCCCGGCTCGCCACCTCGCCGGCGGCCGCGCCACCCATGCCATCGGCCACCGCCGCCAGCAGGCCGTTCTTGCAGATGCTGCGGCTGCGCAGGGGCCCGCTGACCAGGGGCTCCTCGCCGTCCAGCGCATTGACGAGGTAGGCGTCCTCGTTGTTCTTGCGCACGCGGCCTGGATGGGTGAGCGCTGCGTAGTCGATCAGCATGAAGGAGCTTCGGAACGGGCTTCCCAGCGGACGGGAGGACGGGTGATTTCCGGGGGTCCGCGGTCCGCTAGGATGGCGGAGGCGTGACCCCCATCATAGCCACGGAGGGGCGCCCGGCCGAAACGCCGCGCAGGAGCCCGGACCCGGATGCATCGGAGGCCTCGAGTTGATGGATGACCCCCCCCCGAACGACGTGCGCCGCATGCTGGTGGCCGGCCCCGGGGCCTACGGCCGCTCCCTGGCCGCCTGGGCCGCGCGCTGCGGCCTGGAGGTGCGGCTCCTCGGCCGGGACCGGACCCATGGCGAGGCGGGCCTGCGCCGCATCCATGAGGTCTGGGACCGGGACGTGGCCCGCGGCCGCCTCGACCCCGCGCATCGGGACCTCGCGAGGGCGCGGATCGGTGCCGCCTCCAGCCTGGCCGAGGGCCTGGCGTGGGCCGACGCGGTGCTGGAGGCGCTCCCCGAGGATCTCCTCGAGAAGGCCGGCTTATGGCGGCGCCTCGAGGGCTGGCCGGGGCTCCGCCTCTCGGGCAGTTCCTCGATCCCCATGACGGCGCAGGCGCGGGCGGCGGGATCCGGGGAGGCGCCCCTGGGCTTCCACGGCTTCGTGCCCGTGGAGCGCATGGACGTGCTCGAACTCGCGGTGCCGGAGGGGGCCCGTGATGCGGACGTGGCCTCGGCCTCGTCCCTCGCGGCACAGCTCGGCAGGACGGTGGTCCGGGTGCGGGACCAGGACGGCTTCGCCGCGACGCGGATGGCCCTCGCCCAGGGCCTGGAGGCCATGCGCCTCCTGGAGACCGGCGCCGCGGACCGGGACGGGATCGATCGCCTCATGGTCGGAGGCTACGGCCATCCCGTGGGTCCCCTGGAGCTGTCGGACCGCATCGGCCTCGACCTGCGGCTCGCCATCGCCCGCCGCCTGCACGCGGCCACCGGCGCCCCGGCTTTCGCCCCCCCCGCGGTCCTGGAGCGCCTGGTGGCCGAGGGGCGCACGGGCCGAGGCGCCGGGGCCGGGTTCTATGCCTGGGACGCCGAGGGCCGGAAGTCGTGAAGCAACCCTGGATCCTATCCCTGCTGGCGGCCTTCGTCGCCTTCCTGGTCCTCTGGTCGCTCTGGAAGCTCGGGAGGCTGCTGATGAAGCTGATCCTCTCCGTCGCCCTCGTGAGCCTCGTCGCGCTGCTCCTCTGGTACCTTCTTCACAGGTGAACGACTCGCCACGCTGAGGAACCCCATGGCAGCCCTTTCCTGTCCCCATTGCGGCCAAGACCTGACGGCCCCCCAGAGCGTCCGCATCGCCGAATACCACTTCGGGCACCTGGAGAAGGTCAGCCAGGACGTCATGGAGGGCCCGGGCTTCCTGTACCACCTCGAGGTTCCGGACACTTACACGATCCTCTGCAACGGCTGCAAGCGCCTGGTGCGCACCCTGCCGATCCCCGGGAAGACCCCGGCCCACGCCTAGGCCTGGAAGCCGGCCCACGCCCAGGCTAGGCAGCCCGGCCTCCACGGCCGGACGGCCCCGACGAGGAAGGGCCCCGATCGGGGCCCTTCCCTTCGTCCCGGGTGTCCGCCTAGTTCTTGATGATCCTGGGCGTGATGAAGATCAGCAGTTCGGCGTTCTTCTCCTCGTGGGTCTTGTTCCGGAAGAGCCAGCCGATCAGAGGCAGCTTGGAGAGGAAGGGGACCCCGGTGGTGCCGTCGGAGGTCGTGTTGCTGTACACGCCGCCGAGGATGGCCGTGCCGCCGTCGCGGACCAGGACCTGGGTCTCGATGGCCTTCCGCAGGATCGTGGGCGTGCCGTTCACGGTGCGGCTGAAGTCGGCCTCGGCCTTCTCCACCTTGATGTCCATGATGATGGTGCCCTCGTTCGTGATCTGCGGCGTCACGTCGAGTTCGAGGTTGGCGTCGGCGAAGGCGACCGTGATGGCGCCTCCCTGCGCGCCGCCCTGCTGGGTCGGGTAGGGAATCTTCTCGCCGGCCAGGATCTTGGCCTTCTTGTTGTTCTGGGTCACGACCTTCGGGGAGGAGACGATCTTGATCTTCCCGTCCTTCTCGAGGGCCTGGAGGATGAAGTTGACGCTGAAGCGGTTGCTGAGGAAGGAGACCCAGAACTCCCCAGCGGGCGAGGAGATGCTGGTGACTCCCTCCTTGCCGGGGGAGAAGGCGACGGCCGCCGCGTTCTGGCCGAGGCCCGGGCGGTTGTTCACGCTGTTCCACGACGGCGAGTCGAAGGCGCCCCAGGGAGCGGCGTTCCCGCCCACGGTGAGGTCCGCGGCGCCGGTGCTGGCGGTGGGCCATTTCACGCCGAAGGCCTTTTCGTAGCTTCCCGTGGCCTCCACCACGCGCGCCTCGATCTGCACCTGCTGGATCTGCACGTCCAGCTGAGAGATGAGATCGTCGATCACCACGAGGTTGCTGGAGAGATCCGTGATGATGAGGGTGTTGGTGCGGTCGTCCAGGATCACGCTACCGCGCTTGGTGAGCATCTTCTCGATGATCGCCTTGACCTCGGACACCTTCGCATAGGAGAGGGGGCGCGTGATGCTCTGCAGCGGGCCGGCGAGGGCTTTGGCCTCGTCCAGCTTCCGGCGGTCCTCCTCCTCCTCCTGGAGCTTCTTGATTTTGGCGACGCGGAGCACGCCGTTCTGGATCTCCTTGCCGAGCCCGGCGTTCTTGAGCACGACGTCCAGGATCTGGTCCCAGGGGGTGTCGGTGAACTTGAAGTTGTAGATGCCCTGGACGTCCTGGTCCATGACCAGGTTGAGGTGGCCGGCGTCGGCCAGGATGCCGAGGAACACCTTGATGTCGGCGTTCTGGACGTCGATGGACATCTTGGAGCCCTTCCAAAGGGTCGGGGCGTCCGCGAGGGTCTTGCCGCTGCGGGCCTGGCTGTCCCGCGGGACCTGCACGGGCGCGGGGGTGGCGGCGGTCGCCGCGGCGCCGAGGCTCAGGGGCAGCAGGGAGGAGGCGGAAAGGCTGGGCAGGGACTGGACCGAGGCTCCCACGGCCGGAATGGGCTGCAGGGAGGGCTTGGCAGCGGGCTGGGGGGCTGCCGGGACGACATCCGGCTTGGCTTCCGCGAGCTTGGTCTCCGTCCTGGCCGGCTCCGGGGCGGCGGGCGCCGCGGGCGCTGGATCGGACCCCTTGGCCTCAGGGGCCTTGGTCTCCGCCGTCACGGCCTCAGGCGACACGCTGGCGGCGATCACCTCGGTCTCCAGGGGCTTCGGCAGGACCGGCATGGAGACGACCACAGGCGCCACCTCCGTGACCGGCTCGGTCGACGGACGGACGGCGGGGGCCTGCATGCCCTGCATGAGCTTCGCGGTGGAGACACCCGTTCCGGCGTTGAGGTCAACCCTCACGCCGCCGGGGACCGTGCCGACCAGGACCTGGGTGCCTTCTTTCACCTCGAGGACCAGCCGGGTGACCGGGGTGGGGGCGACCTCGAACTGCGCGAGCCGTGTCTTGAGGATGAGCGGGTGCTGAAGGGCCGCCAGGTCCTTGCGGGTGGGCTGGGTGCCCCGGTCCACGCCAGGGAGGTCCACCACGATCCTCAAGGGATTCGTGAGCACCTGGAGGCGGGGCGTGCCGGCATACCCGGGCAGGTCGAGCTTGAGGGAGGCCGATCGCGCGTCCTGGGACGCGAGGGTGGCGCCCTGGAGGGAGGCCCCGGCGGCGCCCTCGGCGGCCGGCGCGTAGGCCGCGAGCGGCGAGGTCAGCGACCCCGCGACGAAGACGCTTCCGGCCACGAGCAGGGAACTCAGGCGAGCATTCATTTTTTGGCCTCCTCGCGCTTGAAGGTCTTCTTGACCACGCGGAACGCGGTCTGGACGCTGGAATTCACGTCCCACTGGTGGAAAGTGACGGACTTGTCGTCGATGGCCGCGATCATGCCGTCCCGGAACTTGAAACCGACGGGCAGCCAGCGGACCATCCCGCGACTGTCCGAGACGACGGCGAGCGTCTTGCCATCCTTCTTGACCACGCCCTTGACGGAGATGTCGTCCACGAGGTCACCGCCCTTCACGACGTCGATCTCTGTGGGGGACTGGAAGGGGTCCCGGGTGAGCGTGGGCCTGTAGGGGGTCGCCCTCTGGGCGATCAGGTCCTCGGGGGAGGGTCCGGCCGGCTTGACGTCCGCCGGGGGTTCGGCCGGCTTCGCGGGTTCCTGGCCGGCGAGGCCGAGGCCAGAGGCGAGGGCCACGAGGAGGGGAAGGGGTCGGGTTCGGATCATGGAATCCTCAGTCGTCCCCGCCCTTGCCGCCGGCGGGCCTGGGCTTGGGGGCCGGCTTGGCGGCCGGGCCGGGGGCCGCGGCGTCCGGAGGAGGCGCGGGGTTGTAGACGAAGGCGCTGATTCGGCAGGTGACGACCGCGGGGAACACCGAGCCCTTCTGGTTGTCCACCCGGCGGAACGACATCTCCGAGAGGTTGATGATCTTGTCGTAACCCGAGATCAGGGAGGCGAACTGGCCGAAGGAGTGGTAGCCCACCCGGTAGTTGAACTTGACCGGGTACTCCTTGTAGTAGTTCTTGGACGCGGGGGACTCGAGGCTGAAGGAGGTCTGGTCGATCCCGGCGGTGTCCGCGAGCTTCTTGATGCGGATGGTCATCTCGGCCCTGTCCTGCTCGGTGGGCATGATCTTGATGAGTTCCTCGATCCGCTTCTCCTGGTTCGCGACCTCGACCTTGAGCTTTTCGTAGTTGGCCTTCAGGCCGTTGCCCTTGTCCACCTCCTTCTGGAGGTTCTCGATGGTGGCCAGGGTCGCCTTGAGCTCATCCCTCTTGCCGTTGAGGGCGAAATACCAGAGGGCGGCGACCACCACGCCCGCGGCGGCCCCGATCCCGATCTGCTTGGTGAGTTGGGGGTTCATCGCATCTCCTCAGGCCGGGTTCTGGAGGTCGAAGGAAAGCGAGAATTCGAGGTTCGTGCCCTTTCGCTCGGCGCCCGGGTAGTTGATGTTCTTGAACCAGCGGGTCCGGCTCTGGAGCCGGGTGTAGAAGAGGTTGATGGCCTCGAAGGTGCGGGCCTCCCCCTTGATGCTGATGTTCATCCCGCGCTGGGTGATCTCGCGGAACCAGACGTCGTCGGGCAGGCTGTTCGCGAGTTCCTCCAGGAAATGGACCGGGAGCTGCTGGTTCTTCCGCAGCCCCTGCATGATTTCCTCCTTCTTTGCCAGCATCTCCTTCTTGTCACGGAACTGCCGCTCGAGGTCGATGTATTTCTTCAGCTCGTCGCGCTGGCGCTCGAGGTCGGCCTTCTTCGCCTCCGCCCTCTGCACCTCGTTGCCCAGGAAGATGTGATAGACGCCGCCGATGGAGGCGAAGAGGAGGAACACGATGCCGCCTGCGATGGGAAGGCTCGAGCGGCCTCCGCCCTCGGCCTCGCCGTAGATTTGGGCCGGTTCAGCCCGGTCGGCCTTTTTCCCGCCCCCCTGCGCGAGGGCGTCGCCGAGGAGATTAATCTTGATCATCGGTCCCCCACTTGGCGAAGCGCCAGGCCGACCGCCACGGTGGCCGAGCAGCCGATGTCCCTGGCCGCGGCGGGATCCACGCTGCGGTCATCGAACTCGATGAGCAGGAAGGGGTTCATCCGCTCGACCGAGACCCGGAGGCGGTCCGAGAGCACGTCCGTCAGGCCGGACACCTTGGCGCTGCCTCCCGCCAGGAGGACGCGGTCAAGGCGGTCCACCTTGAAGCTGGACCGGAAGAAGTCGATGGTGCGGCTGAGTTCGTCGGCGAACCCGTCCGCGATGGCGGCTAGGCTGGGGGCGACCTCGTCCGGGTTCCTGCCCTCGGCGGACTGCCCCTGCTTGAGCATCTCCGCGCCTTCCGGGCTCACCCCCCAGTCCTCCACGAGTTTGTCGGTGAAGCGGTGCCCGCCCCAGGCGATGTCGCGCCAGAAGACCGACCGGTTACCGACGAGGATGGCCAGGTTCGTGAAGTTCGCGCCGATGTTCACAAGCGCGACGACCTCGTCGCTGTTGCCAGGGGTGCTGTTGGCCTCGTAGGCGTTCTGGAGCGCGAAGACGTCCACGTCCACCACCAGGGGTCGCGCCCCTGCCTGCGCTACGCAGCTCGCGTAGGACTCGAGCTTGTCCTTGCGGCAGGCCACGAGGACCACGTCCATGTTCCCTTCGGAGGCCCGCTCCTCCAGCACCGCGTAGTCGAGGGCGTAGGAATCCAGGCCCTGCCCCGCGGGGAAGAAGCTCTCGGCCTCCCAACGGACGGATTCCGCAAGTTCCGCGGGGCTCATCAGCGGGAACGTCACCTTTTTGACCATCACCTGCTGGCCGGACACCGAAATGGCGACGTCCCTGGACTTGATCTTCTGCTCCGCCAGGACCTGGCGGATCGCGGAGGCCACGGCGTTGGAGTCCATGATCTCCCCGTCCACGATCGCTTCGGCCGGGACGGAGACCATGCCGAGCTTCTGCAGGCGGTAACGCTGGGAACTGCCCTTGCCCACGGCCTGGAGTTCGCAGACTTTCACCGCGCCGGAACCGATGTCCAGGCCGACAAGCGTTTTGCTCTTGCTGCCGAAAAGACCCACTGGGAGCCTCGCTTAGGTGATGAATGGTTCTAAATTCTAACGCTGCTCAAGTGTACGTCAAGCATTTCCCTCAGATGGCTCCACCTCTTCGGATTCGACCGCAGCGAGGATGACAGTGACATTATCCTCGCCACCGTTCTCCTTTGCTCGTGAAACCAGACGATTTACCGCTTCCTCGAGCGAAGTGGATTCATTCACGATGTTCCAAATATCCTGATCGCTGACCATTCCTGACAGGCCGTCCGAGCAAAGCAAAAGACGATCCATTTCCCCGAGTTCGAGTTCCTGGATGGCGACATCCAGGTCCCCCCCGTTCCCGAGGGCCTGGGTGATCACGTTCCGGAAAGGATGGACCCTGGCTTCCGAAGGGGTGAGGATGCCGTGGGCGACCTGCTCCGCGACCCAGGAGTGGTCACGGGTGATCTGGACGATGCCCTCCCGACCCACGAGGTAGGCCCGGGAGTCCCCCACGTGGGCCATGGTCACCTTCCGTCCATGGACCAGACAGGCCACCACCGTGGAGCCCATGGTCTCCCGTTCAGGGTTCGTCTTGATGTCCTCGGCGATGGCCTGGTCGCTGAGGAGCAGGGCGACCTTCAGTCGGTTCCCGTCGTAATTGAGGTTGACGTCGTATTCCAGGGGCCAGGTGCGGTCCTTCTCCACGGTCTGGGAGATGAAATGGGCCACCCGGTCCACGACGATCTTGCTGGCGATCTCCCCGGCCGCGTGCCCACCCAGCCCGTCCGCGACCACGAGCAGGCCGAGTTCCGTGTCCAGAAGGAGGTTGTCCTCGTTGTGCTTCCGGACGCAGCCGACATCGGTTTTGCCTGCGGCGATCAAGCGCATCGTCATCCCTTCTTCGCGACCTTGCCCCAGAGGGCTTGGAGGCGATCCTTCAGTTCCGCGGCTGCGGCTGCGGCCTTGCCCCCGGGGGCGATCTTCCCTGCGGCGGCCTTGGCCTCCGCGGCGGCGGCCCTGGCCTCTGCCTTGAAAAATTTGTGGTTCGGCGCGATGCGCCGGGCCTCCTGGAGCATCCGGTCCGCCCGGGCCTGCATGCCTTCCGCCCTGAAGAGTTCCGCGAGCCTGATCTGGGAGTCGATGTCCTTGGGTTCGAGGCGCAGGGCCGTCTCGAAACAGCGGATCATCGCGCGCCGGTTCCCGGTGGACTTCTCGATGAGGTCCGCCATCAGGGTGTGGTAGGGGGCCTTGTTCGGGTCCAGGCGGATGGCGTACTGGACCAGCCCGAGGGCGCGTTCAAGATCGCCTTGGGCCAGGGACTCCTTCGCCTCGTTGAACCAGTCGTCGGGGGTCCGTTCGGGGATGGGCGTCCGCTTCGGCTCGGGGACGGCGGAGGGCGCCGCCTGCCTGCTGAACTGGTCCTCGTAGGCACGCCGCTTGTCCGGGTCCTTCAGCGCGTTGAAGGCCTCAGAGAGCATCCGGAACCGGTCCTCGGCGGCGGCCTTCTGGTCCCCGGAGAACCGGTCGGGATGCCACTGCTTGGCGAGGCGGTGGTAGGCCGACTTGATCTCGTCCATGGAGGCGCCGGGCAGCAATTCCAGGATCTCGAAAGGGTTCATGGGCGACTGGACTTCGAGGACGAAGAACGCGGGTGGAGGGGGACCGGCCTGGTCAGATGGGAGCTGTGTGGATGGTAGCCTATTTCCAACAGGAAGGTAGGGGGAGTCCCCATGCTAGCGGTATGGGGGGGCGCGGGAGAAGCGGGACCCAGGATCGCCAGGACCCGCCCGCATGGCAATCGGCAATCCCGCCGGGGTTCCGCGGGTTCCCGCCGGCGGGCCCGCCGCGCCGCTTCGATCCCTGGCCTGACGGAAGGTTGATGGCACACTGGGAGGTCCTGGAGCCGATGAGGATGCCTGCTGGCGCTGCGATGGATTGGAGGGAGGGACTGGACCGCGGCGATGTCTGCGCCCAGGACCTGGCCCGGGCCTCCCTCGACGCCATGGAGGCCCATGATGGCCGTCTGAACGCCATCCTGTGGGTGGACCGGGAGGCCGTGATGGAAGCCGCGCGCCAGGCCGACCTGCGTTTGGGCCGGGGCGAGCGTAACCCCGTTCTTGGCGCGCCGGTGGTCCTGAAGGACAACTTCAGCCTGGCCGGCGCCCCCATGACCTGCGGCTCCAGGATGCTGGAGGGCTACCGCCCGCCCCAAGACGCCACCGTGGTGGAACGGCTCAAGCGCGCGGGCGCGGTGCCGCTGGCCAAGGCCAACCTGGACGAGTTCGCCATGGGCTCCAGCGGCGAATACAGCGCCTTCGGCGCGACGCGGAATCCCTGGGATCCCTCCCGGGTGCCGGGCGGAAGCAGCAGCGGCTCGGTCGTGGCCGTCGCCGCGGGCTACGCGCCCCTGGCCCTGGGCAGCGACACCGGGGGGTCGGTCCGGCTGCCGGCGGCCTTCTGCGGAGCGACCGCCCTTCGGCCCACCTACGGGGTGCTCAGCCGGAGCGGCCTCGCCGCCATGGCCTCGAGCCTGGACGTCCCTGGCCCGGTGGCCCGCAGCGCGGCGGACGTTGCCCGCTGCCTTTCCGTGATGGCGGGGCGCGACCCGCGGGACGCCACCTCCACCGACCTTCCCGGGGTGGAGGGGCTCGAACCCTTGAGGCCCGCGGAGCTCCGGGGCCTGCGGATCGGCCTGCCGAAGGAGTACCACGGCCCCGGCGTGGAGGCCGGCGTCCGCGCCGCCGTGGACTCGGCCCTTGAGGTCCTCGAGTCCGCAGGCGCCGTGCTCTGCGAGGTCTCCCTGCCCCACACGGAGGTCGCCCTCGACGCGTACTACCTGCTCTGCACCAGCGAGGTCAGCAGCAACCTCAGCCGCTACGAGGGGGCCCGGTTCGGTCCCGGGAGCCCGGGCGCGACCTTTCGAGAGGCCGCGGAAGCCGCCCGGGACGCGGGCCTGGGCCCCGAAGTCAAGCGGCGGATCCTCCTGGGCGCCTTCTGTCTAAGCCGGGGCTGGTACGAGGCCTATTACCTGAAGGCCCAGCGGGCCCGCGCCCTCGTCTGCCGCGATTTCGAGCGGGCCTTCGCGTCCGTGGACGTGCTCGCCACGCCCACCAGCCCATTCCTCCCCTTCGAGCTCGGGGCCCGTTCCACCGACCCTCTCGCCATGCACCTCGCGGACGCCTACAGTGTGGCCGGCCCGCTGGCCTCCCTGCCCTGCCTCTCCATGCCCGCCGGCTTCGCCCCCTCCCCCTCCGATCCATCCCGGCGCCTGCCGGTGGGGCTCCAGCTCATCGGCCCGGCGCTGGGGGACGTCCGTCTGCTCGAGATCGCCCACGCCTTCCAGCTCGCCACCGACCACCACCGCCAGTCCCCGGACCTGTCCGCCTAGGAGAACCCATGCCCTTCGACGTCGTCATGCCCCAGATGGGAGAGAGCATCGCGGAAGCCACCATCCTGAAGTGGCACCGCAAGGTCGGCGAGGCCATCGGCAAGGACGAGACCCTCTACGAGATCAGCACCGACAAGGTGGACGCCGAGATCCCGGCCCCCATCGCCGGGACGGTGCTCGAGATCCTCGTGGACGTGAACGTCACCGTGCCCGTGGGCACGGTGGTGGCGCGCCTTGGCGACGCCTCCGAGCTCGGCAGGGGCGGCGCGGCGCCCGCCGCCTCCGCTCCGTCCCCGGCCGCCGCCGAAGCGAAGGTCGCCGCTCCGGTCCACCCCATGGCCACCGAGGACGACAACAGCCTCGAGGGCCGCCTCCGCAGCAAGTCCTCGCCCCTGGTGCGCGAGATGGCCAAGCAGCACGGCGTGGACCTCGCCCTCGTACCCGGCAGCGGCCAGAACGGCCGGGTCACCAAGGAGGACATGGAGGCCTACCTGGCGAAGCGCGGCGCCGCGCCCGCGGTCGCGCCCACCGCCGCGCCCCTGAGCGGCGAGATGCCCCGCATGGCCCCCGCCCACGATCCTTCCGCGCCCACCCTCGGCGCAGTGCCCGGCCTCGCGGTGCCGCCGGCGCCCCACGTGCCCGCCTTCGCCAGCGGCGAGCGGGTGAAGGTCGAGCCCATGAGCCGGATGCGCAAGATCATCGCGGACAACATGGTCAACTCGAAGCTGCGCACCAGCCCCCACGTCTACACGGTCTTCGAGATCGACATGAGCAACGTGGCGCGCCTGCGCGCCAAGCACCGCAAGGCCTTCGAGGAGACCTACGGCACCAAGCTCAGCTTCATGCCCTTCATCATGAAGGCGGTGATCAAGGGCCTGCAGGCGTACCCCATCGTCAACAGCTCCGTGGACGGCGACAACATCGTCTACAAGCAGGACATCAACCTGGGCATCGCCGTGAGCCTCGACTGGGGCCTCATCGTGCCCGTGGTGAAGAACGCCGACAGCCTCAACCTCGGTGGCCTGGCGCGCAGCCTCAACGACCTCGCCGACCGCGCCCGGGCCAAGCAGCTCAAGCCCGACGAGATCGGCGGCGGCACCTTCACCATCACCAACCCCGGCGTCTTCGGCGACGTCTTCGGCCTGCCCATCATCAACCAGCCCCAGGTGGCCATCCAGTCCATCGGCGGCATCGTGAAGCGCCCGGTGGTGGTCACCGACGAGAACGGCAGCGACGCCATCGCCATCCGGCAGATGATGTTCTCCGGCCTCAGCTTCGACCACCGCGTCATCGACGGCGCCGTGGCCGACCAGTTCATGAGCGTGGTCAAGAAGGAGCTGGAGACGGGGACCTTCGGCCTGGAGTGACCGGGGACCCGCGCGAGGCCGCAAGCCCAGAGTCGCGGCCTCGCGTATCGCCGGAGGCGATACCGAGAAGAAGGAGCTGGAGACGGGGACCTTCGGCCTGGAGTGACCGGGGACCCGCGCGAGGCCGCAAGCCCAGAGTCGCGGCCTCGCGTATCGCCGGAGGCGATACCGAGAAGAAGGCGTTGGAGACGGGGACTTTCGGCCTGGAGTGACCGGGGAGCGACACCCCCAGGGATCCCTGACCGACAGACCCCTGTCCCCGCTCTGCGCTGGACGGCGATGGGGCCTCGGTTCCGGGTCGGGTCGTTGACCTTGACCTTGCCGTTGACCTGGATCTTTCAAGAGCACCTCGATCGGCGATGGACAAGCCTTCCGTCCATCGCCGATCGAGGTGCCAGACGCGAAGCGTCAAGGCCGGACAGGCCGGGACGCGAGCTTCGGGCCGCGGTCCCACCTCCTGACCGGATCTCCAAAGTGGTCTACCCGGAAACCCAAGAACTGGCCCTTACCCTTGGACCTCTGCCCTCCCAGCCTGGATCCATCCCCACCGGAGGCTCCATGCCCAGATCCCTCGCCCTCGCCGCCGCCCTCGCCGTCTCGGCCCTCGCACCCCTGTCCCTCGCCGCCCAGTCGGGCCACCTGAACGTGCCCGCGAAGCAGATGGTGCGCGTGCGCTTCTCCAAGTCCGCCTCGGACAACGCCATCACGCGATCCAAGATGAGCCTGATCGGCATCGATGGTTCCTACACCGACGACTGGAAGATTCCCGCCTCCCAGGCCCTGGTGATCACCGACGTGGCCATCGAGCCCTACCGCGCCCTCAGCGGCGTGACGGAGGCCGGGCGCTTCTACCTCCAGCAGGCCGACCTGGGCGGACAGGTGGTCGGGCTCGACGTGGACTTCACCGGCTCCTTCGCGAACAAGTTCTCGAAGGCCGACACGTTCTCCTTCACCGCCGGGTTCGCCTTCACCACCAAGGCGGCGCCCTCCTTCGTCATCGAGGTGCCCTGGACGGAGACCGGGGAGAACATCACCGCCTTCGGCTACCTCATCGCCTACTGATCCCGCGGCCCGGCGCCAGCCTCAGAAACTGCTCTCCGCCACCCGCTCCATCTCCCGGTAGGTGGCGTACTCGCCCTCGAAATAGAGCGGGATGCTGCCCGTGGGCCCGCTCCGGTGCTTGGCGACGATGAGCTCCGCCGTGCGCTCGGGCTCGGCGTCCACCTGGCCCTGGGCGCTGCGGCGGTGGATGAAGGCCACGATGTCGGCGTCCTGCTCCAGGGCGCCGGAGTCGCGGAGGTCGCTGAGCTGGGGCCGCCCGCCGGTGCGGTGCTCCACCTCGCGGTTGAGCTGGGAGAGCACCACGATGGGCAGGCCCCGGTCCTTGGCCAGGAGCTTGAGGCCGCGGCTGATCTCGCCGATGCGCACCGCCTCGCTCTGCTTGGCGGCGCGGCTGCCCTCGGGGCTGCTGAGGAGCTGGAGGTAGTCGATGATCACCAGGTCCAGCCTGGCGTTCACCGAGCTGAGGTGGCGGTCCACCTGGGCGGTGATCTGGGGGACCGTGATGCTCGCCTGGTCGTTGATGAAGATGGGCAGGCTGATGAGCTCGTCCCGGCTGGCGTAGAGCCTCGCCTCGGTCGCCGCGTCGAAGGCCCCGGCCAGCACCGATTTCATGTTCACCCGGGCGTGGGCGCTGAGGAGGCGCATGAAGACCTCCTCCGCGCTCATCTCGAGGCTGAAGAAGGCGGCGTGGGCCCCCTGGTGCAGGGCCGAGCGGAGCAGCCAGTTCAGGGCCAAGGAGGTCTTCCCGATGCCGGGGCGGGCGGCAAGGATCACCAGGTTGCCCGGCTGGAAGCCCTGGGTGATGGCGTCCAGGCGCGGGAAGCCCACCCGCAGGCCCGGGGCGCCGCGGCCCTCGATGCGGTCCACGAGGCCCTCGATGGCCTCGTCGGCGATGGCCTTGATGTGCTGCAGGCCCTTGGCCTTCGTGTCCCCCTGGGCGAGGCGGAAGAGGTCCTGGGCGGCGAGCTCCACCAGGGACTCCGGCGGCGCCTCTTCGTCGGCGGCCTGGCGCGCGAGCTGGGCGCCGAGGCGGATGAGCTGGCGCTGCCGGTGCTTCCGGCGGATCAGGTCGGCCAGGACCTGGGGGCGGCCCACTTCCTCGGCGCTCAGGATCTCCACGAGGCCGGGGTAGCCTCCCACGGTGTTGAGGGCGCCCTCCTGGTCCAGGGCGTCCTTCAGGGTGAGGGCGTTGACCTCCAGGCGGGCCTGCAGGAGGGCCCGCAGCCCCTTGAAGATCGCGCGGTGGGCCGGGTGGACGAAGTCATCCTCCTCGAGCGCGAAGGCGATGTCCGCGGCCAGGGGCTCCGCCCCTGGCGCGCAAAGGGTGGCCAGGAGGCTGCGCTCGGCGTCGGTGTCCTCCGGCAGCCGCTCAGGCACCAGGTCCACGGGCATCGGCGACTCCGGAAGGCGGATCTAGATTAGAGCCCAGGCGGCACGTAGCCGCCACCGTTGGCGTCCACGAAGATCGGGTTCGTGACCGCCACCGGATAGATGCCGCGGTAGATCTTCGCCCAGGGGGAGGCCGGGGCGTAGGCGCCGCTGGTGCCGAGGGGCACGCCGGCCTCCACCACGATCCAGGCGTCCTTGCCGGACGGCAGGTTCACGGTGAGATTGCCGCTCCAGGTGCGGAGGTCGGTGCGGGTGAAGGTGGCCGCCACGTTGACCGTCTGGACCACCTGCCCGTTCACCACCACGCGGACCTCGTCCACGGGCACCCAATCCCCGGCGGTGATGACGACGGAGAGGTTGACGGAGGAGACGGGGCCCGACACCAGGCTTCCGGGACCCGCGGCGCCGACGGCGACGTCCAGCAGCGGGCCCGTGGAGGCCACCGCCGCGCCGGACTTCAACGCCGAGAGCACGGGCCCGAGGTCCTCCTGCTTCAGCGTGGTCGAGCCCGTCTTGAGGTAGGTGCGCGCGTGCCCCACGGGCGTGTCCAGGCTGAACCGCGCGGAGCTGAGCCCCAGGGCCTTCGTGAATGTCGTGGGGGTCTGCTGGTTCAGGAGGGCGAACCAGTCGGCGCGGACCTGCTTGAACTCGTTGAACCACGCCGAGGGGTTGGCCGGATCGAAGCCCTCGCCCCGCAGGAGCTCCAGGGCCTCGAAGCTGCCCTGGGTGCGGCCGAGGGAGAAGGGCCCCTGGGCCGTCCACCAGGCGTTCACACCGGTGCCGAGGGGCACGGTGGAGTTGAACCCCTTCTGGGTGAGGAGACCCTGCGGACCCCGGGGCCGGTGGACCACGTTGAAGCTCCCCTCGGCCTGGGCCAGGAAGTCCGCCAGGGTCCAGCCCCGGGAGGCCCGGGCCCCGTTGCGGATGTCGCCGCTGGGCTTGGGAACGAAGAGGGCGGTCACGTCGCCATAGACGCCGAGGGAGGAGGAACGCGCGCCGAAGACGAATGGCTTTCCTGCGATGAGGGTGCGGTTGGAGTCCGTGTCCGGGGTGGAGCCGAACTCATAGAGGAAGTCCGAGCGGAGGGCTTCCGCATCCGCATGCCGATCCGTCTCCGTCAAGCCCACCACCTGGACGTCCTCCGCCAGGGCCGAAGCGAGCTTCTCGACCGGGAGGAGACCGCCCGTGGTGGCCTGGGACGGTCCGGGAATGTCCATGGGCACCCAGCCCTGGGGAACCGCCCTCGGAAACATCACGATGGTGTGGACCGTGGAGAAGAGGTCCTGGCCAGGGCTGACCCGAAGGGAGGTGGACTCGAGATTCGCGAGGGGCCCCCGTGAGGCATAGACGCTGTAGGCCCCCCGCGCCAGCAGGGCGGGTTCTGGAGAGCTGCTGAGGAAGGAGGCCCCGAAGACCTGGTTGCCGCCCTTGAACCTGAAAGCCCCCACGCTGGCGGACAGCGCCAGGAGGCTTTTGGAGTTCTGGTCGAAGATGGACCCCAGCGTGCGGGACCGCCGCCAGTCCGGGTCCGCGCCTCCGTCCTGGGCGGCGAAGGTGAGCTTCGCGGGCTGGTAGAAGGTGACCGCCTGGTCGGGCCCGATGGTGCTGAAAAAGTGCGTCGTCAGCAGCGAGTCCTTCAGGCTTCCGTCGAGCGCCTGGAGTCGAGGGCGCTCCGGGGCCAGATCCTCGCCGATCACGAAGGTCTGCGTCTTGGACACGAGGACAGGCGCGGCGACATGGGGTGACGTGGAGTCGATCTCGATGTTCGTAAGGTTCGTGAACGTGGCCTGCTCGTTGCGGTTGCGGGCCACGATGCGATAGGTCCCCGTCGGCAGGTAGGCCGAGTAGACCGGAGTCCCTGTGCCGCCTCCAAGGATGGCGGTGGGAGGGACGAGGTCCTGAGGTTCGAGCCAGTCCACGCGCTCCAGCTGCCAGAGGGGTGAGCTTGGGGAGCCGATGTTCCGCTCGAAGCGGATCTCGGTCTGGAGGGTCCCGGCGCGGGCCATGGTGCCGAAGGCCTTGTAGACGAGGATTCCGTAGTCCTGCTGGCGCAGCGTCCCGCGGTCCACCTGCATGATGTTCATGAGGCCGGTGGTCTGCCCGGGCAAGATGGGGCTGGAGGTGCTGGTGCCGTACACCGCATAGAGCCGGCGGCGGTAGCTGAGGGACTGCCCGGGGGCAAGCCCCCCCGAGGTGGGGAGGCTGCCGACCACCACCCGTTCGGGGTAGAGCGGACGGGACTGGGTCAGGGCGTCCTGCCGGTCGCTGGCCACCATGAGGGCGTCGGCATCCATGGGAAGCAGCCCGAGGCTCGCGTGCCCGTCCACCGTGTCGGCGCCGGGTTCCGATGCCAGCAACCCGACCATGGGGGCCTGGACCGCGGTGGCGAGGGGCTGGGAGAAGTCGCTGCCGGGGATCTGGGCTCCCCAGTTCGCGATGGGCGCGCCCGCCGCGTCCTTCTGGGCGGGGATGATGGCGCGGAATCCTCCCCCATGCTGGATAAGGGCATCTCCGATGTTGCGCAGGGCGAGGGTTGTGCCCCCGTTGTTCGTGACCGTGGTGATGAGGGTGAACCGGTCACGCTCCAGGCGGGCCAATTCGATCCTGTGGGTCACGGTGAGGCCCTGGACCCGGCCTGAGGAATCCCAGGAGGCCCCGGCGAGCTTGTGCTTCGGATCGTAGAGGCCGCCCGTGGCGGTGATGCTCGCGAGGTCGCCGTCGGAAGCCGGCTGGTAGCGGTCGAAGACGAAGGAGAGGTCAGGGTCCAGGTTCGCCACGGGGGTGAGCCGCTCCAGGCTGTCGGAGGGCATGGAGACCCGGCGGAAGCTCGTGTCCAGGGCGATGTAGCCGACGTCCACGATGCTGCCGCCGCTGGCCGCGCCCGCGATGGCGTCGCGCTCCCCGAAGGGCGTGCCGTCCACGGCGAGCTCCAGGAAGTCGTTGCCCAGGTAGAAGTCGCCCGGGCCGGCGGCGGCCTTCAGTCCGGCGGGCCGGTCGCCGCCCACGGCGGGGATCTCCTCCGCCGAGAGGACGGAGCGCTGCAGGCCCGTGGCGCGGAAGCAGCCGGTGCCCGCGGCGAGGAGCAGGAGGAGCGTCGGGAGGGCCAGGGGCCGGGCCGGGAAGCGGTCGGGGACAGGACGGGCGGGGATGCGGAGGTTCATTCGGATCCGGGGAGGGGCCCCGAGGGGCGGTGTGTGCGGCAAACCATCTATGCTAACCCAGCATGGCGAATCCCCATCGGAGCCTCCTGTCCCGGCTGGGCTGGTCCAAGCCCTCGGGCGCCGCTCCGGCGGGGGCGGGCCCGGAAGGGAGGCCCGCGAGGAGGGGCCGGGGCTGGAAGGCCGCGGTCCTGGTCCTCGGGCTGGGGTTCCTGGGTGATCTGGGATGGATCCACCGAAAGTTCCCGGTGGCCGCCCGGTCCCGGACGCTCCGGCCGGAGGACGCCTTCGCCCCCGGGGCCCCGGCCCCCGTCCTGGTGCTCGGAGCCGGCGTTCACCCGGACGGCGAGCCCACCGAGAGCCTCGAGGAGCGCCTGCAGGCGGCGCTGGACCTCCACCGGGCGGGCCGGGCCTCCTGGATCCTCGTCAGCGGGGACAACCGCGCCCAGAACTACAACGAGCCCCAGGCCATGCGGCGCTGGCTCCTCAAGCGGGACGTGCCCGAGGCGCGCATCGTGTGCGACTTCGCCGGGCGGCGGACCTACGACAGCCTGCGCCGGGCCCGGGACGTCTTCGGCGTCCATAGGCTCATCGTGGTGACCTCGGACTACCACATCCCGCGGGCCCTCTTCCTGGCCCGGCGCCTGGGGCTCGAGGCCTGGGGGCTCCCCGCCCGCTCGGGCGCCCAGCCGCGCGCCTCCCGACTCGGCTTCGCCCTCCGGGAGTGGCTGGCCCGGCACAAGGCGGTGCTGGACACGTGGTTCCCCCCGGACGTGGTGCTGGGCCCACCGGAATCCACACCGGACCAGCCCACCCAGGAGGCCCGTTGAACCCTCGGGGGCAGCGCCTGTCGGGGGTGGGCATCCTGGCCGCCGCCCGCCTGCCCCAGGGCCGCTACCTCGGCGCCCTGGCGGGGCTCGGGGCCGTGGCCCTGGGCGCCGCCGCGGTGCGCGGACTCCTCGCGGGCCGGGACCAGCCGCTCCCGGACAAGCTGTTCTGGGGCATGGCCCGCAGCCACACCCAGGGCATGAATCCGGCCCGCACCCTCGCGATGCGGGCGGGCCTCGGGGAGGCCTGCTTCGCCAGCACGGTGAACATGGCCTGCGGCTCCAGCCTCCAGGCCCTCATCCACGCCGCCGAGGGTCTGGCCCTGGGCCGCCCAGGCCTCCTCCTCGCCGGGGGCAGTGAAGCAATGTCCGACACGCCCCACCTGCTGCCCGGGCTGCGCCGGGGCCTGCGCATGGGACATCGCGAAGCCCCCGACGTCATGATCCAGGACGGCCTGCGCTGCCCGGTGACGGGCCTCCTCATGGGGGAGACGGTGGAGCGGCTCGCGGCCCGCCACGGGATCACCCGGGAGGAGGCGGACGCCTTCGCCCTGGCCAGCCACCGCCGCGCCGCCGCGGCGGACTTCCGCGCGGAGCTGAGGCCTCTCCCCGAGCTGGACCATGACGAGTGCGTGCGGCCCGGGGACAGCCTGGAGGCCCTGGCGGCCCTGAAGCCCGTCTTCCACCCCCGGGGGCAGATCACCGCGGGCAACGCTTCGGCGCTCTCGGACGGCGCGGCGGCGCTGCTGCTGGGGGGCGGGGCCCCCTCGGCCTGGATCGGGCAGCTGCTGGGCTGGGCGGAGGCCGCGGTGGACCCGCTGGACATGGGGGAGGCGCCCGTCCCCGCCATCCGGGAACTGCTCAAGCGCTGCGGTCTGGCGCCCTCGGAGGTGGACCTCTGGGAGATCAACGAGGCCTTCGCGGCCCAGGTGCTGGTGTGCGCGCGGCAGCTGGACCTGCCCCTGGACCGGCTCAACGTGGCCGGCGGCGGCGTGGCGCTGGGCCATCCCATCGGCGCCTCCGGCGCGCGGATCGTCGTCACGCTGCTGCACCAGCTCCGCGCCCGGGGCGGCGGGCTGGGCGTCGCGGCGCTGGGCATCGGCGGGGGCCTGGGCCTCGCGGTGCTGGTGGAGGCCCGCCCGTGAAGCTGCCGCCGGTCTGGCGCTCCCGGGCCCTCCGGGCCTTCCTGCTGGCGGCCCTGGTCTCCAACATCGGCAACTGGATGCAGATCTTCACCGAGCAGTGGCTCACCTTGAGCCTCGCGGGCGCGGAGGCCGCGCGGTGGGGCGGCCGCCTGGCCTTCGCCTCCGGCCTCGCGACCCTGGTGTTCATCCCGCTGGGGGGCTGGATCGCGGACCACCTCCACCGGCCGCGGGCCCTGGCCGCGGCCCAGCTCTGGCTGATGGCCCTGGCCCTGGCCATGGCGACCCTGGCCTGGAAGGGGCGCCTCGGCCTCCACGGCCTGCTGGCCTTCGCCCTCGCCGGCGGCGTCGGCGGCGCCTTCGCCATGACCCTGGGGCAGAGCCTCGTGGCCGATCTCGCGGAACCCGGCCTCGTCCCGGCCGCCATGGGCCTCCTCGGCGTCCAGTTCAACCTCAGCCGCATCCTCGGGCCCACGGTGGCCGCCTTCCTGTTCCCCTTCGTCGGCCCGGCGGGGAACTTCGCCCTGAACGCCCTGACCTTTCTCCCCCTGCTGGCGGTGGTGGCCCGCATGCGGCGGGCGCCGCCCGCGACGATGGAGGGGGAGGTCCTCTCCTACCACGAGGCCTGGACCGCCATCCGGGGGCACCGAGGCCTCGGGCTGGTGCTCCTCCTGGCGCTGGTGGCGGGGATCTTCGCCTGGGGCTACTTCGCCCTGCTGCCCGTCTACGGCGCGAGACTCCTCGGCCTCGGAGAGCGGGGCGTCGCCGGGCTGCTCTCCGCCTTCGGCACCGGCGCGGTGCTGGGCGGCCTGGGGGTGGCCCACGCCTCGCGGCCGCCCGCCCAGCGCCTCGGCCGCGCCATCCTCGCCTTCGGGGCGGCGGGACTCTGCCTCCTGGTCCTCGCCGCCTGCCCGGACGCACGCCTCGCGCCCTGGGCCTTCCTGGCCATGGGCCTGCTGCAGGCCACCTTCGCCGGCACCCTGAGCGGGCTGGTGATGGCCTGGGCCCCGGCCGCCCTGCGGGGCCGGATCAACGCCATCTACCTGATGGCCATCATCGGCGTGACACCCTTCGGCAACCTCTGCGCCGGCGAGGCCGCCCAGGCCCTGGGCTTCCAGGGTCCACGCTGGGTGCTGGCCGGGGAGGGCCTGGTGCTGCTCGCCGCCGCCGCGGCGGCCACCGTTCGGCGGCGCCAGATCCCCGATGGACCGGCCCACCCCTAAACGAATCCGCGTTCCGGAACGAAACTAGGAGGTCCCAGTCCGGGTCGATGGTCCATTATGATGTCTTACGAGGTACCCATGCCCGACGCATCCCCGAACGGCGCGCCCCTGATCCGGCTCCGCGAGATCACGAAGGTCTACCAGATGGGCGACATGGAGGTGCGCGCCCTGGACGGCGTGGACCTGGACATCACCCGGGGCGAGTACGTGGCCATCATGGGCCCCTCGGGCTCGGGCAAGTCCACGATGATGAACGTCATCGGCTGCCTGGACACGCCCACCACAGGCACCTACGAGCTGAACGGCAAGCTGGCCAGCAGCATGAGCGACGACGAGCTGGCCCAGATCCGCAACGAGGAGATCGGCTTCGTCTTCCAGACCTTCAACCTGCTGGCCCGGACAACGGCGCTGCAGAACGTGGAGCTGCCGCTGATCTACGCCGGCCTCTCCCCCGCCGAGCGCCACGCCAAGGCCCAGCAGGCCCTGGAGAACGTGGGCCTGGGCAGCCGCAGCGACCACATGCCCAACCAGCTCTCCGGCGGCCAGCGCCAGCGCGTGGCCATCGCCCGGGCCCTGGTGAACGACCCCTCCATCCTCCTGGCCGACGAGCCCACCGGCGCCCTGGATTCCAAGACCAGCATCGAGATCATGGATCTCTTCGAGCAGCTCTTCCAGCGCGGCAACACCATCATCCTCGTCACCCACGAAGAGGACATCGCCCGCCACGCCCACCGCATCGTGAAGCTCCGCGACGGCAAGATCATCCACGACGAGCCCAACACGCCCATCACGAGCCAGGAGCATCTCGCGCACCTGAGCCTGTAACGTGGCATGAAGGCCGAGGTCGTTCCGGCGTTGACGCGGACCGGAGCCGGTTGAGGCTGACCGTGAGCCGTTGACGTTGACCTTCAGCCGTTGACCTTGACGTTGACCTTCAGCCGTTGACCTTGACCTTCAAACGGCACCTCGATCGGGCGCCGCCGCGCTTTCCGGCGACGCCCGATCGAGGTGCGGCCAAGCGACAGCGCGGCAGGAACAAGAATCCTGAAGGTCCCCGTGCCGCGGGACACGGTGGGACGAAATCTGGTTCGACCCGCCGGCCATGCAGGATCGTCGCCGCCGTGCCTCGCCCGAAAGCCCGTCACCACCCTGCCCCTTCGTCCCTCCCCTGCCGCGCTCCGCTTGGCCGCATGCGAGTCCGCCGCGGCATGAAGCCGCCGCGGCGGACTCGCATGCCTTTGGAAGGTCAAGGTCAACTTCAAGGTCAAGGTCAAGGTCAACGTCAAACTCAATTTCAATCCCTGGGTCGGGTTCAACTTCAAAGTCGAGGAGAACACGACCACGCGCACCGCACGGACGGGTCGCCAGTACTGGGCCTGCTTCCGGAAAGAGGCCACCTCCCGCCCCTCACCCGCCCCAGGCGACGGCCGCCCCCCTGCCCCGCTAATCTGGAGCCATGCAGAAGCTCGTCGAAGGGATCCACCACTTCCAGCGGGAGGTCTTCGCCACCCACCAGGAGCTGTTCGCGCGGCTCCAGGACCGGCAGGCGCCGGAGACGCTGTTCATCACCTGCTCGGACAGCCGCATCAACCCGAACCTCATCACCCAGACCCTGCCTGGCGAGCTGTTCATCCTGCGCAACGCGGGGAACCTGGTGCCGCCCTACGACGACCACCTGGGCGGCGACGCGGCGACCATCGAGTTCGCGGTGGCGGCGCTGAACGTGAAGGACATCATCGTCTGCGGCCATTCGGGCTGCGGGGCCATGCACGCCCTGCTGCACCCGGAGCGCCTGGCGGCCCTGCCCGCCTGCGCCGCCTGGCTGAAGCACGCGGAGAAGACCAAGGCCATCATCGAGGGCAGCTACGCCCACCTCGCCGAGGACGCCCCTCGGCTGACGGCCACGGTGGAGGAGAACGTCCTGGTGCAGCTGGAGCACCTGCGCACCCACCCGGCGGTGGCCGCCGGCATGGCCACGGGCCGGCTGCACCTCCATGGCTGGGTCTACAAGATCGAGACCGGCGAGGTGTTCGCCTACGACGCCGCCTCGGGGCAGTTCCGCTCCCTCACCGGGGACGCGTCCCAGGCCCCACCGGTGGACGCTTCGCGCCTCGGCGAGCTGTCCATCTGAGGCTCAACGGCCCGCCAGCACCGGGAGCTCCAGGCGCGAACCCCCGGGGCCGCCCCGGTGGATGCGCACCGTCGCGGCGCGGAAGTCCTTCTCCCTGGCCTTCGAGATGTCCATGAAGCGCTGGGGGTTGAGGTCCAGCAGGGGGAACCAGGTGCTCTGCACCTGGACCATCAGCCGGTGGCCCTGCTTGAAGGTGTGGAAGACGTCGTTGAGGGCGTAGTCCACCTTCGCGGGCACGCCGGGCTTGAAGGGCTCGGGCTTCGAGAGCGACTTTCGGAACTTGCCCCGCATCACCTCGCCCCGCACCAGCTGCTGCATGCCGCCGAGCCGGCTGGCCTTGGCGTCCCAGGGGCTCTCGGGGGCCTTGGCCTCGGGATCCTTGAAATCGTCGGGATAGACGTCGATCACCTTCACCACGAAGTCGGCGTCGGTGCCGGTGGTGCTCGCCACGAGGTGCACCTGGACGGGGCCGGCCAGGGTGAGGTCGCGCGCCAGGGGTTCCGTCTCGAAGACCAGCACGTCCGGACGGCGGGCGGCGAAGCGCTGGTCGGCCACCATGTACTCCTTGGGCATGCCGATGTCGATGCCGTTCCAGAAGGGCACGGGCCGCTTCGGATCCGACACGTAGGCCTCGGCACCCTTCCCCGCCGGCGCGGACCAGGCCAGGCGGTTCCCGGCGTCGAACCACACGGTGGTGGCCTTCGCCTCCCTCGGAGGCCAGGCGTCCAGGTGGCGCCAGACGTTGGTCCCGGTCTCGAAGACGGTGGCCTTCGCCAGCTTCGGATCCGGAGCGTCCTTGAGGTGGTGCATGAAGAAGGGGAACTCGATCTCCCGCTGGTAGGTCTCGCTGGTCTTCGAGCCGAAGCGCACGTCCCCGAGCCGGTCCCCGCCGGTCCGCGACCAGCCGCCGTGGACCCACGGGCCCATGACAAGCCGGGCGTCCGTGGCCGGGGATTGGGCCTGGAGGACCTTGTGCACCTGGAGGGCGCCGAAGAGGTTTTCGGCGTCGAACCAGCCGCCCACGGTGAGCACCGCGGGCTTCACGTCCTTCAGGTGGGGCCGGAGGTTCCGCGCCTGCCAGAAGGCGTCGAAGGTGGGATGGGCCAGCATCTCGGTCCAGAACGCGATGCGCCTCCCGGCGTACTTCGGATCCTCGCTGTGCCCCAGCCCGCCCATGTCGAGGAAGAAGGCGTAGCCGTCGGCGGTGCCATGGTCGTAGGGCGTGGGCCAGGCGCTGGTGGGCTTGGGCCGGGCCTGGCCGAAGTTCATCATGAAATTGAAGGCGTGGGGCAGCCAGAGCGCCCCGTTGCGGTGGAAGTCGTCGCCGGTGAACCAGTCGGTGACCGGCGCCTGGGGGCTGGCGGCCTTCAGGGCCGGGTGCGCGCCGACCATGCCGGCGGCGGTGTAGAAGCCCGGATAGCTGATGCCCCACTGGCCCACCCGGCCGTTGTGGCCCGCCACGTTCTTCAGGATCCAGTCGATGGTGTCGAAGGTGTCGCTGCTCTCGTCGATGTCCTTGGGCCCCTGCTTCACGTCGAGATGGGGTGTCATGTTGACGAAGTCGCCTTCGCTCATCAGGCGGCCGCGCACGTCCTGGTAGACGAAGATGAAGCCCTCCCTGCCGAAGAGGGGCGAGGGGCCCAGGTCGCTCTTGACCTTGTCCTCGCCGTAGGGCGCCACGCTGTAGGGCGTGCGATTGAGCATCACGGGGTAGGCCTTGCCGGAATCCTTGGGCATGTAGATGGCGGTGAAGAGCTTCACGCCGTCGCGCATCGGGATCAGCACCTCGCGCTTGGTGTAGTGCTCCTTCACGTAGTCGAGGCCCTGGGCGGCGAGGAGACCGGGGAGGAACGCGAGGAGGGCGGCGCGGCGCATGCGGGCTCCGGAAGGTGGAACGTAGCCTAGCAGGGCTTTCCTCGCCTTGCGAGGCTTGGGGGCGAGGTTGCGCGCGGGAGAGGGATCCGTCAGATTCAAGCAAGCACTCGCATGGAGCCCGCCTTGGGCAAGTTCGCCGATCTCGACGCCCTCAACCTCAGCCCCGCCGCCCGCAAGGCCGCGGAGCACCTGAAGTCCCGCTACCCCTCGGTGCAGATCACTTCGGGTCGGCGGACCCGGGAGGACCAGGCGCGGATCCTGGCCCGCAACGTCCAGGCCCAGCGGGACTACCTGGCGACCGCCTACAAGGACTGCAGCGCGAAGCGCGCCTGCCAGGAGTGGGTGGAGGCCCACCCCGACGCCATCACCGAGTCCGACCTGGCCTCAGGCCTGCTCGGCGTGCTCGAAGGCTTCGACACCTTCGCCCTCGCCAAGCTCAGCAAGCACTTCACCGGCGACGCCTTCGACGTCAAGCCCCCCGCCCTGAACCCCGAGGACGTGAAGGCCGAGATGCAGAAGCTGCCCGGGCTGGAGCGGTTCATGGAGCGGCGGGACGGGAGCCTGGTGCGGTGGCACGCGCAGTTCGGGAAGAAGTAGGCCCCTCGATTCCGTGCCGGCGGTCGGACTCGAACCGACACTTGGTTGCCCAAAACAGATTTTGAGTCTGTCGCGTCTGCCATTTCGCCACGCCGGCGGCGGAGGGCCAGGATACAGCGCGGGCGCGGGTCTGGCTACGCCGCTCAGATCGCCGTCAGCGGGATCCGCCGGCCCATGCCGAAGGCCTTGGGGCTCACCTTCAATCCATAGGGCAGCTGCCGCCGCTTGAACTCCGTCGCCCTCAGCAGGCCGAGGATGCGGGGCAGGTTCGCGCGTGCATTCGCGAGGTCCTCCCCGTCCAGGAAGCAGGCAAGGTCCTCGGCCAGGTCCTCCTCGGGCCGCTGGGCCTCGACCGCCGCGCCGAGGATGGCGTCGAGCTGGGCGTAGGGCAGGAGGCTGGCCTCGTCGGTCTGGCCGGGCTTCAGCTCGGCGGTGGGCACGCGGTTCAGGATGCCCGGCGTGATGGCCTCGCCCATCTGCCGCGCCAGGGCGTAGATCCGCGCCTTGAGGCAGTCCGCGAGGGGCCCGAAGGCGCCGATGCCGTCGCCGTAGAGGGTGAAGTAGCCCGTGGCCGCCTCGCTCTTGTTGCCGGTGTTGAGCACCGCCAGGCGCTTCGTGCCGAGCGTCCCCTGGATCTCCGCCTCGCTGGTGAGCGCCATCAGCAGCATGGCGCGGCTGCGGCTCTGGAGGTTCTCATCGGTCAGTGAGAACTCCCGCTGCGGCAAGGCCGCCTTCAAGGCCTCTGTGGCGCCTGAAAACGGCAGGTCCGCGTCCACCTCGAGGAGGCCGATCCCGAGCCGACCGGCCTGGTCCTTCGCCAGATCGAGGCTCTCCCGGCTGCTGAAGCGCGTGGGCAGCGCCACCGCCAGCACCCGCTCCGGCCCCAGCGCCTCCGCCGCCAGGGCCGCCGCCACGGCGCTGTCGATGCCGCCGCTGAGGCCAAGCACGAAGCCCTCCACCCCCTGCTTGCGCGCATTGCCGCGGATCCCCATCACCAGCGCCTGGCGCAGCCAGTCGCCTTCCGCGAGGTCCTCGGGCCAGCGCGTGCCAGGCGCATCGGAATCCACGATCAGCGTGGTCTCGATGAACTCCGGCCCGTCCTGCCAGGACCCGTCCGGCTGGGCGAGGCCTGAGCCGCCGTCGAAGAGGAGCCAGCTCTCGGCGCCCACCCGGGACGCATAGACCACCGGGATGCCGTGCTTCGACGCCAGTCCGGCGATGAGACGGCGGCGTTGCTGGGCCTTCGACGGCACGGCCCAGGGCGCCGACCACCCCGGCGGCACCCAGCTTCCGAGGTTGCCCGGGCTCGCGGAGGCGTTGAGGATGAGCGTCGCGCCCTTCCGCGCCAGGTCGCTGATGGGGTCCGCCGCGTAGGTCACCGGGGCGTTGCTCAGGCTCGGGTCCGCCCAGAGGTCCTCGCAGATGCTGATCCCGATGCGATGGCCGGCGAACGAGATCAGGGGCTGGACCTCGAGGGACGGCTCGAACCAGCGCGCCTCGTCGAAGACGTCGTACTCCGGCAGGGCCCGCTTGCGGACGACGTGGCGCCGGACGCCGCCCTCGCACCACCAGAGTTCGTTCCAGAGGCGTCCTGACGGCGCCGGCGTGGCGGTCCCGAAGAGCAGCGGCACCGATCCGCTGAGGGAGGCCAGGCGCGCGGACTCGGCCTCGATGCGGGCCCGCAGGCCCGGCTCCCACAGCCGGTCCTCGGCGAGGTAGCCCGGCACGGCCAGCTCCGGCGCCAGCACGAGCTGGGCCCCCTTCCCCACCGCGTCGGCGTAGGCCGCCGCGACCCGCCGGCCGTTGCCTTCCGCATCCCCGAGGCGGGCGTCGAGCTGGAGGAGGGCGATCTTCATGCGACCAGGGTATCGCCTACCACCGCACCGTCGTGCGCGTCCCGCCCTCCGGCAGCTTTTCGAAAAGCAGGTCCGCCCCCTGCGCGTTGATCCACTTCAGCGCCAGGGGCAGGCCGAGACCGGTGCCGTCGGGCCTCCCGCTCTCAAAGGGCCGCATCATGCGCGCCAGGGTCTCCTCCCCCAGCCCCGGTCCCTCGTCCAGGATCTCGATGCGCTGCTGGGACACGCTGAGGGACACCCGGCCCCCCGCCGGCGTGGCCTCGCAGGCGTTCTCCAGAAGGTTCACCAGGGCCTGGTGCAGCAGCATCCCGTCGGCCACCGCGCCGCCTTCGCCGACCACGGCGAGGCTGCGGCCCTTCGCCGCCGGCCGCTTGGCCACCTCCTCCACCGCCTGCTGGGCGGCCGCGCGGAGGTCCGTGGCGCGCAGGTCGGGCTCCAGGGGCTTGGCCCACTGGAGGAAGCGCTGGACGACGGCCTGCAGTTCCTCGGTCTCCTGGAGGAGTTCGCCGGCCACCTCCGTATGCCCCGCCTTCGCCAGGAGTTGTCCGTGGCCTTTCAGCACCGCGAGCCCGTTCTTCATCTGGTGGGCCACGCCGGCGGTCATTTCCCCCAGCTCGGCGAAGCGGTCCCGCAGGAGGCGGCGGCGCTCCTCCTGCTCCTCCTCGGTGATGTCCTCGAACTGCAGCAATGAGCCCACCCGGTCCGGCGCCTCGATGCGCCGCAGGCGCCAGCGCCGGCCGCCGCCGTCGGACCGCCACACCTCCCCCATGGGGCGCGTCAGGCCCTCCTGCAGCCAGGGGAAGGGCTCCAGCACGAAGGCGGCGTCCAGGCCCATGACGCCCCGCCGCACGCCCAGCAGGGCCTGTCCGAGGTGGTTCAGGGCCGCGATGCGTCCCCGCTGGTCCACCCACAGGAGCCCCGAGGGCAGCGCGTCCAGGAGCTTCTCGTGGACCGTGCGCAGCTCCCCCAGGGAGGCCGCCAGTTCGCCTCGCTCGTGGAGGGAGCGGCTCACGGCCCCCAGCAGCACGGATTCGGGATCGGAGGGCGGACGGCGCCGGAGGCGGGCCCACCGGATGGCGAAGATGATGGCGGCGAAGGCCAGGAAGGCGAGGGGCACGGCGAGGGCCAGCCAGGAGGCCATCCCCTCCCCGGGCCGCCACCGCCGGGGTGGAGGCTGGATCACGGGGCGGGGCGCGGAGGGGGGCATGGCGGGGCGGCGGTCGGTCCGGGACCACTGTAGCCTAGGCCTTTCCCCGCCCCCTTCCCCGGACCTCCATGGACAGGCATCCCATCTACATCGTGTCGGGCGGGTCCGGCGAGACGGCCCTGCGCATGGTCCAGGCGGCCCTCACCCAGTTCGCCCACGGCGACGACGTGCTGGTGCGGCGCTTCCAGAACGTCCGGAGCCGGGAGGACATGGACCGCATCCTGGACCTCGCCCGGGAGAAGCGGGCCGTGATCGTGCACACCACCGTGAGCCGCGACCTGCGCCACCACCTGGAGGACCGCTGCGCCGAGCTGAGGCTCACCCACATCGACCTCTTCGGCAACCTGCTGGACACCCTGGCCATCTACCTGCGGGAGCGGCCGGAGGAACGTCCAGGTCTCTTCCACATGGTGGACGACAAGTACTTCCGCCGCATCGAGGCCATCGAGTTCGCCCTCAAGTACGACGACGGCCAGGACCTGAGCGGCCTCGAGGACGCCGACATCGTGCTGGTGGGGCTCTCGCGCACCAGCAAGACGCCCCTCTCCATGTACCTGGCCATGGAGGGCCACAAGGTCATGAACGTGCCCCTGGTGCCCGGTGTCGCGCTGCCGGCTTCGATCGACGCGATCCCCCAGGGCCGCATCGTGGGACTCACCATCCAGCCCGAGCGCCTCCAGGAGATCCGCCTCCACCGCATGAAGCGCCTGGGCGGCCAGGGCACCGCCGACGCCTACGCCGACCTGCGGCACATCTTCGAGGAGCTGGCCTACGCGGACGCGGTGTTCAAGGCCCATCGCCGCTGGCCTGTCATAGACGTGACCGGCCGGAGCATCGAAGAGACGGCGGGCCTGGTGCTCGACCGGGTCTTCGGGAAGGAGCGGGGCATCCAGTGAACACCGTGGGCGAAAAGTACGCGGCGGTCCGGTCCCGGACCGAGGCCCTGGCGACGCCCCTCAGCGCCGAGGACGCCTGCGTCCAGGCCATGCCCGACGCCAGCCCCGCCAAGTGGCACCTGGCCCACACCACCTGGTTCTTCGAGACGTTCATCCTCAAGCCCGGGGACCCGGCCTACCGTGACTTCCATCCCGCCTTCGGCTTCCTCTTCAATTCCTACTACAACGCCCTCGGCGAGCGGCACCCCCGTCCCAAACGCGGCCTGCTGACGCGGCCTTCCCTCGAGGAGGTGCGAACCTACCGCCGCCACGTGGACGAAGCCATGGCGCGGCTCCTGGAGACGGGAGCGGTCCCCGGGGAGCTCCTGGACCTGGGCCTGAACCACGAGCAGCAGCACCAGGAGCTGCTGCTCACGGACCTCAAGGCGCTCCTCGCCCAGAATCCGCTGAAGCCCGCCTACGGCGGCGCGGCGCTGCCCCCGGGCCCGGCGGCCCCGCAGGCCTGGCGGGCCTTCGAAGGGGGCCTCGTGGAGGTCGGATTCAAAGGGGCGGGCTTCGCCGGGGGCGCCTTCGCCGAGGGCGGCTTCGCCTTCGACAACGAGGGCCCCCGGCACCGGGTCTTCCTGGAGCCCTTCGAGCTGGCCGCGCGGCCCGCCACCTGCGGCGAGTGGCTGGCATTCATCGAGGCCGGGGGCTACCGGCGCCCGGAGCTCTGGCTGTCCGACGGCTGGGACGCCTTGCAGCGGGAGGGCTGGGGCGCCCCGGAATACTGGCGTCACACGGAGGGCGGCTGGCGCGTCCATACCCTCCAGGGGGAACGCGCCGTGGATCCGGAGGAGGCGGTCAGCCATGTCAGCAGCTACGAGGCCGACGCCTTTGCCCGCTGGATGGACCTGGAGGGGGGCTGCCCCGGCGCCCGGCTGCCCACCGAGTTCGAATGGGAGCACGCGGCGGCGGGACAGCCCGTCGTCGGAAATTTCGCCGACGCCGGCGCCTACCATCCCGGCCCCGCCCGGGCGGGGATGTTCGGCGACATCTGGCAATGGACGGCCTCGGCCTACCTGCCCTACCCCGGCTTCCGCCCCGCCCCCGGCGCGGTGGGCGAGTACAACGGCAAGTTCATGAGCGGGCAGACGGTGCTGCGGGGCGGCTCCTGCGCCACGCCTTCGGACCACGTCCGCGCCACCTACCGCAATTTCTTCCCGCCCTCGGCCCGCTGGCAGTTCACGGGCCTCCGCCTCGCGAGGACGCGATGAACCTGGCCCACGTGCTCTCCCCGGACCCGGGACTCTCGGTGGACCCCGCGCTCGCCGCGGCGGTGCGCGAGGGGCTCGGCGCCCGGCCCCGCACCCTGCCGCCCTGGCTCTTCTACGACGACGAGGGGTCCCGCCTCTTCGAGGCCATCACCGAACTCCCGGAGTACTACCCGACCCGCACGGAGCGCGCCATCCTGGCGGAATTCGCCGGGCGCATCGTGGAGGCCGCGGGGCATGCGCCCCACATCGTGGAGCTGGGCTCGGGCAGCGCCCGCAAGACCGCCCTCCTCCTGGAGGCGGCCCTGGCTTTCCGCCCGGATCTGGCCTTCCATCCCATCGACGTCTCCGAGGAGGCCCTGCGGGATGCCCGGGGACAGCTCGCGGCGCGGCTCCCGGGGCTGCGGGTGGAGCCCGTCTGCGGCCACTACCTGCCGGCCCTGGAGCGGCTGAAGAGCCTGGAAGGCCCACGCCTGGTGCTCTTCATGGGCAGCACCCTGGGCAACTTCACGCCGGAGGAGGCGGTGGCCTTCCTGCGGGGCCTGCGCGCCCGCCTGCGCCCGGAGGACCGCTTCCTGCTGGGCCTCGACCTGGAGAAGGACCCCGCGATCCTGGTGCCCGCCTACGACGACGCGGCCGGCGTCACGGCGGCCTTCAACCTCAATCTCTTGGCGCGGCTGAACCGCGAGCTGGGGGCCGATTTCCACCTCGGTGCCTTCCGCCATGTGGCCCTCTGGAACGCCGCGGAACACCGCATCGAGATGCACCTCGAGAGCCTGCGGGACCAGGCGGTGAGGATCCCCGCCCTCGGCCTGCGCCTCGCCTTCCAGAAGGGCGAGCGCATCCACACCGAGAACAGCACCAAGCTCCCGGCCCAGGCGGTGACGCGGCTGCTGGCGGAGGGTGGCTTCGAGGAGCTCGACGCATGGCAGGACGACCGGGGCTGGTTCACCCTGCGCCTGGGCCGTCCGGCAGCTCCCACCGGTCATAGCGCAGGAGCATGAGCAGGCCCGGGAGGGCGAGCAGGGCGCAGAGGCCGAAGAAGGCTGGCCAGCCGAGCACCTCCGCGGCCTTGCCCGCCGGGCTGGCGAAGACCACGCGGGTGAGGGCCATCAGCGAGGAGACCAGGGCGTACTGCGTGGCCGCGAGGCCCCGGTCGCAGAGTCGCATCATGAAGGCCGTGTAGGCCGCGGTGCCCAGGCCGTAGCCCAGGTTTTCGAAGGTGACGGCGGCCAGCATCCACGGCAGGCTGCGGCCGGACAGCGCCAGGGCCAGCAGCGCCAGGCAGGTGCTCATCTGCACGAGGCCGAAGACGAGGAGGGCCCGCCGCAGGGGCCACCACGCCATGAGCAGACCCCCCAGCAGGCCGCCAGCCACCAGCGCCGCCACTCCGACGCCCTTCGTCGCGAGGCCCACCTGGGTCATGGTGAAGCCCGTCTTCAGCAGGAAGGGCACCACCAGGGCCAGGCCGAGGCTGTCCCCGAGCTTGTAGAGCACCACGAAGAGCAGGGCCTCGGCGGCGCCGCGGCGGGCGAGGAGGGCCCGCAGGGGCCGGACCACCGCCTCCGCCAGGGTGGCGGGGGCCGGAGGCAGGTCCGGTTGGGGCGCGACGAGGTTGGCCAGCAGGCCCGGCAGCATCAGGGCCGCGAGGGCCAGGAAGGTCCAGCGCCAGCCGAAGCGGTCCGCGGCCACAAGAGCCCCGGCGCCGGCGGCCACCATGCCCAGCCGGTAGAAGCCCACGTTCACGGAGGCGCCGAGGCCCTGCCAGCGGGCGGGCAGGATCTCCGTGCGCCAGGCGTCGAGGGCGATGTCCTGGGTGGCCGAGACGAAGGCCAGGGCCAGCACGAGGCCCGCCACGGGACCCAGGCCGTCCTGGGGGCGGGTGGCCCCGAAGCCCGCCAGCAGGAGGACCAGCAGCGCCTGGGCCGCGAGGATCCAGCCCCGGCGCCGGGGCAGGCCCGGGATCGCGAAGCGGTCCAGCAGGGGCGACCAGAGGAACTTCAGGGTGTAGGGCAGCCCCGCCAGCGCGAAGAAGCCCACGGTGCCCAGGTCCACGCCGGCGGTGGTGAGCCAGGCCTGCAGCGTGGTGGTGGTCAGCAGCAGGGGCAGGCCCGAGGCGAAACCCAGCAGGGCCGTGGCGCCGAGGGCGCGGGCCGGGGCGGCGGAGTCCAGGGGGACGGGCATGGGCCATTCTCTCCGGCGGAGGCCGGTCCACAATGGGGGCATGAAGCTCCGCTGGATCGCCCACCTCTCGCCGGCCTACGCCCTCTGCGTGGCCTTGCGCCGGGACGTGCTGCGCAAGCCCCTCGGCCTGGAGTTCACCGTGGACCAGCTCGCCTCGGAATCCGGCAGCCTCCACCTCGCCGCCTTCGACGAGGACGTGCTGGTGGGCTGCCTGATGCTCACGCCCAAGGACAGGGACACCGTCCAGATGCGCCAGGTGGCCGTGCGCCAGGACCACCAGGGCAAAGGCCTTGGCGCCGCCATGGTGCGCGAGAGCGAAGTCGCCGCCCGCTACCACAGCTTCAAGCGCATGGTGCTCAACGCCCGCGAGACCGCCCTGCCCTTCTACCTCAAGCTGGGCTACAAGGTCGTGGGGAAGCCCTTCGTGGAGGTGGGGATCCCCCACCGGAAGATGGAGAAGGCGCTCGGCTGAAGGTACCAGGGCGGCCCGGGGTTCCGGCGATCCCAGACCGGAGGGTCGGGCGCGGATCGTCGAGGTCCTTCCTTCCACGCACCGTGGCCCGGACCGCCCCCTCCCGCCCTGCCAGCTCCCCGTGACGCCCGCCCCTTCCCCCCGGGAGTACACTTCCCACCCCCCATCCCGGAGCCCGCCATGTTCGAAGCCTTTGAACTCGGCCGCACCCTTTCCAAGGTGGACTTCGACGCCCAGGAGGGCCCGCTCCGCGAGGCGCTGCTCGAGGCCCAGATGGACCTCAAGGCGAAGAAGGATTTCTCCGTGGTGATCATCATCGGCGGCGTGAAGGGGGCCGGGAAGCGGGAGACGCTCGGGGTGCTGAACTCCTGGATGGATCCGCGCTTCATCGACACCCTGGGCCTGCGGGAAGCCTCGGACGAGGAGCGGGAGCGGCCGCCCATGTGGCGCTTCTGGCGCATGCTGCCGCCCAAGGGGCGCATCGCCCTCTTCCACGGCTCCTGGCACACCATGCCCATCGTGGACCGGGCCTTCAAGCGCATCAGCGCCGCGCGCATGGAGCGCGAGATGGAACGCGTCCGGGACTTCGAGACGATGCTGGTGCACGAGGGCGTGCTGGTCCTGAAGTACTGGATGCACCTGGCCAAGGACCTCCAGAAGAAGCGCATGAGGGCCATCGAGAAGGACCCGCTCACCTCCTGGCGCATCACCCAACAGGACTGGGAGAACTTCGAGCGCTACGACACCTTCCGGAAGGTGAGCGCCCGGGCGATCCAGCTCACGAGCACGGCGGAAGCCCCGTGGACCCTGGTGGAGGCCACGGACCCCCGCCACCAGGTCATCACCGTCGGGAAGCACATCCTGGAGAACCTCCGGGCGCGCCTCGACGAGGCCCGCCCCGCGGTGCCCCTCATCCACATCCCGCCGGTGCGCCGGGCCGCCGAGGAGGTGAACCCCCTGCGCATGCTCGACCTCAGCGGCAAGCTCGAGAAGAAGGCCTACGAGACCGAGCTGGAGCGCTGGCAGGGCGACCTGGCCCGGCTCACGCGCACCAAGGCCTTCCAGAAGCGCAGCCTGGTCTGCGTCTTCGAAGGCATGGACGCCGCGGGCAAGGGTGGCGGCATCCGGCGGGTGGTGGCCGCCCTCGACGCCGGCCGCGTGAAGGTCGTGCCCGTCGCCGCGCCCACCGAGGAGGAGCGCGACCAACCCTACCTCTGGCGCTTCTGGCGCCAGCTTCCCCGCGCGGGCAGCGCCACCCTCTTCGACCGCTCCTGGTACGGCCGCGTGCTCGTGGAGCGCGTGGAGGGGTTCGCCCAGGACGCGGACTGGATGAGGGCCTACGCGGAAATCAACGCCTTCGAGGACCAGATGAACCGGGCCGGGACGGTGGTCTGCAAGTTCTGGCTGCACGTCAGCCAGGACGAGCAGCTCCGCCGCTTCGAAGCGAGGGCCGAGACCCCCTTCAAGCGATTCAAGATCACCGACGAGGACTGGCGCAACCGGGAGAAGTGGCCCCAGTACGAGGCCGCCATCTGCGACATGCTCGAGCGCACCAGCACCGAGGAGATCCCGTGGACCCTCGTGCCCGCGGAGGACAAGTACTTCGGGCGGGTGCTCATCCTGAGGACCCTGGTGGAACGCCTGAAGGCGGCCCTGGAGGGGTAGGCCGGCCCTTTCGGGCCCCGGCCTCGCATGGGTCGATCCCTGCCCCGCTAGTACTCGTTCGCCAGCTCGCTCGCCCGCACCTGCTTCTCGAAGGCCTGGAACACCGGCGCCCCGGCCTTGCGGGCGATCCACTCCGCCACGCGGATGCCATCCACCGCGGCGCTGGTGATCCCGCCCGCGAAGCCCGCGCCTTCCCCGCAGGGATAGAGCCCCGGGTGGCTCACGCTCTGCCCGTCCTCGCCCCGCAGGAGCTGGATGGGGCTGCTGGTGCGGCTCTCGATGGCCAGCAGCAGCGCCTCCCTCGACGTGAAGCCGTGGAGCTTCCTGTCGAAGACGGGCAGGGCGCCGCGGAGCTGCTCCTGGATGAAGTCCGGCAGGCAGGTGCGGAGGTCGCTGGGCACGGCGAAGGGGCGGAAGCTGGAGCGGGGCAGGTTCCCGCTGGCCTTCCCCTTCAGGAAGTCGAAGACGCTGGTCGCGGGGGCGCCGTAGGTCTCGTTCGCGGCCTGGAAGGCCTTCTGCTCCCAGGTCCGCTGGAAGTACATGCCCGCGAGGAGGTGCTCGCTGCCGAAGTCGGTGGTGTTCACCTTGGCCACGAGCCCGCTGTTGGCGTAGCCGCTGTTCCGCGCCTCGTTGCTCATGCCGTTCACCACCACGCCGCCCTCCTCGCTGGCGCACTGGATCACCTCGCCCCCCGGGCACATGCAGAAGGAGTATGCCGCGCGGTTCAGCCCGAAGTTGCAGACCAGCTTGTAGTCCGCCGGCGGCAGGCTGGGGTGGCCCTTGCTGGGCCCGTACTGGGCACGGTCCACGAGGTCCTGGGGATGCTCGATGCGCACCCCCACGGCGAAGGGCTTCTGGCGCATGGCCACGCCGTGGCGGTGCAGCATCTCGAAGGTGTCCCGGGCCGAATGCCCGGGCGCCAGCACGAGCGCATCGCAAGGGAGCTCCTCGCCGCTGGCCAGGACCGCCGCCCGCACCCGGCCCTCGGCGTCGAGGCGCAGGTCGGCGAGGGGGGACTTCCAGCGGTACACGGCGCCCCGGGCCTCGGCGTCCTTGCGCATGAGCACCGCGCACTTGCGGATGACGTCCGTGCCCACGTGGGGCTTGGCCAGGTAGGCGATGCGGGGGTTCGCGCCGAAGCGCACGAAGGCGTCGATGACGTAGCGCGTGGCGGGGTGCCCGATGCGGGTGGTGAGCTTGCCGTCGCTGAAGGTGCCCGCGCCCCCCTCGCCGAACTGGGCGTTGGCCTCCGGGCTGAAGCGGCCCTCCTTCCAGAGCGCGCCCACCGCCTGGACCCGCTCGGACATGGCGGGGCCCCGCTCCAGCACCACCGGCGCGATGCCGTAGTCCAGCAGGCGCAGGGCGCAGAAGGTGCCCGCCGGTCCGCTGCCCACGATGACCACCCGGGGCCTCGCGGGCGCAGGGGCCACGGCGTAGGGCGAGGCGGGCGGAGCCTCGGCGAGCTTCGCGCCCACCGGCAGGTCCACGGCCGACAGGTCCCGGTCCGTCTCGAAGCTGAGGGCGGCGAGGAAGCGGATGGCGCCCTTGTGGCGCGCGTCGAGGCTCCGGCGCTCCAGGACCACGCCGCGGTAGTCCTCCGGCCGCCCGCCGAGGGCGTGGCTGAGGGGTTTCGCGAGGTCCAGCGTCTCCTCCCCGAGGGCCAGGGGCAGGTTCGTGAGGAGGTAGCGCATGGGGACTCCGGCGGAGGGGCCCGGAAGGGGCCAAGGCCGCCTCAATCCTATCGGCGGAACCTCCCGCCGGCGCTGCCGCATAATCGAGGCGAGGAGACCCGATGATCCCTGCCCTGCCCCTGCTCGCCCTTGGACTGCTCCAGGCCAAGCCCGCCAAGAAGCCCGCCGCCAAGCCCGCCGCCGCCCCCAGGTCCGACGCCTCCAAGGCGGCCGCGCCCACGAGCGCCCCGGACGCGCCGGTGGCCTACGCCTGCACCATGGCCCTGAAGGGGAACCTCTCCACCAAGCGCAGCTGGTCCAAGGACGGCAAGCCGGACAGCCCGCAGGTGAACACGGAGGCCCGCCAGGACACCTTCCAGGTCCAGGTGCCCGGAACGCTGCGGGAAGTCCCCGGCAAGGACGGCGCCGTGGACTTCGAGTTCGAGCCCGACAACGGTCGCCCCGCCACCGGGTCCGTGGAATCCACCGTCTCCCTCGTCACCCCCGCGGGGAGCGAGCAGCGCACCTTCCGGGGCAGCCAGTTCCAGCCCATGGGGACCACCACCTTCCATGCCCGCTACCGGGGCCAGACCCTCTACGCCAGCGGGGTGGCCTTCAACGCCATCGGGGAGGCCGAGGTCAGCCTGAACGGCGGCCCCGCGAAGCAGGAGCGCCGCCTCCACGACCTGAGCCCCTTCCAGGACCTCCGGAAGGACGAGAAGGACTTCCGCGCGCCGGGCCTGGCGTTCAGCGGCCTTTCCCTCTGGGCGCTGCGCAACAGCCACGGCGACGTGAACATCCAGGGCGCGATCACCTATGCCAGCGCCAAGCCCTACCTGAGCGGGAAGGTCGAGGTCGAGTTCCGGGTGGGGTCGCGGAAGCCCTGACCCACGAGCCCATGGCCCGCGGCCGGGGCCTTTGATACCCTGGCCGCACCCATGGCCTCCTCCTGCCCGAGCTGCGGCGCGCCGCTGACGTTCCGTCCCGGGACCATGGTGGCGGTCTGCGGCGCCTGCAAGACCCTCAGCGCCCGCACGGACCGGGATCCCGAACGCATCGGCGTCGCCGCGGACCTGGTGGACACCGGCTCCCCGGTCTCCCTCCAGGCCACGGGCGTCCACGCGGGCCGGGGGTTCACCGTCGCCGGCCGCGTGCAGATGGTCCACCCGCTGGGCGGCGTCTGGAACGAGTGGTACCTCGCCTTCGAGGACGGCCGCTGGGGCTGGCTCGCCGAGGCGCAGGGGCGCTTCTACCTGACCTTCCAGCACGAACTCGCCAACCACGCGCCGCCCTTCGAGGCCCTCCGGGCCGGGGCCGTCCTGAACCTGGGCGACCAGGGCCAGTGGGTGGTGGCCGAGGCCAGCGAGGGGACCTTCCATGGCGCCGAGGGCGAGCTGCCCTGGCGGCCCGCCCTCGGCGCCACCTACCGCTTCGCGGACCTGAGCGGCGCCCACGGGGCCTTCGCGACCCTCGACTACGGGGACGCGGCCCCGGCCTTCTACCTGGGCCGCGAGATCACCCTCGAGGAGCTTCGGCTGAAGAACGTCCGCGAGGCCTCCCCGCGGGTGAAGGTGCTGGGCCTCAACTGCCCCAACTGCGGCGCGCCGCTGCCCCTGCGCGCGCCGGACGCGACCCTGCGCGTGGTCTGCACCTCCTGCGGCGGCATGCTGGACGCCGAAGGGGGGAAGCTGCGCTACCTCAAGTCCCTGAAGCAGCCTTCGGTGAGGTTCTTCATCGAGCTGGGGGCGGAGGGCGTGCTGCGCACCGTGCCGCTGACCTGCATCGGGCGGATGCAGCGGAGCTGCAAGGTGGAAGGCGTGGTCTACCCGTGGCGGGAGTACCTCCTCATGGACCGCAAGGGCGGCTTCAAGTGGCTCGTGGAAAGCGACGGCCACTGGAACCTCGCCGAGGGCGTGGCCGCCGGGGACGTGGATTCGGGCGGGGTGAACCAGGCCGCCCTGCGCATGATCGAGCGGAGCGCCGGGCCCGAGGCCGCCTCGCGCATGCGCGAGGCCATGGAAGCCGGCGGCGCCCACAGCCCCTTCGTGCGGTTCAAGGGCGCCTCCTACCGCCGTTTCCAGGACGTGGAGGCCCGCGTGGACGCCGTCTTCGGCGAGTTCACCTGGAAGGTCCAGCAGGGGGAGAAGTCCCAGGTCACCGAGTTCGTCCAGGCTCCCCATAGCCTGGCCCGGGAGACGCAGTTCCACCCCGGCAGCGGCCAGGAGGTGAACTGGTCCCTCAGCACCTACCTGGACCCCGCCGAAGTGGCCACGGGATTCAACCTCAAGGAGGCCCTGCCCGCCCCCACCGGCATCTGCCCCAACATGCCGAACCCCCACAAGCGCGCGCTCGCCCAGATGGGCACCTGGACCGCCCTCGCCCTGGGCGTGCTGCTGGCGGTGGTGATGGTCCTGGGCTTCACCCACCGCGAGAAGCTGGTCTTCAGCCGCACCTACAACCTCGTCGAGGAACTGGCGGCCCTGAAGGCCCAGCGCCGTGCCGCCCTCGTCGCGCCGACCGCGGGCACCGCCTCCGGTGCGCCCGCGGATCCCGCGCCCGCCACGGAGGGGGAGCCCGTCTTCTTCGCCGGTCCCATCGAGATCGTCGAGAGCGGGAAGAACATCGAGGTGCGCGTCAGCTCCCCCGTCGACAACGGCTGGCTGGGCATCGAGGGAGCCCTGGTCAGCGAGAGGACCGGGGAAGTCGAGATGTTCGAAGCCCAGAGCAGCTATTTCCACGGCGTGGATGACGGGGAGTCCTGGTCCGAGGGTTCCCGGAAGGACACGGTCTACCTCAGCAGCCTTCCGCCCGGTGCCTACATGCTCAGGATCGCCCCGGCCTGGGAGGGCCCGGTGCCGCCGGTGAAGGAGTTCACCGTGGAGCTGCGCTCCGGCGTCATGCGCTGGCTCTACGTCTGGCTGGCCTTCTTCGCCATCACCATCCCGCCCCTGTTGAAGCTCTTCCAGAGCATGGGATTCGAGGGCCGCCGCTGGGCGGAGAGCATGTACAGCGGCCAGGGCGGCTCCGATTCAGATTCCGATTCCGATTCCGGGGGGGACGACTGATGCGCGGCTTCCACATCCTCATGCTCCTCGGCGGCTTCGCCCTGGTGGGCGCCAACGGGTTCCTCGGCCGCGAGTTCTTCGGCTCCCGGAAGCGCACGGTGCTCCCGCCCTCCGTCCGGCAGACGCCCGGGGCCTGGCGGACCTTCCTGCACAACAACGGCTTCCACGGAGGCAAGTGATGTCCGAATACGACCTGCTGGGCCACCTGAAGACCGCCGCGGTCTTCTCCCTCCTGGGCGTGGCGCTCTTCGGCCTCGTCTTCTTCATCATCGTGCGGATCACGCCCTTCTCCATCCGGAAGGAGCTGGAGGAGGACCAGAACATCGCCCTGGGCATCCTGATGGGCTCGGTGATGCTCGGCCTGGCGATCATCGTCGCCGCGGCCATCCACGGCTAGCCGGGGAAGGGGCCTGGAACCCCGCGGGGCGCGCCGACTACCCTGGATCCAGGAGAACCCCTTGCCCGACGACGCGCTTGCCCCCGCCCCCGCCCCGGAACCGCCCGGGGAGGTCGTCCCGAAGGCTCCCGAGCTGCACGCGCCGCTGCTCTTCCTCAGCGTGCTCCTCATCGCCAGCTGCGGACTGGTCTATGAGCTGGTGGCCGGCACCCTGGCGAGCTACCTCCTCGGGGATTCGGTGCTGCAGTTCAGCACCGTGATCGGCGTGTACCTCAGCGCCATGGGCCTCGGCTCCTGGCTCAGCCGATACGTCCAGAAGGGCCTCGCCCACCGCTTCGTCCACGTGGAGCTGGCCGTCGCCGTCCTGGGCGGCCTCTCCGCCCCCGTGCTGTTCCTGACCTTCGCGAAGACGCACGCCTTCCGGCCGGCCCTCTACACCCTGGTGGGCGGGATCGGGACCCTGGTGGGCCTCGAGATCCCGCTCCTGATGCGCATCCTGCGCCAGCAGGTGTCCTTCAAGGACCTGGTGGCCGGGGTCCTGACCCTGGACTACATCGGCGCCCTCTTCGCCTCCATCCTCTTCCCCCTCTTCCTGATGCCCAAGCTGGGGCTGGTACGCACCAGCCTCGTCTTCGGGCTCCTGAACGCGGTGGTGGGCCTCTGGTCCACGCGCCTCCTGAGGCCGCTGCTCGGGGCCGTCTTCCTCCTGCGGGTGAAGTGCCTCGCGGTCATCGCCCTGCTGGCGGCGGGGGTCGTCTTCGCGGGCCGCTTCACCCTCCTGGTGGAGGAGGAGATCTTCCAGGACGAGATCGTCTACGCCAAGACCTCCGCCTACCAGCGCATCATCCTCACCCACGGCCGGGGCAGCTTCCAGCTCTTCCTGAACGGGAGCCTCCAGTTCAGCAGCGCCGACGAGTACCGCTACCACGAGGCCCTGGTGCACCCGGCCTTCGCCGCCTTCGAGGCCCGGGGGCTGAAGGCCCGGCGCGTCCTCGTCTGCGGGGGCGGCGACGGGCTCGCCGTGCGGGAGATCCTCCGCCATCCCGGAGTCCAGGAGGTGGTGCTGGTGGACCTGGACCCGGCCATGACGGAGATGGCCGCCAACCAGCCCCTGCTGGCGGACCTGAACGGCCACGCCCTGCGGGACCCGCGGGTGAAGGTCCTCAACATGGACGCCCTGGTGGCCCTGGGCGAGATGTCGCCGTCCCTGCGCTTCGACCTCGCCATCATCGATTTCCCCGATCCCCACACCTATTCGGTCGGAAAGCTCTACACCACCCGCTTCTACCGCCTCCTGAAGGAGCACCTGGCCCCGGAGGGCTTCGCGGCCGTCCAGAGCACCTCGCCCCTCATGGCCCGGAAGTCCTTCTGGTGCATCGCCGCGACCATCGAGGCGGCGGGCTTCGCGGTCCGGCCCTACCACCTCGCGGTGCCCTCCTTCGGAGTCTGGGGCTTCGCCCTGGCCTCCCCGGCCCCCTTCGCCGTGCCCGAGCGCACCCTCCCAGGCCTGCGCCACCTCAACGACGAGACCCTGCCCTCCCTCTTCGCCTTCCCCCGGGACATGGAGCGCGTCCCGGTGGAGGTCAACCGGCTGGACAACCAGGTCCTCGTGCACCTCTACGGGTCGGAATGGAAGCGGTGGTCGTGAACCGGGCTCCCGGCCCCCTCCCCCTGGACCCGGGCCAGGAGGCCCGCCCTGAGCCATGGGCCCGGGGCAGGGGACCGGGGCGCCCATGAGGCGCCGGGCCTTCCTCGCGGGGACGGCCGCGGCCGCGGGCGGCCTGGGCTGCCGGCGGCGCCGGCCCGCCCTGCCCTTCGAGGGGGAGATCATCGGCCCCGCCATGGAGGTGGGGCATGCCCTTCGGGACCTCCAGCTTCCCCCCGCCGCCACCTTCGAGCCCGTGGACGTGGTGATCGTGGGCGGAGGCATCGCCGGGCTCAGCACCGCCTGGCGGCTCCTGGGGCAGGGCTTCCGGAACTTCGTGGTGCTGGAACTGGAGGACGCCCCCGGCGGCACGGCCCGCTCCGGAAGGAACCACGTCGGGGCCTTCCCCTGGGGCGCCCACTACATCCCGGCCCCGAGCCGGGAGAACCCCGCCCTGGTGCGGCTCTTCCAGGAATGCGGCCTGCTCGAGCCCTCGCCGCCCGGCGCGGACCCGGTGGTGAAGGAGCAGTACCTCGTGCGCGCCCCCGAGGAGCGGATCTTCGCCTACGGCCAGTGGTGGGAGGGGCTCTATCTCGCCGCCGGGGCGACGCCGGAGGATGCGGCCCAGCACGCGCGCTTCTTCGAGGAGGTGAACCGGCTGGCCCTCTGGCGGGACGCCCGGGGCCGGCGCGCCTTCGCCATCCCGCGCTCCAAGGGCAGCGACGACCCCGAGGTCCAAAGCCTGGACCGCCAGAGCTTCATGGAGTGGTTGCAGCGGCGGAAGTTCTCCTCCCCGCGCCTCTACTGGATGCTGGACTACGCCTGCCGGGACGACTACGGGTCCACCCTGGAGACCACGTCGGCCTGGGCGGGCCTCTTCTATTTCTGCGCGCGCAAGCAGCAACGCCGAGAGGGGGAGTCGCGGGTCCCTCCGCTGGAGGACAGCCACCCGCTGGTGGCGTGGCCGGAAGGCAACGGGTTCATGGTGGACCATCTGGCCCGGGCCTGCGGGGACCGCCTCCGCCTCGGCCATGCCGTCACCACCATCCGACGCCCCACCGACGGGATCCTGCACGTCCACGCCTACGACGTGAAGGGCCGCCGGGCGGTCGGGTTCCAGGCGCGGAAGGTGGTCTTCGCGGGCCCCCTCCACGTGGCCAACCACGTCATCCCGAGCCTCTGGGAGGCCCGGCCCGAGGGGCTCCACGACTTCATCCAGTCGCCCTGGCTGGTGGCCAACCTCACCCTCCGCCAGCGCCCCGAGGAGCCCGGCTTCCCCC
>JBDIBF010000015.1:0-47744 GCA_039812765.1 Holophagaceae bacterium
GTGGCCGCCCCCGCGCGGCAGGCCGAGGCCGCGGACGTCCCGGCTCCCGGAAACCCGGAGCCCGGCCCCTGGCGCGGGGCCGGGCCGGCGCGCGCCCTCGTTGACCTCGGCGTGGAGGGCGCCACGCCCCGGGGCCGGGACCCCGACCTCGGCCGCCACCTCGCCCGCCTGAGGCTCCTCCGGATCTGAAAGGGACGGCGCCCCCGTCCGTCTTTCCTTTCCAGGAGGTCCCATGTTCCGTTCCGCCCATCCGGCGGGCCGCCTGGCCGTGGCCGCGCTCGTCTCCGCGCCCCTGGCCGCCCAGGCTCCCGCACCGTCCACGCCCCCCGGGGCCGTACCCCCTTCCCAGCCCCCGGCCCAGGCCCTGGCCGCCGCCCTCGAGGCCTTCGTGGCCGAGGTGCTGGCGCGCCATCCGGACCTCGACCGCGCCTTGGAGTCGGTGGCCGTCGAGAACCTCAAGATCCCCCAGGCGCGGAGCCTGGAGGACCCGGTCCTGAGCCTGGAGTACGCCCGGAGCCCCGACACCCAGATGGGTGTGCGGGAGGACATGAAGTCCCGGGGCCTCACCCTGAGCCAGGTGCTGCCCTGGCCGGGCAAGCGCGAGCGGCGCGAGACCATCGCCCGCCAGGCCGCCGCCGGCGAGGAGGCCTCGCGGGAGCGCGTGCGCCTGAACCTCCGCGCCGAAGCGAAGCGGGCCTTCATCGGCCTGATGCTGGTCCGGGAAGAGGCGGCCCTCCTGGACCTCCAGGACCGCCTCGCCGCCCAGGCCGAGGGCGCCGTCCGCGCCCGGTTCGAGGCCGGGCAGGGGAGCCAGGCGGACGTCCTGAGGGCGCAGCTGGAACGCAGCCGCCTGCTGCAGCGGCGCTGGACCGCCCAGGCCGAGCTGCGGGCCAGGCTCGCCACGGTCAACGCGTTGAAGGACAGGCCCGCCGATCAGCCCTTCGAGCCGCCCTTCACCCTGGACGCGCTCCCGGATCCCGACCCGGCCGTCTGGACGGACCTCTCCGAGGCCGAGGCCGCCCGGAGCCCGGAGATCGCCGCCGCGGACGCGCACCTCATCCACGCCCAGGCGGCCATCCATGAGAACCGTCTGAACCTGCGGCCCGACTTCCTCGTGAGCGCCGGCGTCATGCGCACCGAGGGCGTCGGTTCGGGCTGGAAGGTCGGAGTCGGGCTCTCCCTCCCGGTCTGGGCCGGTGCCAAGCAGCGCAAGGCCGTGCAGCAGTGGGAGGCCGAGCACCGCATGCACCTGGGCGAGCGCCGGGTCGCGGTCCTCAACCTCAGCCGGGCCCAGGCCGAGCGTCGGGCCCAGGCGGAGGGCGCGCGCCAGGTGCTGCGCCTCTACCGGGAGGGCCTCCTCACCCAGAGCCGCGCGGCCCTGGACGCGGCCCTGGCCCAGTTGGAATCCGGCCGCGCCGGCTACCTCGGCGTCCTGGAGGCCATCCAAGGCTACATCGCGGACCGCAACGCGATGCTCGAGGCCCAGGTCCAGCTCCAGGCCATCGCCATCGCCGCCGAGGAGCTGAATCCAGGGCCCACGCCCCCGATCCAGGGCCTCGCCCTCGCCGGCATCTCCGGTGGCGCCGCCATGGCCGCCGGCGGGGGCTCCGCGGCAGGCTCCGCGATGCCGAAGAAGGGAACCGAGGAAGCCGCGCCGTCCACCCCGTCCATCAAGGCCATGTGAGGACCGCCATGAACGCCAACCTCAAATCCCTCCTCTTCGCCGGCCTCGGTCTCGGGGCAGGGGCCGGGCTCACGTGGGCCCTGCGGTCCTCCCCGACAGCCGCCGCGCCCCAGTCCACCGCGTCGGCCGCGCCCCAGGCCCCGGCCAAGTCCCTGTACCACTGCCCCATGCATCCCCAGATCATCCAGGACCACCCCGGCACCTGCCCCATCTGCGGCATGGAGCTGGTGTCCATGGACGCCGCCACCCACGGCGGCGAGGCCCTGGATTCCCACGCCACCATCCGCATCGACGCCGAACGCCAGCAGCTCATCGGACTGCGCACGGAAAAGGTCGTCGAGGGCCCCGTGGGTGGCGAGCTGCGGGCCTCCGGCCGCGTCGCCGTGGACGAGACCCGCGTGCGGAAGGTGAACGTGAAGGTGGACGGCTACGTGGAGCGCCTCTTCGTGGACTTCGTGGGCAAGCCCGTGGCGAAGGGCCAGCCCCTGTTCACGATCTACAGCCCGGAGCTGCTGGCGGCCCAGAACGAGTACCTTTTGGCCCTGCGCACCCGCAAGTCCCTCGAGGGTTCGGCGGAGCTGCGGCGCAGCGGCGAGGAACTGGCCGCCTCCGCCCGCCGGCGCCTGGCCCTCTGGGACATCCCCGCCTCCGTGCTCGACACCCTGGAACGCACGGGCCAGCCCACCAAGACCCTCACCATCGCCTCGCCGGTCTCGGGCGTGGTCACGGCCAAGGGCATCGTGGAGGGCTCCCGCCTCACCGCCGCAGACATCCCCTTCGAGATCACGGACCTCAGCAGCGTCTGGGTGCTGGTGGACGTCTACGAGACGGAGCTCGCCCGCGTGCGGGTCGGCACCCCCGCCGAGCTCACGGTCCCCTCCGCCCCGGGGCGCAGCTTCCTGGGCCGGGTCGCCTTCGTGGATCCCGTCATGGATCCCAGGACCCGCACCGCCAAGGCCCGGCTGGAATTCCCGAATCCGGGGGGCGCGCTGAAGCCCGAGATGTTCGGCGAGGTGCTGCTCCGCAGCCAGGCCCGGAGGGGCATGGTCGTGTCCCTGGACGCGGTCCTGGACACCGGCACCACGAAGGTCGTGTTCGTGGCCCTGGGGGATGGGAAGTTCGAGCCCCGGGAAGTCGCCGTGGGCGCGACCACCGGCGAGAAGGTGGAGATCACCTCCGGCCTGCGGCCCGGCGACGAGGTGGTGGTCCGCGCCGCCTTCCTGGTGGATTCCGAATCGCGGCTGAAGGCCGCCCTCGCCCAGATGGGCGGCAAGGGCGCGGCGGCCCCGGGTCCGGGGACCGGCGCCCCGCCCGCGGCGGCACCCGCCGGCCACGCGCACTGAGGAGGCCGAGATGAGCGCCCCCACCGCCTACGATCCCGAGCGACCGACGATCCTGCAGCGCATCATCCGCTTCTCGGCGGAGTACCGCTGGCTGGTCCTCGCCACCTCCGTGGTGCTGATCGTCCTCTCCGCCTGGACCATGCGCCGCATGCCCCTCGACGCCCTGCCGGACCTCAGCGACACCCAGGTCATCGTCTACAGCAAGTGGGACCGCAGCCCGGACCTGGTGGAGGACCAGGTCACCTATCCCATCGTCACCAGCCTCCTGGGCGCCCCGAAGGTGAAGGCCGTGCGCGGCCTGTCGGACTTCGGCTTCTCCTACGTCTACGTGATCTTCGAGGACGGCACGGACATCTACTGGGCCCGCAGCCGGGTGCTGGAGCAGCTCTCCAAGATCACCGCCAACCTGCCGGCCGGCGTGCAGACATCGCTGGGCCCCGACGCGACCTCCGTGGGCTGGGTCTACCAGTACGCCCTCGTGGACCGCAGCGGGAAGCACAGCCCCGACGAGCTGCGCTCCCTCCAGGACTGGTTCCTCCGCTACGGCCTCCAGAGCACGCCGGGCGTCGCCGAGGTGGCCACCGTGGGCGGCCAGGCCCGCCAGTTCCAGGTGCAGGTGGACCCCAACCGCCTGGCGGCCTACCGCATTCCCTTGGACGCCGTGCTGGCCGCGGTGAAGGCCGCGAATTCGGAAGCCGGCGGCCGTCTCGTCGAGTACGGCGGCCGAGAGTACATGGTCCGGGGCCGGGGCTACGTGAGGACCCCGGAGGACCTCGGCCAGGCTGTGTTGAAGGCCGAGAACGGCACGCCGGTGCGGCTCTCCGACGTGGCGACCGTGAGCCTCGGCCCGGAGCTGCGCCGCGGCCTGACGGACCTGGACGGGCTGGGCGACGCCGTCAGCGGCATCGTGGTCATGCGCCAGGGGGAGAACGCCCTCAACGTCATCGAGCGCGTGAAGGCGCGCCTCGCCGAGCTGAAGGCCGGCCTGCCGGATGGGGTGGAGATCGTGGCGGTCTACGACCGTTCCGAGCTCATCCACAATGCAGTGAAGACCGTGGAGCACAAGCTCATCGAGGAGATGATCATCGTCTCGCTGATCATCCTCATCTTCCTTTGGCACGCCCCCTCGGCCCTGGTGCCCATCGTCACCATCCCCGTGAGCGTGGTGCTGGCCTTCATCCCCCTGGTGGGCATCGGCCAGAGCGCCAACCTCATGAGCCTCGCGGGCATCGCCATCTCCATCGGCGTGCTGGTGGACGGCGCCATCGTCGAAGTGGAGAACGCCTACAAGAAGATCGAGCAGTGGATGGAGGCCGGCCGGCCCGGGAGCTTCTACGAGGTGCGCCTCGCCGCCCTGATGGAGGTCGGCCCCTCGGTCTTCTTCTCCCTGCTGGTAGTGGCGGTGAGCTTCATGCCCATCTTCACCCTGGTGGACCAGGAGGGCCGCCTCTTCAAGCCCCTGGCCTATTCCAAGAACCTGGCGATGGCCATCGCCGCCGTGCTGGCCCTCACCTTGGACCCGGCCCTGCGCATGCTCTTCGCGCGGGTGGACCCCTTCGCCTTCAAGCCCAGGTGGCTCGCCTGGGCGGCGACGCAGGTGGCGGTCGGCAAGTACTACGCCGAGGAGAAGCACCCCATCAGCGTCCTCCTGCACCGGCTCTACGAACCACCCTGCCGCTTCGTGGTGAAGCACGCCAAGGCCACGATCGCCGTCGCGGCGCTGCTGGTGCTGGCGACGGTTCCCGCGTACCTGAAGCTGGGCAGCGAGTTCATGCCGCCCCTCAACGAGGGCACGCTGCTCTACATGCCCTCCACGCTCCCCGGCCTCAGCCAGACCGAGGCACAGCGCATCCTCCAGGTGCAGGACCGCCTCATCCGCACCGTCCCGGAAGTGGACCGCGTCTTCGGGAAGGCCGGCCGCGCCGACACCGCCACGGATCCGGCCCCCTTCTCCATGATGGAGACGGTCATCGTCCTCAAGCCCGAGGACCAGTGGCGGGAGAAGCCGCGCTGGTACTCGTCCTGGGCGCCGGGCTTCCTCAAGGCCATGCTGCGGCCCTTCTGGCGCGACAGGCTCACCCAGGAGGAGATCGTGGCGGAGCTGGACCGCGTGGTCCGCCTCCCCGCCATTCCCAACGCCTGGACCATGCCCATCAAGGCCCGCCTGGACATGCTCAGCACCGGCATCCGCACGCCGGTGGGCCTCAAGGTCAATGGCGGCGACCTGGAGACCATCCAGAGGGTCGCCGTGGATGCCGAGCGCGTGCTGCAACACGTGCCCGGAACACGCAGCGCCTTCGCCGAACGCACGGCCCAGGGCTACTTCCTGGACTTCGTGCTGAAGCGGGACCAGCTGGCGCGCTACGGCCTCAGCGTCGAGCAGGCCAACATGCTGGTCATGACCGCCATCGGCGGCGACAACCAGAGCACGGTCTTCGACGGCCGGGCCCGCTACCCGGTTAACGTGCGCTACGCCCGGGACTACCGCGAGTCCCCCGAGGCCCTGGCCCGGGTGCTGGTGCCCACGCCCAGTGGCGCGGTGATCCCCATGGCGGAGATCGCGGACCTGACATGGACCACGGGACCCGCCATGATCCGGGACGAGAACGGCCAGCTCAACGGCTATGTGCTGGTGGACTTCGACACCGCCAAGACGGATGTTGGCACCTACGTCCAGCGCGCCAAGGCCGCCGTGGAAAAGGAGCTGAAGCTCCCGCCGGGCACCAGCCTCAGCTGGTCGGGGCAGTACGAGAACATGCTGAGGGTGAAGGAGCGCCTGAAGGTCATCCTCCCCCTCACGCTCCTGCTCATCTTCGGCCTGCTCTACGCCAACACGCGGAGCGCCTTCAAGGCTTCCGTCGTGATGCTGGCGGTGCCCTTCAGCGCCGTCGGCGCCTTCTGGCTCCTCTGGCTGCTGGACTACAACATGTCCATCGCCGTGTGGGTCGGGCTCATCGCCCTGATGGGCCTGGACGCGGAGACCGGTGTCTTCATGCTCCTCTTCCTCGACCTCGCCCACGACGAGGCCAGGCGGGAGGGCCGGCTGGCCACCACCGGCGACCTGGTGGAGGCCATCATCCATGGCGCCGTGAAGCGCGTGCGGCCCAAGGCCATGACCGTGGCGGCGGCCTTCCTGGGCCTCCTGCCCATCATGTGGAGCACGGGCGCCGGCGCCGACCTGATGAAGCGCATCGCCGCGCCCATGGTGGGCGGCCTGGCCACCAGCTTCCTCCTCGAACTCCTCGTCTACCCCGCCATCTACTACCTCTGGAAGCGCCGCGAGGTGGTGGACGGTCCCGCCACCCTTCCCCAACCCGCCGAGGCCTGAGGCCTCCCCCTCCGAAAGGAACCGCCATGCCCCTCGCCCTGATCCTCGCCGCCGCCCTGGCCTCGCCGGGCGCACCGAAGCCCGCGACCAACACGATCTGCCCCGTGATGGGCGACAAGGTCAATGCCAAAAGCCCCGAGACCGTCGTCAACGGAAGGGCCTACAAGCTCTGCTGCAAGGGCTGCGAGCCCAAGCTCAAGGCGACGCCCTCGAAGTACCTCGCCCCGGACGGCACGCCGCTGAACGCCGCCAAGGCCAAGTAGGACCTTCAACGCCGGCCGCGTCTCCCGCATCCTGGTCGCGGGAGGCGCGACCATGCAGCAGACCCCTCCGCCGTCCCCGCCGGCGGAACAGCGCATCGAGCCGGTGGAGGACTGGGACAATGGCCGCTGTCCCGTGACGGGCCAGACCATCCCCCAGGAGCCGGAGTTCACCGTGGTGGTGCGCATGGGCGGCAAGTCCTTGCGCTACGCCGTCTGCTGCGCCCACTGCGCCAAGGATCTCACGCGCCACCCGGCGCGCTACCTGCACCCCGACGGGCGGCCGCGGAACGAGCGGCCGTCGGGCGAGCGGCCCTAGGCGCACCGGCTCCTCTATCCTGGGGTCATGCCCTTCATCCCCTTCGACGGCGTCCTGCTGGATGACCCGCGGGAGCCCATCCCCGGCGCCCTGGCGCTGCTGCTGCACCTGAACGTCGAGCGGGAACAGGCGGCCTCCTTCCGCCGGGGACCCCTCAGCCGGGAGGCGGTTGAGGGGAGGGCGCGTGCCTGCCAGGACCTGCTGGCCCAGGGCCTGCTGCCCGACCAGCTCCGAGGCCTCGGCCTTCCCCAGGGGCGCTCGGAGGATCCCGCCAGCCTCGCTTCGCTGACAGGGCACCTGGAGGCCTACCTCGCGGCGGTGGACGCGTCGGGCCACCTCGAGCCCATGGCGGCATTGTGGAGGGCGGCGCAGGTCCAGGAGGCCGGTGGCCGAGGCTTCTGGGTGGAGCGCGCCCTGGAGGACGGACCCCTGGACGCCAGCCTCGAGGACCTCGCGCCGTCGCGCCTGCGCGCCCTGCTGGCGCTGGAGGGCGTGCCCGTGCGCTTCCGCCTCGCCGCCCGCCGCGGATCGGGGGCGCGGGGGCTCTTCGAAGGCCGGGAGCCCCACGTCGTCTCCCAGGTGCTGCCGGCCCTGGAGTCCCTTGCCGCCACCCTCGAACGGTTCAGCCTCGAGGCCCCGGAGGGCTGGGCCGAGAACCCCTGGGGCGAGGCCCTCGATAGCCTCTTCCAAGGTCCCCTCGAGCTCGATCCGGTCGCGCGGCGGGTCCTGCGCCGGGCCCTGCGGCCCACCGGATCCGAGGTACTCCGCGCCGCGGTGGAACAGGTCGCCGACTGGGTCTCCGCGGGCATCCCCGATGGCGACATCGCGGTCTTCCATCCCGAGGCCGAGCGGATCGCGCCCTTCCTGGACGGCCTTCTCCAGGTCGAGGGCCTCGGCCTCCACCGGGCCCCGGCCCGACCGCTTTCGGCCTCCCGGGACTGGGCGCCCCTCCTGGCGCTGCTGGAGGGCATCACCCTGGGCGACCCGGCCCTCGTGGCCTCGGCCCTGGCGGCCAGCCGCGCGGCGGAGCCTCTGGGCGCCGCCTGCCGGACCTTCGCCTCGGCCCTGGACGCCACTGACGAGGCCGGACCGGAGGCCCTCGCCGCGACGCTGGCGGGGCTCAGCGCTGAGGCCCGCGCGGCCCTGGGCGGCCGCTGGGGCCGCGCCTTCGATCTGCCTCGGCAGCCTCGGACGCTGGCGGCCTGGCTGGGGGAGCTGGAGGCCCTCGCCCTGGGCTTCGGCCTTCTCGGGGACGGGACGGACTTCCATCCCTCCTTCGGCCTCCTCGGCCAGGCTTGGGCCCAGGCGCGCGGACCGGTGCCGCTGCGGGACATGCTGGATGCCCTGCGGTCCTTCCTGGACGTGGGCACCACGGCTCCCGAGGGCCGGGAGGACGGGGGCGTGAGGCTCCTGCACCCGTCGGCGCTCCTGAAGGGCTGGCGCGGCAGCCGGGCCACCCTGCTGCTGGACCTCGGCGAAGGGGCCTGGCCCGCGGCGCCCGCGCCGCCGCCGGACCTGGACGAGGCCCGGCGCGCCCTCCTCAACGCTGCGTTGCGCCGCGCGCCCCGCGACGGGGGCTTCCCGCCCGCCCTCCAGGCCTTCCGCCTCTCCCGGGCCGAGGCGGACGAGGCGCTGCCCCGGGCCTTCCACGTCCAGGCCTTCGCCTTCAATGCCGCCTTGGCCTTGACCCGGCAGGAACTCGTCGCCCTGAGCGCCGAGACCGACGCGGAGGGGCGCCGGCGAGGGCAGGGCCCCTTCTGGCAGGCCCTGGAGGGTGCCGGAGCCTGGATGCCGCCCAGCGACCGCTGCGCCTCGCACCTCCGTCACCGCTGGCGGGCGGGCGCGGCCTCCCCCCTGGAGCGCGGGCGGCAGAAGGCCCTGCGCCTCGAGGATCCGGGCACGCTCCCCGCGCTCAGGATCGAGGCCCCCCCGCCGGACCGCGTGCCGGACGCCTGGCAGGAGGGCCTCGACGACGCGCATCCCGTCTCTCCCACGGTGCTGGAGGGCCTGGCGCGGTGCCCCTTCCGCGTCTTCGCCGAGCGCTGCCTCGACCTCGAGGTGTGGCCGCCGGGGCCCGCCGCCCCGCGGGGGATCGGCATCGCAGCCCACGGGCTGCTGCAGGCCCTGCTGGAAGGCCTGGAGACGGAACTCCACTGGCCCGCCGCCTTCCTCGGGCGGCATGGCCTCCCGAAGCCCGAGCCGCCCGCCCTCGAGGCCGTCCTGGGAACCGCCTGGCGCCTGCGTGGGGACACGATCCTGGGACGCCTGCGCCTCGGCGAGGTGGAACGCGGCCTCGTCCAGCGCGGCGTGGAGGCCCTGCTGCCGGACCTGGCCTCCGCGCTGGCCTGGGACCTGGCCCAGACGGAGCCGCTGCCCGAAGAATGGAGCGCCTTCGGGCTGTCGGGAACGGGGCCCTGGCAACGCCGCCTGGAAGGCGTGGAGGTGCGGCTGGGCCCCACGGCCCTCCTCGAACCGCCGCGGTGGTTCCAGGGCCGGGTGGACCGCGTGGAGCGCTGGACCTGCAAGGACGAAGGCTTCCTGCGCATCCTCGACTACAAGGCCAGCCGGCTCGACGCCCTGAAGGCCTACCTGGAGCACGACGGCCTCACGGCGGCCCACCTCCAGCTCCCCCTCTACCAGCGCCTGCTGGAGGCCCAGGCGGGCCTGCCGGTGAGCGCGTGGCTCCTGCCGCTGCGGGACTTCAGCAAGCCGATGCCCGCCTTCTTCGCCCCCGGGGACGCCGAGTCGCGGGGCCGCCTGGAGGCCCGCGTCGCCCGGCTCCTCCAGCGCGCGGAGGCGGGGATCTTCCCGGCGGTGCCCGGAGAGGCCTGCGCCTCCTGCAGCCTCTCCAGCCTCTGCGGCCGGCCCGTGGATCTGGACGCGGCGGAGCCCGAGACCGAGGAGGCGGGCGCATGAGCCATCCCGCCCTCGACCTCGCCGATGCCCGCCAGGCCGCCGGCCTGCAGGGACGGGACCTCGTGATCTCCGCCAGCGCGGGCAGCGGCAAGACCTTCACCCTCGTGGCCCTGGTGATGGGCTTCCTGGGGCGCGACGCGGCCCGGCCCCACGAGGTGCTGGCCACCACCTTCAGCCGGGAGTCCGCGGCGGACCTGCGGGCCCGCATCCTCCAGCCCCTGGACGGCCTCGCCGCCCTCCCGCCCATCGCCTGGGCGGATCTGCTGGAGGGCCTGGCCCGGGGCTGGGAGGCCTGGGACGCCGCGGCGGCGCGCCACGGGCTGCGGGGCGAGGCGCGGCTGGCGGCGCGGCAGTGGCCGGCGGAGGAGGGATGGCCCGCCTGGACCCGCGACCCGGACGCGGCGCGCACGCACTGGGCGCGGGCCCGGCGGGAGGCGGAGCACCTGCGCGCCACCACGGTCCACGGCCTGGCCCTGGAGCTCCTGGGGGCGCGGAGCCGCAGGGCCGAGGAGGCCACCCGCGCCCTCCTCGACCCCGCGGACCCGAGGCTGGTGGCCCTCCTCCGCAGGGCGGGCCGCGGGGCCCTGGCCCTGCCGCCGGAGCATCCCGACCACCTCCCCGCCCGGCGCCTCCTGGACTGGCTGGAGGGCCGGGAGGGCCGCGACTCGCGGTGGGAGCGCGTGGCCGCGGCCCACGACGCCCATACGGATGCCCAGGGGGCATGGCGGGAGGAGGACGGGCTGGAGGAGATCCGCGAGGCCTTCTGGGAGCAGGCGCGCCTCGGCCTGGAAGCGCACCGCCCCTTCGCGGCGGAACCGGACCTCGCCGCGGCGCGGACGAAGAAGGAAGGAGTGATCTCCAAGCTCTTCGAGAAAAACGGCCGCTGGAAGTTCGGTCCGGTTCCATCGTCGGACGCAGGGGAGGCGCCGCTCTTCCGCTTCTGGGAGGACTGGTTCGAGGCCTTCCCGGCGGAGGACGGGACGCGCCTGCCGAACTACTTCGCGGACGCCTACGCCACTGCCATGGAGGAGGCCCTCCAGGCCCTGCCGGCCCTGCTGGAGGCTTGGCTCACGCGGCTCCTGGAGCCGGTCCTGAAGGCCTTCGAGGCCCGGAAGCGCGCGCGGGGCTGGCGCACCTATGGGGACCTCGTGCGGGACGCCCTGGACCTGCTGCGGGCGCGGCCCCTGGACCCCGCGCCGAGCCTCCTGCTGGTGGACGAGTTCCAGGACATCAGCCGGGTGCAGGAGGCCTTCCTGCGGGCGCTGGGCGCACGAGCGGCGGTGCGGGTGGGCGACCGCAAGCAGGCCATCTACGGCTTCCGGGGCGGCGTGGCCGACCTGCTGGACGAGGCCCTGGCCTCGGCGGGCGCCCGCGGCGACGCCTACCGCCTGCCGGACAACCACCGCTCCGCCGCCCCTGTGGTGGCGACCTCCAACGCCTACGTGGCGGAGGTGGTGCCGCGCCTCGACCCTGGCGCCACGGACCCCGACGGCCTGCAGCGGGACGGCGGACGGGGCCACGGCGAAGCGCGGGTCCTCCTGGCCCGCGTGGACTCGGAGAAGCCGAAGGGGGCGGACCTGCCGGCGGCGGCGCCGTGGATCGCGGCCCTGGCTTCCGGCGCGGGCTGGCCTTCGGAGGGCGGAGAGGCGCCGCGCAGCCGCGCCCTGCTGCTGCCCCGCCGCACGGGCCTGCCCGCCCTGCGCCGCCGCCTCCAGGCGCGCGGCGTGGATCCTCTCGTGGTGAGCCAGGACGGCTTCTGGGAGAGCCCGGGGGTGCGCGCCCTTCTGAACCTGCTGGCCTGCCTGGCCCGGCCGCGGGACCCGCGGCCCCTCCTGGCCCTGCTGCGGGGGCCCTGGATCGGGATGGCGGATCCGGAGCTCCTCGAGGTCGCGGGGCCCCTCGCCCGGGGCTGGGCGGACGTGGACATTCGCGCCCTGCCGGAAGCCGCGGCCGACGCCATCGCCTGGCTGCGGGGCCTGGCCTCCCTCGGCACGCCCGAAGTGCTCGCCCGGGCCCTGGCACAGCCGGGCCTGCTGGAGTCCCTCGGGGCTCTTCAGGCCCACGGCGCGCTGGAACCGGAGCGTGCCCGGCGCAACCTCGACCGCTTCGTGGATCTCGGCCTCGGCCTGCCGGCCCACCTCGGTACGGCCTGGACGGAGCTGGCCCGTCGGCGGCAGCGGCCGGAAGGGGACGCGCCCCCGGACGGCGGCGCGGGCGGCGCGTTGCTCATCCAGACGGTGCATGCGTCGAAGGGGCTCGAATACGACGACGTCCTGCTGCCCATGCTGGCCTACCGTTCCCAAGGCATCCGCCGGGGGCACCTGGGCCGGGTGGCGGAAGGGCCGCACCTCGTGTTCGGCTGGAAGCTCGGCAAGGCAGCGGGTCCGCACTACCGGGACCTGCAGACGGCGGAGGCCGCGCGATCCAGGCGGGAGGACCTGAACCTCCTCTACGTCGGCCTCACCCGGGCCCGGGAGCGGCTCGCCCTCCTGCAGCAGTGGAGCGCGAAGGACGGAGGCTTCGAGGCTCCGGCCCCGGCGACCCGGCGGGTGGCGGAGAAGCAGGGCTTCCAGTGGACCCATGTGGCGGAGGACTTGGCGAGGCTCGGCGGCCTGCCGCGGCTGGAGATTCCCCCGGAGGTGGAGGTGAAGTCCGACGAGTCCGATGCAGGCCTCCCACCCTCGCCGGAATTCCGCGCCGCCGCGCCCTCTGTCCAGCGCGCGCCGGAAGCGCCGGAGCGCGCCGCCCGTCGGCATGAGGGCATCGTCCTCCACGCCCTGCTGCGGGAATGCCTGGTCCGCGCCGCCCAGGACCCGGCGGCCGTGGACGCGCACCTGGCGCGGTCGCCCCTCGCCGCCCAGGCGCCCGGGGCCCGGGGCAAGGTGGAGGCCTTCCTGGCGGCCCTGGAGGAAAAGGGCTGGGCGCGCCTGCCCCGGCGCACGGAGCTGCCCCTGCCGGGCGCCGCGGCCACCGGCGGGATGGGCTACGCCGACCTCGTGGTGTGGGAGCCGGACCGCGCGGCGCCCTCCCGCATCCACCTCGTGGACTTCAAGCTGGCCTCCGAGCTCGACGCCGCCCGCCTGGAGGCCTACGCCGCCCAGCTCCGGGGCTACGCCGCGGCGCTCAAGGCCCGCCATCCGCAGGCCGGCCTCCAGGCCCATCTCTGGGATCTGGAGGCCGGACGGTGGGTGGCGCTGGGCGCGCTTGATTGACCATCAGGTCAATTGCGGTGTTGCCTTTGCATCTGCCTTCGGCCACATCGCCGCGACAGCGATCGCCACGACCTGGATCGCCATGTAACCGACGAAGTAGATGAACCCCTTCTCGTTGATGCCGAAGGCATGAAGGACAATCAGGAACAGATGTGCGACGAACCAGATCACCAGCCAGCGAGTGGCTGAGGGGGGCACGAGCGGTCTGACCAGTGCGAAGGCCATAACGAGTTCTTGGAAAGATATGAACGTGAGCAGGGCGACAAGAGCCTTATCCATGAACCCGTAGGAGTGGAGGCCGATGCCCAGCATGTTCACGCCGAACCACGAGAGGCTGGTGATGATGTTGCCGACCACGGCCAGGACCATGAGGCCGCGATCCCGGGCGATCCCGGCCCAGCGGGCGTGGAGGATCAGCGCGTTCCAGAGCACGATGAGCAGCGCGCCGTTCTCCTTGGGGTCCCAGCCCCAGAAGCGGCCCCAGCTCTGGTCGGCCCAGATGCCGCCGAGTACGGTGCCCACGAAGCTGAAGAAGAGGGCGAAGCAGATGACGCCGTAGGTGGCTTTCACGAGGGCCTTGGGGGCCTCAGGGCTGGCGAAGTCCGTCTCACCCTGGGCTTGGCCCAGAGCGCGCTGGATCATGCCGCGCAGCCAGAGCCAGAAGTCACGGAAGATCCACATGTGGGCGAGCAGTCCGGCTAGGAAAGTGGCGCTGTACCCGATGGTGATGGTGGTGACGTGGGTGGCCAGCCAGAAGTTGGAGTCCAGCACCGCCTGCATCATCTCCATGGTATCGCCGCTGCCCTGGCCCGTGAGGCCCTGGGCGATGATCAGCGTCGCGCCGCCGACGATGGCGCCGCCCAGGGCGGCGAAGCCGCGCCTGCTATAGCGCTCGAAGGGGATGGCCAGCATCACCGCGAACCAGCCGATGAAGACGGCGGAGCTGTAGAGGTTGGTCACCGGCGGCCGGCCCTCCAGCCACATGCGGGTCACCATGCCGAAGGTGTGCAGCGCGAGGGTGGCGATCATGAGCCACCAGGCGGCCTCCTGCAGAGGCTTCTCCCAGGCCAGCCAGGAGACGAAGAACATGAGCGCCACGATCGTGTAGAACACGATGCCGAGGTAGAAAGGCTCGATGCGGTTGAAGAGCACTTCGAGGCGCGTCTTCGAGGCGTTGTCGGGGATGCGCGCCTCGGCATCGGCCTTGAGGGCGCCCACCGCGGCGTTGAAGGCGTTCACGTCCTCCGCCCGCCAGGCCCGCAGCATCAGCGCGTACTGGGCGGCGTGGGGCGGGATCTGCCCGTCCCGGAGGGCATTCAGCAGTCCCGAGCCCATGGTGGACCAGTCCTTGTCCGTGCCGCCCTTGGGGGGCAGCAGGGGCCGGAAGGTCGAGGCCTGGTCCAGGAACTGGTAGCGCTGGAGGAAGGGCCCCAGGCGTTCCAGGGCCGCCGGGTCGAAGGTCTGCCCCGCCTGGCGGGCGCGGAAGGCCTGGACGCCCGCCGGGATGGCGGCGGCGTAGGCGGCCATCTCGGCGGTGAAGTCCTGGGTGTCCTCCACCTGGAAGGAGTTCTTCAGCCGCTGGTAGGCGGTGAGCTTCTCCTCCAGGCCCACGATGGCGCGCTGGAAGCGGTCCCGGCGCTGGGGCTCGATCTTGCTTGCGGTCTCGGCCTGCTTGCGGATCTCCTCGCCCTTGGGCGCGAGGTCCTCGAAGCTCCAGAAGCGGCCCTCGTCGGGGCGCTTGCCGAGCATGGCCAGCACGTCGGCGTCGTTGACCATGAAGACCTTGTACTTGTCGGCGACCTCGGGATGGGCCACCACGTCCAGCAGCCACTCCGTGGGCTGGAGGGTGCGCTGGCCGTCGCGGACGGTCTGCTTGCCCCGCATCACCAGCAGGGAGGCGCGGGCCACCGTGTCCAGGGGCTTCACCCGGCCGTTCTGGAGCACGGGCAGCGATCCGGCGCCGGCGAGGTCGAGGCCCTTGGGGCTCGGGGCCCTCAACCCGAAGAGCACCGCCAGGAGGACGGCGCCGAGGGCGGGAATCCAGGTGAGCTTCATGACGTCCTCCGGGCGGGAGCCAGACGGGCGAGGAAATGCCAGGCGAGGCCTGCGGCCACGAGGATGCAGGCGATGTAGGGGATGGTCCAGCCGGGATTCCTGACGACCTGAAGAACCGAAAGCGTGTCGTTTTCGCCGAAGCTGGCCTGGAAGAAGGTATACCCCCGGTATCGCAAGGGGTGGTTCATGTAGACCAGCACGTCCCGGTCCTCTTTCTTGACGGAGTCCTGGAGCCGCACGAGGCTCGAGAAGTTCTTGGGGATCTGGGTGCCGGGATACACGTCGTGGTGGAATTCCTTCAAGGTCAACTGGTAGGGCATCTCTTGCTCATGTTCCCTCAGGTAGACCCGCACCAGCCGCAGGGCCAGCTCGTACTTCTTCCCGTCCAGCTCCAGGGTCTGGGGCAGGAGGGCGGTGCTGAAGAGCCAGGTGCCCAGGGATTTCCCGCCGGCGCTGAGCTCGGCGTACATCGAGGGCGTGTTCTGCTCCTCGGAGGGCGCGTTCGGGGCCTCCTCGGCGATCACCTCGGTGCCCGCGCCGGCGTTGGCGGGGCCCTTGGCCGCGAGGAAGGGGGCCTGCTGGACCCGGGAATTCGACATGAACTTGACGACCTTAACCGTGAAGGGGAGGCGCGAATCCGAGATCGTCCGGCCTGCCGCGAGCCGGCGCTGGTGGATGGCGTAGACCGTGTCCTCCTTGGCGTCGGGGCCGCCGGGGTCCACCGCTGCGAGTTCCACGTGCCGCAGGTCCTCCCCGTAGTTCATGGTCTGGCCGATCTTGATCGCCATGTTGCTTTCGACCTGCTTGCTGCCGGAGATGAACTCGCCGGTGAAAAGCAGGATGAGCCCGATGTGGCTGAGCCAGAGGCCGCCCTTGCGCCAGGAGAACTCCAGGCGCACGAACATGGCGGCGGTGAGGTTGATGAGCAGCAGCAGACCCACCAGCGCCCCGCCCGGCGCCACTGGAATCTTCCAGGAGGCGCCCTCGGGGCCCCACCAGACGAGGAAGCCGCGCATGTAGACCTTCACGGCGCCGAAGACGCCGAGGTGGACCTGGGCGAGGGTGCAGGCCACCACGAGGCCCATGAGCAGGGCGATGAGGAGGATGGTGAGCTGCAGCGACGCCAGGGGCTTCAGGCGTCGGATGAAGGCGGAATCAGCCATGGCGGAGGCTCCCGAGCAGCTGGACCAGGCCGGGCTTGGCCTTGGCCACCGCCGCGGCGGGGCCGGTCATCTTGAAGAACCAGGTGGTGCCGTGCTCGTCCTTGAGGGCGGCCACCATGCGCTTGCCCGCCTGGGGCCCGGCGCCGTCGAACTCCACGAGCTTCGCGGGGCCGTGGCCGGAGGGGATCTCGGTCACCGCGCCCTGGAGGCTCGTGACGGGGGGGAGGCCCATCTGGCCGCGCCACCGGTTCACGTTCTCCAGGTCGCCGCCGCCGGTGCCGGACAGGGAGATGACCGTCACCTCCACGCCGCCGTCCAGCTTGTAGCTGGCCACCCGCATGCCGCTCCCGGCCTCCCGCTTCCAGCCCGGCGGATCCGTCCAGGCCAGGGCCGTGGAGGCCGGGGCGTCCATGCCGCCGCCGGTGGGCGCCTCCATCCCGCCGCTTGCCGGGGCCGAGCCCGCCATGCCGCCGTCGAGGGAGGGATGGCCGGAGGGCAGGGCCACCGGGGCTCCGGCGCCCGCAGCCTTCGGCACCCTGTAGACCGTGATGTCCGAACCCCTCGAGCAGCCGAGGAGCAGGAGGGGGAGCCAGAGCAGTCGTTTCATGAGGCTTCCTGGGTTCATGCAGGGTGATTGAGTCCCGATCACAACCGGGCCCGGACCCTGCTCGTCCGACCCTCAGGATGCACAGCTTCGGCCCCGTGTTCCACCGGGCGGCGCAACATGTGACCGATGCAATTGCGATCCGGGCGCTCCAGTGCTTCCCTGGTTCCATGGGCGAGTCCTGCCGTCTCCTCGTGCTCACCGGCGGGCCCGGGGCGGGGAAGACGGCGGTGCTGGAGGTCGTCCGCCGCACCTTCCACCGGGGCGTGGCCGTTCTCCCCGAGGCGGCCTCCATCCTCTTCTCCGGCGGCTTCCCGCGTCGGAAGGACGTCGCCGGGCACCGGTCGGTGCAGCGGGCCATCTACCATGTCCAGCGCGAGCTGGAGCGCATCGCCCTCGACCACCCCCCGGACATCAATGGCGTCCACGGAGGCCGCACGCGGCGCCCGGTGATCCTCTGCGACCGGGGCACCCTGGACGGCCTGGCCTACTGGCCCGGGGACGAGGCGGACTTCTTCCGCGACCTGGGCACCACCCTCGAGGCCGAGTTGGCGCGGTACCACGCGGTGATCCATCTCCAGACCCCGCCGCCGGGCAACGGCTACGACCACAGCAACCCCGTGCGCACCGAGAGCCCGGAGGAGGCCGCCGCCCTCGACCTACGGATCCTGGAGGTATGGTCCCGCCACCCGGACCGCTTCGTGGTGGCGAGCACCGCCCGCTTCATGGACAAGGTGGACCGCGTCCTCGCCCTGGTGAGCGCCGAGGCCGGCGAGCGCGAAGGCTGAGACCCTTCAGCCTCCGGGCTTCGTCCGGGCCGGGCGAAGGGGGCAGATCTCCTGGAAGCCCCGCCCCGTGTGGGTCCCCGTGACACGGATGGGGCCCTCCCAGTAGGTCATGAGGGTGCTGTCCCGGCCGTCGAACTCGCAGGCGTCCGCTACCGGCTGGATCTCGACGGCGAGCTTCCGGGAGGGCACGGTCAGGCGCCAGGCGAGGGTGTAGACGGTGCCGGTGGCTGGGCTCTTCCAGGTCCGGAGGGGCTGGAGCTGGAAGTCCCCGGCTCCCAGGGGCGTGTCGGTGCCACCCTGGGACAGCGTTCCAGAGGCCAGCACCGGGCGTTCCTCCGGATCACGCAGCCTGTAGAGCATGAGGTCCGAGCCGTCCTCGAGGTGCAGGCTGAACCAGTCCCAGCCGAGCTTCAGGGGCTGGAAGTCCCCCCACTGGTGGTCGAACCAGGCCGTCCCCTTCACGGGTACCGGAGCGTCGAGGCGCAGGGTGCCCTCCACCGTCATACGGGGCCTGGAGTAGTAGTAGCTCGTCCCGGCCTCCTTGAAGTCGAGTAGCCCCGTTCCCCCATGGAAGACCGGGGGCGCGGTGTCCGTGAGACGCAGGTCCAGGCCGAAGTCCGCGGTGCCGGCCTTCAGGACGTCGGCCCCGTCCGAACCCTGCATGACCCAGCCACCGAGGTCGAAGGCGAAGCCGCGTTTCGCCCCCGCGCTGGGATTGCCTGGAGAAGCCTTCGCGTGGGCGTGGCGCCGGCGGGTCTGGTGGTCCAGCAGGGAGAGCTGGGCCGACGTGTAGGGCACCACGGAGTTCACGAGGAAGAACACGTAGTGGAAGCTGAAGACCCGGCCGTCCGCCGATTCCAGGTGCCCGTTGTAGTACCACCATTCCATGAGGTTGCGGTGGGGCCCCTCGTCCGCCGGCAACTTGACGAGGACGCCCGGGGCAGGACCGGGGGGCGTTCCCACTCCGGTCGCGGCCACGGGCGTCGGCGGGGTCCCGGCCCTGGGCGGTAGGGGAGGGTTCCGCAGCCGGTCCCAGGCGAACCAGCCCAGGGCGCCGAGGAGGAGGCATCCCCCCGCCCAGGCCGCCTCACGCCCCCGGCGGGGCCGGCCGGGGATGCGCGGCCGCTCGAGGAACGGATTGGATTCGGACATGGGCGGAGGCCTCCTGCGCCAGTCCCAGGATACGCCCCGGAGGCGGCGCCCCCGGGCCGGGCGGAGGATGGCGGGTTCCCGCGCCCGGGGGCCGGCTGGAAAGGGCGGATCGTTGCTCCGTGCCTTGTCACCTCGGGGCCGCTACAATCCCCCAAACCCCTCTCCCACAGGAGCCCTCATGGCCAATACCCTTTCCCTCCGCGATCTCGCCGACCAGCTGGCGGACGCCACCGAGCTCTCCAAGGCCAAGGCCTACGACGCGCTCGCCGGCGTCTTCGAGACCATCGGCAAGACCGCACTCTCCGGCGGCAAGGTTAGCATCCACGCCTTCGGCACCTTCTCCTGCAAGGAGCGAAAGGCCCGCACCGGCCGCAACCCCCAGACCGGCGCCGCCATCAAGATCGCCGCCTCGAAGTCCGTGGGCTTCAAGGCCGGCTCGGCGCTGAAGAAGGGCAAGAAGAAGTAGCCGGACCGAAGCTTTCCGCGCGAAGGGGGGCCGAACGGCCCCCCTTCTCCGTTCGGTGGAGCGCTGCTGGAAGGATCCTCCCGGCCGAACCGACCCGGTCCCCCTCGGGATGCCAATGGAGCCTGGAAACGCAGGAGGGTCTGGGACCAGCGCAGGCCACGATGGGCAGCCGGGGGAGGATGTGAGTCTGGGTCCGGCCTCCGCGCCATCCCGATCTCAACTCCAATTCCCGCCCAGGCCTCGCGGTCCTACGGGCAAAGCAAAGGGCCCGGATCATCCGGGCCCTTCGTTTGGTAGCGGGGGCAGGATTTGAACCTGCGACCTTTGGGTTATGAGCCCAACGAGCTACCGGACTGCTCCACCCCGCGGCGGACTTGAAGTATAGCACTCCGCCGGCGTGTGGCAACGACTGAAATGCGCTAGGGTGGGGCTTTCCTGGAGCAGCGGCATGGATCTCCGGCGCAGATTGTCGATGGCCCTGGCCTTCGCCCTGGGGTCGGTCCTGGCCGGTGCGCAGCCGGCCTGGTCACCCTCGCGGTGGTTCGAGAAGCCCCTCAGTCCGCGCATCGCCAATTACCGCATCTCGGCGGTCCTCGACTGGCCCAACAAGGTGCTGGACGGCGAGGAATCCATCACCTGGCGCAACGCGGGGACCGCGGCCACCGACGAGTTCCCGCTCCACCTCTACCTCAACGCCTTCAAGGGGCCCCAGAGCACCTTCGTGAAAGAAAGCGGGGGCAGGCTGCGGGGCGACACCCTCGGCCGGAGGGACGACGCCGGCTCCTGGGGATACTGCCGCCTCAAGTCCGTGAAGCTCGACGGCGCGACCCTCAAGGGCCATCCGGGGGAGGACGAGACCGTCCACTGGGTGAAGCTCCCGCGAGCGGTGAAGCCCGGTGAAAGCGTTACCCTCGAGATCGCCTGGCAGAGCCGGTTTCCCAAGGTCTTCGCCCGCAGCGGCTGGGCCGGGGGGGACAGCCCTCAGCGCGCCACCTTCCTCATGGCCGGGCAGTGGTTCCCGAAGGTGGGGGTCTACCAGGGCGACCGCTGGAACTGCCATGCCTACCACGCCAACACCGAGTTCTTCTCCGACTTCGGGACCTACGACGTGGAACTGAGCCTGCCGAACCTCCTGCGCCTCGCCCACACGGGGACCTCCGTGCCCTACACGGGGGAGGATCGGGTCCAGTACGACGCACGGCCGGACCCTAAACGCCCCACGAATTTCCTCTGGAACCTCCACGCCGAGGACGTGCACGACTTCGCCTGGGCCGTGATGAACAAGCGGTCCTGGGGCTACAAGCGCACGGAGTATCGGGGCACCCAGGTCTTCTACTTCTACCAGCCGGAGCGCCTCGCGAACCTCAGGCGCCAGCAGGAGGCCACGGAGGCTGCGCTGCGGCTCAGCGCCGAGTGGTACTTCAAGTACCCCTATCCGGTGCTCACGGTGGTGGACGTCCCCGAGGGCGCGAGCGGCGCCGACGGCATGGAGTACCCGACGCTCATCACCGCGAGCAACGTCCGCTTCGATCCATTCCGGCTGCGCTTCGAGCCCGAGGTGGTCACGGTCCATGAGTTCGGTCACCAGTACTTCTACGGCATGCTCGCGAGCAACGAGTTCGAGGAGCCATGGCTCGACGAGGGCTTCAACAGCTGGTTCACCCACAAGGCGATGCGGAGCCACTACCACACCCTTTTCGGCTCCCGGCGCTTCACCGTCGAGACCGACTTCGGCGAGCTCGCGGGGTACTGGGAGGATCCCTCCGTGGACCCGCTGACCCGGTTCGGTTTCCTGACCAGGGACACCGGCAGCTACTTCCGGATCGCCTACGCCAAGCCCACGATGGTGCTCAACCAGCTGGAGGCCCTCCTCGGCCGGCCGGGGATGGAGGCCGTCATGCGCGCCTATGCCCAGGAGTCCAGGTTCCGCCATCCCACTGCCCTCGATTTCCGCCGGATCGCCGAGCGCGAGAGCGGCCGGGACCTCGGCGCCTTCTGGAGGGACTTCGTGGAGGGCACCGAGATCCTGGACATGCGCATCCACCGCGTCGAGAACCTGCCTGTCCAGGCGGGCGGCTGGATGGAGGCGGGCCAGGAGATGAGGTTCGCCGCGCCCCAGCAGGTGGCGCCCGGCCGGAGGGGGAGGCTGGTGCTGGAACGGAAGGGCGGCATCTCGGTCCCGGTCACCGTCTGGGTGCGCCTGGAGGACCGCAGCGAGCAGCGCCTGGTCTGGGACGGCCGCGATCGCTGGGCATCCTTCGAGTTCGCCAGTCCCCTCACGGCGGTGGTGCTGGACCCGGACGGCAACTACCCGATGCTGAAGGACCGGCTCCACGCCAGCTGGGTCCAGCGGGCGCCGGGCCGCGGGTTCCACTACTGGTCGCAGCTCGCGTGGGGGGCCTTCACCGGCGCCTTGCAGGCCCTCGGACTGGGCTGATCCCCGCGCGCGGTCCGCGAGAGCCGCGGCCCGGGCGCAGGCAGCCTCACTCCGGCTTCAGCGGCGCGGCGTCTCCCATGCGGATCCGGCGGACGCGACCCTCTCCGTCAAGGTCGATCTGGAGCGGGAAATACATCAGCCCGAGGGTCTCGAAGGGGGCGCGGCTGGCGGCGAACCAGGCTTCGCGCCCGGCCTCCCGGAGCCGCCGGGCAAGGTCCTCGGCTTCCGAGCGGGGGCCCGGCTGCAGGAGCGTCTCCCGTTCATCCTGGATGCCCGAGACGCTGGGGATGATCCAGGTCGTCCCCGTCGGGAGGGCCTCCAGACCCTCCGTGGGCGGAGCCATCCAGATGGTGCGGGCGCCCAGGTCGGACAGCGGGAGGTCTCGCATCTCGAAGGTCGGGAGGCGGTAGAGCCTGACCTGCGGGGCGGGCCCGCCCACGAGGGAGAGCAGCCGTTGGAAGGCCCTGAACAGATCCCCTTCCTCCACGTCGTGGCGACGCCGGAGTTCGAGGAACCGCGACTCGTCCCCCTCCGCGACGGCGTAGCAGAGGGCGTGTCGCAGCGCATAGCCGCGGATCATCGGGACGGGGCTCGAGGCCAGGCGGTCCTCCGCGAGGCGCCGCGTCGACGGCGCGAGCCCCTCCGGGCCCTTGGCCTGCAGCCAGCGCCAGAGCGCGAGCTGGGTGCCGGTGTGGCGGAGCGGGAGAGCCCCCAGGGTCCGCGACTGGTGCTCAGGCCCGCCAGCGAGGAAGGCCCTCCAGGCCTGGGCCTCCCGCGCCCCCTGGCTCCCCGCCGGGAAGCTCCCTGCGGCCCGCGCCGGCTCCTTCGCGGCAGCCTGGGCGATAAGCCAGCCCAACGCCGCGCGGTCGCGCGGGGCGACCCGCGTGGCAGGGAGGGGCAGGCCCTGGTCGAAGGCCGACAGGACGAGGTCCTCGGCCTGGCTGAGGGGGGTGACCTTGGCGTCGGGCGGGGACGCCTGGAGGGACGGCGGGGAAGGGAGCATGGAGCCTCGGGAACCTGGGAGCGGAGGATGAGAGAATACCTCCCCGTCTCCTCCAGGAGCCTCCATGGCCCCCATCCTCAGCCCCCGTGAGCGCCTCGTCGTGGCCCTGGACGTGGGCAGCCGCGCGGACGCCCTCGACCTCGCCCGCCGCCTCGCGGGGCGGGTGGGCATGCTCAAGGTCGGCCTGGAGCTCTTCTGCGCCGAGGGGCCGGGGCTGGTGGCGGAGCTGCACCGGCAGGTCCCTGTCTTCCTGGACCTGAAGCTCCACGACATCCCCACCACCGTCCGTCGCGCCCTAGAGGCCCTGCTTCCCCTGGATCCCCGGCTCATCAACGTCCACGCGCAGGGCGGGCCGGGGATGCTCGAGGCCGCGGCGGAGGCGGTCCAGGCCCATCGGGCCCGGGGCGGGACCACGGAGCTGCTGGCGGTGACGGTGCTCACCAGCCTGGACCGCGCCGACCTCCTCCGGGCCGGGAATGCCCAGGAGCCCGGGGAGCTGGCGCTCCACCTCGCCCGTCTGGCCCAGGCCTCGGGTTGCGACGGGGTGGTCTGCAGCGCCCAGGAGGCTCCGGCCATCCTCGAGACCTGCGGGGAGGCCTTCCACAGGCTCTGTCCCGGCATCCGGCCCCGGGGCGAAGGCGCCCAGGACCAGTCCAGGGTCGCGACGCCGGGGGAGGCCCTCCAACGGGGCGCCACATGGCTCGTGGTGGGCCGGCCCATCACCCGCGCCGCGGATCCCGCCGCCGCCGCCGACGCCATCGTGGACGAGCTGTCGGCCTGCCGCTGAGGTCCGTCCGGCATGCGTCCCCTCACGCCCCTCGTGTTCCGGCCGAGCTTCCCGCAGCGGGCGGTCGCCGCCCTGCTCTGGGTCGGCTCCTGGCTGGTGGGGGCGCGCAGCCTCTCGATGCTATTCGAGCATCTCCCGAGACTGCAGGCGCAGCTCCGGGCGGCCGCCTCCGCCCAGGAGCCTTCCACGCTGCTCTGGGTGCAGTTGGTCGCGGTCGTCCTTGCCGCCCTGCTGGCAGGCCTCCTCCTGGCGGCCTCCACCGTCGCGCTGCTGATGGTGGAAGGCGTGCAGGTGGCCGCGGACGAGCTGGGCGTCGCCGTCGAGGTCGCCACCGTCCCGGCCGCCCTCGCGCGCAGGCTCGGGGCGGGTCGGCTGCCCTGGAAGCACGTGACCGCCCTGGAGCGGTCGGGCCCCTTCTTTGTGCTCCGTGGCCAGGCGCGGAAGCCGGGTGATCCCGGGCCGGAGGACCCGGTCCTCCGATTCCTGATGGTGGAGGAGATGGAGCGCCTGGTGCTGACGGTGCTGGAGCGGAGCCCCAACCTCCGGTTCGACGAAGGGGACGGCTGAATCGGATAAACTGGATCATCCTTCGGAGTCCCCATGCGAGTCGCCCCGCCCACGTCCCTGGCCGCCCTGCTGGCCGTTCCCGCCCTGCTTTCCGCCCAGGATCCCGCGCCCGCGGCCACCCAGACGCAGCGGCTCAAGGCCGCGGAGGGCGAGATCCAGAAGCTTCTCGCCGCGATGGACTTCCCGGCCGCTCTCGTGCGGGCCGAGGCCCTCCTCCCCGCCGCCAAGCCCGCCTTCTCGAAGGCCACGCCCAAGGCCGGGCTGGACAGTTCCCAGGAGTACAGTTCCCTGATGGCCAGCTACGGCCTGGCCGCCAAGTGCGCCATCAACGCCGGCGAGTGGGAGAAAGGCAAGGGCTACCTCGAGAAGGCCCGTGACACCGCGCGGGAGAACAGCTCGGAGTCCGTGACGGTCATCGCGCCCCTCATGGACACCTGGAACAAGGCGATGGAAGGCAGCCGCAAGGCTCTCGCGGAGGGAGCCGCTCGGAGGCAGGAACTGGAAGCCAAGGAGAAGCGGACGGTGGAGGAACAGCGGGAGCTTGAGAACTTCAAGATCCACGACAACAACCTGAAGAACGGCCCGATGGTCATCTCCAGCCTGCAGTCCAACCTGGACGGGCTCAAGACCGATGCCGCCGGCTTCGACGGGCCCATCGCCGCCATCGACGAGAAGCTCAAGACCGAGGCCGAGGACATCGCCTCGAAGTTCAAGGGCGACAAGGCCGCTTACGTGAAGGCGGTGATGGACCCGAGGGCCAAGAACCTGTCCAGGATCGAGAAGACCTCGGACAAGGCCGCCTGGCTCTCCCGGCTCCTGGTGCTCGCCCCCGGCAACGCCCAGGCCCGCAAGCAGCTCGACATTCTCCTGGGCAAGGCGCCGGCGGAGCCCGAGAAGAAGAAGGCCTCCCGCCCGAAGAAGAAGGGCTGACGTGCGCGCCGTCCTCGTCGCCGCCGGGCTCTTCGCGGTCCTCCCTTCCCGGGCGGAGGGTCTCTCCGAGCGGGTGATGACCGCCCGGGCCCAGTGGGAGACCCAGCTCGAGAAGGGCTTCTCGGCCGAGGTCCGCCGCAGCGTGGAGGCCATGCTGCAGAAGGACGCGGCCACGGCGAACCCGTCGGACTACAACGATCTCCACGCCGTCGTCGCCCTCCGCAATTTTGCGGCCAGGGCCTGCGTGCTGGAGGGCGCCTGGGAGGACGCCGTCAAGTACCTCCAGGAAGCCGCTGCCACCGCGGGCGAGAACGCGTCCAGCGCCAACGGGTTCCTCGCCAAGATCCGGCGGCAGCATGAGGACAAGCTGGCCGAGTGGCGGCAGGGGATCGCGGACCAGGAGAAGCGGATGAAGGACCTGGAGTCCCAGCCGGGCCTCACCACCGAGCAGCTCAAGCTCAAACAGCAGCTGCGGGCCTTCATCGAGGAACGGCAGGCCGCAATCGCCCATAGTGAGCGGTCCATCCGTACCATCGATGAGATCCTGGCCCAGCTCAGGCGGGACCAGGCGGCCTACGACCAGTCAGCCGCCCAGTGGCAGGGCTTCATCGCGAAGGAGAAGCTCGAGATCTCGGGGGCCGGCTCGGTTGGCGCCTACGTGGCCCAGAAGATCGAGCAGGTGAAGGCTGACGATGCCCGCCCCCGATTCGAGCGCCTCGCCTACGGGCGGCGCCTGATGAAGCTGGACGGCCAGAACCGGGACGTGCAGAGATTCGTCAACGGATTGATGGGCATCCAGGACCTGGCCGAGGAGGAATCCCGGACCGCGCCGGCGCGCAAGGCCCGAAAGAAGGGCTGAGCCGCTCCGGGGCGGGCCAGACCTGGAGGCCCGCCCCGGGAGACCCTCAGAACACCCAGCCGAAGGAGACCTTCATGAAATCGGCGCTGGGCGGCTCACCCTTGGCGAGGTCATTCCCGGAGAGGGTCTTGTGGAAGGCCGCCTCGAAGGTGAAGCGGGAGGCCTCGGCCCCGAAGCTGTGCCCGATGCCGAAGGTCGCACCCATCCGGCTCTTCCGTTCGGAATAGTCTGCGTGGAAGTCGTAGTCCCCGTGCCTGCCCACGTCGAAGCGCTCGAAGTCCGCCGAGGGGCCCATGAGGAAATACGTGCCGCGGTGCCGCTGGGCCGAGCCGTTCACGAAGAACTGGAACTCACCGCCGATGCTGAAGATGCTGTGCTGGAGGTCCAGCTTCTCGTAGCCCGGGGCCGTGTTGCTCCCGTTGGTGACCTGCCCCCCGAAATTCAGCCGGAGGGCCACCCCGCGGTCGATGGGGAAGCTCAGGGTGAACTGCCCGCCGAGCCCCACGTCATACCCTTCGGTCTGGGGCGTCAGGACATCCGGGGTCGCGGCGTAGGTCTTGCTGCGGAACTCCCCGGTCGGGAAGGCCAGATTCAAGGCGAAACCGAAGCGGGGCGAGGACTGCGCCTGGAGCCCGGGGGCCGCGAGGGCCAGGGCCAGGCATGGGATCAGGGTCGTTTTCATGGGTAACCTCCGGAGTCCTGCTTCTCCAAACTCGTGCCAATCCTTCCGTTCCCTTGAATTCCGGCGAGACCCCACCAGGATCCGGGGCGGCCAGACGGGCCTCGGGTAGGGTTTTACGTCACCTGTGGCAGGTCCGCAACGCCAAGCATGGGCGTCCGGGGCACTTGGATTATTCTGAGGATCAGGGGAACGGCACATGGTGTGGAACGAAGATCTCGCGAAGCTCAAACAGCAGTTGAAGGACGAGGGGGCCGAGCCTGCGAGGCCCGCCGCGGCCCCCAGGCCCCAGCCTCCGTCCGCCGCACCGCCCTCGTTGCGCGACGAAGACGAGGTCTTCCTTTCCGCGATGGGCCGGCCTCGACCGGCCCCTGGCCTGGAGGGTGTGCAGGTCGCCCCGGGGGGGGCGGAGCCACCGGCCGTGGATAGGGCCCCCGACCCTGGACCCGAGGATTTCCAGTCCGCGATGGCCCAGCTTGGGGGGGTGAAGGGCCTGCCCCGGACCCCGCTCGCGGAGGCGCGCCCGGCCGGGACGGAGCGAGATCCCGACGGAGGGGTCCCGCCCGCACCCGGACCCTCCGCAGGCATGCTGGCCCGCCCCACCCACCTCCCCCCGGATGCCGAGCCGGAGGCTGAGACGGTGGACATCCCCCCTCCGCCTCCCCAGGGGATCCGGCCCCGGCCAGGGCCCCTGCTGATCCAACTCGCCGCCGGGATGGCCGTGGAAGTGGACGCCTCCCTGGACCTTCGGAGCCATTCGGTGACCGACGCGAAGGAACGTATCCGCGAGCGGATCGCGGACGGCCTGGCCATGGGGTGGCGGACACTGCACGTGCAGCTCGGTCCCAGCGAAGCCCTGAAGCAGGGATTCCTGGCCTTCCTGGCCTCCCCCTCCGCGAATTCCGTCCAGCGCTACGCCCAGGCCCCGGTGCCCATGGGCGGCCCGCAGGCCTGGATCCTGTACCTCGGCGTCCCCTCGGGCTGAACCCCGCCCATCTCCCCGGAGCACCCATGAGCCTGCTCGTGGTCGGAAGCGTCGCCTTCGACGATCTGGAAACCCCTTTCGGACGCCGCGAGAACGTCCTGGGCGGGTCCGCGACCTACTTCTCCCTCAGTGCCAGCCATTTCTCACCCGTCCGGGTGGTGGCGGTGGTCGGCGACGACTTCGGCGAAGCCCAGATGGAGGTCTTCAGGGGCCGACGTGTGGACCTGGAGGGCCTCGAGCGCAGGTCCGGCCGCAGCTTCCATTGGAAGGGAGCCTACGGCTACGACCTGAACGAGGCCCAGACCCTGGAGACGCAGCTCAACGTCTTCGCGGACTTCCACCCGGTGTTGCCGGAGGCCTACCGGGAGAGTCCGGTGCTCTTCCTCGGCAACATCCATCCCTCGCTGCAGCTCGACGTCGTGCGCCAGATGGCCCGCCGGCCGGGCATCGTGGCACTGGACACCATGAACTACTGGATCCGCGACTACCGGGAGGAACTCGGCCGCGTGCTCCGGGAGGTGGACATCCTCCTGGTGAACGAGGCCGAGGTCCGTGCGCTCACCCGCGAGCACAACCTGGTGAAGGCCTACCGGAGGGTGCAGGAGGAGGGCCCGCGCATCCTCGTGGTGAAGCGCGGTGAGTACGGCGTCATGCTTTTCACGCCCGACTCGATCTTCAGCGCGCCGGCCTACCCCCTGGAGGATGTCTTCGACCCCACAGGCGCGGGGGACACCTTCGCGGGAGGGTTCCTGGGATCCCTGGCCTCGGAGGGCCGCCTGGACGCCCCAGCCCTGAAGCGCGCGGTGTTGGCAGGATCCGTGCTGGCCAGTTTCACGGTGCAACAATTTGGCACTGAATGCCTCCAAACCGTCTCGTCTCAGGAGCTTTCGGGGCGGCTTCAACGTTTTTCCGACATGATGCGCATTGACGAACTATAATGTCGCCAACCTTTCCTAGGGGGATGTGATGCCTCAGCGCAACTGGCTGCGTGCAGTCCTAATGGTGTCTTGCGCCGCGACGGTGGGGTCCGCACAGGACACGGCCAAGCCCGAGGCCCCCCAGGCCACCCCCGCCGCCCAGGCCGGGGAAACCGTGAAGGTGGAGCCTCACCGGTCCCGCTGGGAGTACCCGAAGGAAATCACGCTCAGTGGCGAGCAGAAGGTGCACATCGTCAAGTCCGGTGACACCTTCTGGGGCCTCGCCAGCCAGTACCTGGGGAACCCCAGGGCCTGGGCCCAGATCTGGGACCTCAACAAGTGGGTGAAGGATCCCCATTGGATCTACCCTGGGGATCCCCTCGTGGTGGACGGCTCGCGCGTCGCGGTCGGCAAGGCGGAGTCCCCGGACGCAGTGTCACCGGCCCAGGAGGCCAAGGAGGCGGCGCCCGACCTGGTCACCCAGGAGGCAGTGGACCTCTCCCCCGACCTTACCGCCGTGCCCTCGAGGACGCGCTCCCTGACCACCGCGCGGGAGGAGCTGGCCTTCACCTTCCAGGACTTCCTCCAGCTTCCCTACCTTGCGCCCCGGGGCGCTGAGGCGGCCTACCGGGACCAGAAGGCCATCCGCATCGTCGGCGCGAAGGAATCCACCCACGCCAACCTCGGCGACGGGGAGGTGGTCTACCTCGACGGCGGCACCGGACAGGGCGTGAAGGCGGGGGACCGTTTCCTCATCCTCAAGACGGTCAGGAAAGGCCTCGTCCACCCCACCGACGTCACCCTCCGGAAGCCCATCGGGGACGTCATCCAGCAGGTTGGCGTGCTCCGGGTGTCCACGGTGAACGCAAAGGGCTCCGTGGCCATCATCGAGCGGACCATGGATTCCGTAGAGATCGGTGACCACGTGGTGGCCTTCACCGAGCCCAGCAACATGGTGATGAAGCTCCGCACCGACGTGGAGGAGCCGGTCCGGATCCGCGACCTGGGCCACGTCGTCTACTCCCGCGACGCGCGGCAGCACTCCTCCGGAGGCGACATGCTGATCGTCGACAAAGGCTCTGCGGACGGGCTCCAGGTCGGGGACGTGCTGCTCGCCGTCCGGTTCAGGTCCTACCCCGTGACCGAGTCCAAGGTCGAGGCCAGGCGGGAGATGGAGAAGGCCACCCACTACCTTGGTCAGGTGGTCGTGGTTCGGGTCAGCGACACTTCCGCCACCTGCCGGGTCATCCGTTCCATCAGCGAGATCGACACCGGGGACCTGGTCACCCGCTGAACTCCCTTCAAGTCGCTCGGGAGGCCCCCTTCGCGGGGCCTCCCCCGTTCCGGGCGTCCCCCGCCGCAGGGCGGGCCTCGAGAACGGCCCTGGGACCCCGTCCCGGGATTTCGTAGGCCCGGCTGTGGACCTCCCAGCCAGGAAGGGACCCCTCGGTCCGCGTGCCGGGCCCCTTCAAGGCGAAGAAGGGGGCGCCGGGTCGGCCATGCCGGCCCCACCACCCGAGCAGCACCGGCAGCGGCGCGAGGGCCTTGGCCACGCCCACGTCCCCGGCCAAGGGCTCCAGTGACTCGAAGCGGCCTAGCCTGGCCTGGAGGTTCGGAATGCCGAGCTCCAGCGCGACCTGGCGCAGGAAGGCGATCTTCTTGCCTGAACTGTCCACGCCCACCACCTGGAGGTCCGGTCGCGCCAAGGCGAGGACCACCGCCGGGATCCCCATCCCGGTTCCGAGATCCACAAGCCGCCGGCCCGCCTCGACGCCTTCCAGCGGGGGAAGGAGGGCGCAGGCGTCCACGATGAGTTCGTCCCACCGACGGGACTTCGGGATCGAGGTGAGGGCATGGATGGAATTCCAACGATCCAAAAGCTCTAGGTAGGCACCCAGCGGATGCACGATCTTGGCGGGGACCAGCGGAATCATCAGCCTGATAGTAGACCACTTCTTCACAGAGGCGCAGGTAGGCATTCAACTCGCTGAGACATCACCATTGATTGATAATAAGTAATATAATAACAATGCATACAGCTTGATATATAGGGATATGGCCAAGGTCGGCGACTTCTTAGAAGTTTGGTGGTCGGAACGAATCCATTGACATTGAAAGGATTTGGATTGATGCTTTCCATCCCCTTCATGGATGTTTGGAGTGCTCAGCATGAGCGGAATGGACATGGCATTTCGGGTGGATTGGTCGAACCGAAGCAAAATGAGAGGTCCCGCGGAAGGCTCGCTGGGGGAACTCCTTCGCAAGCTCAGGGACCGGCTGGCACCGGAAGCCATGGGAGTGGGGATTACCTATGTGGACGACCGGGCCATGCGGCGCCTGAACCGGGAGCACCGTGGCATCAACCTGACCACGGACGTCCTCAGCTTTCCGGCGCAGCCGGAACCCGGCGCCTTCCCCCACCTCGGTGACCTGGTCATCAGCCTGCCGGTGGCCGAGAAGATGGCCCGGAAGCTCGGGGTCAGCCGCCGCCGGGAGGTCGAGACCCTGGTGATCCATGGCTTCCTCCACCTGTGCGGATTCGACCACGAGAAGGACACGGGCGAGATGCTCGCCCTCCAGGCCGAACTGGAGAAGGCGTTCCTGGAAGACGAGCCCCTGCCGATGACGCTGCGAAGGGGGAGGAAGCCTGGGAGCAAGGTCAAGGTCCTGAAGGACGGCACGAAGGTCGTGGTGACCGGGCGGGCCGCGGCCGCCCTCAGGCAACGCGCGGCTTCGAAGGGCGAGACCCGGGCCCAGGCGCGGCCCGGGAAGGCCCTCGCCAAGGCGGCGGGGGACCTGCCGAAACGCGGACCAGGGCGCCCCCGGAAGGTGAAGCCGGACGCGGCTTCGGAGGTCCCGAAGCGGGTCCCGCGCCGCCGCAGGGCCGCCAGGCCGAGGAGTGGCGTGATCAGCTGAGACCGGCCCGGTGCGCTTCCGTCATGGCCGTCTCCATGAAGACGCGATAAAATCGCGCTTTGGCCCCGCCCAGGGCGCCATCCGCGGAGTCGACCTTGCTCAACCTCCTGGCGGGCCTCGGCCTCGCCCTCCTGGTTTCCGTCCTTTTCGGTTGGCTGACCTCCTGGTGGGTGGGCGTCATCGCGGGCCTGGCCTCCGGCGCCGCCCTCTTCATCTGGCTGGGCCGCCGCGTCCAGCAGCGCATCGAGGCCATCTTCCAGCGGGCCGGTGAGCTGCTGAGGAAGCAGAAGTGGGACGACGCCATCGCCGTGATGAAGGAAGGGTACGCCTTCTCGAGCCGCCAGTTCCTGGTGAAGGGCAGCATCGATGGCCAGATCGGGGTGGTCCAGTACCTGCGCCAAAAGCCGGATGAGGCGGAGCCCCTGCTGAAGGCCGCGTCCATGCAGCACTACATCGCGAAGGGCATGCTCGGCGTACTGCAGTGGAAGCGGGGGGAGAAGAAGGCCGCCCGGGAAACCTTCGACCTCGCCCTCAAGGCCGCGAGGAAGGAGAGCGTGCTCTACGCGCTGTACGCCTACGTCCTGAACGAGATGGGCGACCGCGACAAGGCCATCGCCGTCCTCAATGACGGGTTGGCCCGGTGCAAGGGCGACGAGCGCCTGGCCACCAACCGGAACCTGCTGCAGAACGGCAAGGCCATGAAGATGAAGGTCTACGGCGAGCAGTGGTACCAGTTCATGATCGAGCGGCCCATGGTGCGCATGGAACCGCCCCCTTACGCCCGGGTCAGCCGCCGCGCCCTGCGCGGCTGAGCCGCGGACCAACCCCGAAGCACCCAGGAGTCCCGATGTCCGGCCACAACAAATGGTCCACCATCAAGCACAAGAAGGGCGCCCTCGACGCCAAGCGCGGCAAGCTCTGGACGAAGATCCTCAAGGAGATCACCGTCGCGGCGCGCCTCGGCGGCGGCGACCCCAACGCCAACCCCCGCCTGCGCCTCGCGGTGGACCAGGCCAAGGCCGCCAACATGCCGAAGGAAAATTGGGAGCGGGCCATCAAGAAGGGCACCGGTGAACTGGAGGGCGTCTCCTACGAGGAGGTCACCTACGAGGGCCGCTTCCCCGGCGGCGTGGCCATCATCATCGAGGCGATGACGGACAACAAGAACCGCACCACGCCGGAGATCCGCAGCTACTTCACGAAGTACGGCGGCGAGCTCGGCACCGTGGGCAGCGCGGCCTACCTCTTCGCCAAGCAGGGCCAGATCGTGGTGGACGCCGACGTGGCCGAGGACAAGGTGATGGAGGTGGCCCTGGAGGCCGGCGCCGACGACGTGAAGGACGAGGGCGGGGCCTGGGTCGTGCAGACCAGCCCCGACGGCTACCAGGCCGTGAAGGACGCGGTGGACGCCGCGGGACTGCCGGTCATCGAGGCCAAGCTGATCATGGCCCCAAGCACTTCCGTCCAGCTCGGCGCCGACAAGGTCAAGACCTTCCTCAAGTTCGTGGACCTCGTGGAGGACAACGACGATGTGCAGAACCTCTGGCACAACGCCGAGTACGACGAGCCCGAGGAGGGCTGAGGCGCCGGAAGCCCCGATGGAGCGGCCCTGCGGGGCCGTTTCCGTGTCCGGGCGTCGAGGATGGTGCTAGCCTCTGCGGAACTTCCCGATCCGCGAGGCGACCATGTCCTTGACCAAACGCGTCTCCGCCGAGTTCCTCGGCACCTTCTGGCTCGTCCTGGGCGGCTGTGGCAGCGCCGTCATCTCGGCGGCCTTCCCCCAGGTGGGCATCGGCCTCCTGGGGGTCTCCTGGGCCTTCGGCCTCACGGTCCTCACCGCGGCCTACGCCCTCGGGCCGGTCTCCGGCGCCCATCTCAATCCGGCGGTCACCTTCGGCCTCCTGGCGGCCCGGCGCATCGACGCCAAGGACCTCCTGCCCTACGTCCTGGCCCAAGTGGGCGGCGCCATCGCGGCCGCGGGCACGTTGTACTACATCGCCTCGGGCAAGTTCGGGTGGGCCATGGGCGGCTTCGCGGCCAACGGTTTCGGCGACCACTCCCCGGGCCAGTACTCGATGCTCTCGGCCTTCGTCTGCGAGGCCGTGCTCACCTTCATGTTCCTGACCGTCATCCTGGGCGCCACAGACCGCCGCGCGCCTGAGGGCTTCGCGCCCATCGCCATCGGGCTCTGCCTGGTGCTCATCCACCTCATCAGCATTCCTGTCACGAACACCTCGGTGAACCCCGCCCGCAGCACAGGTCCGGCCCTGTTCGTCGGAGGATGGGCCCTCAAGCAGCTCTGGCTTTTCTGGGTCGCGCCGATCCTCGGCGCCGTGGCCGCGGGCTTGGTCTACCCGGCGGTCTTCGAGGACTAGGGATCCCTTACGAGAGGTCCGAAGGGCCCAGCCCGAAGCGCCGCTCCGGCGGGACGGGGCTTTCCCGCAGCAGTCCCGGCGGGAAGCCCAGGGCCAGCCTGAGCCGCGCGATGTCCGGGTGGACGCTGTTGTCGCCGCGGCGGATCACGACCGGGGCGGCGGCCACCGGGAACTCGGCGTTCGCGGCCACGGCCTCAGGCAGGTCCCGCCTCCGGCTGCCGGCATGGAAGCGCAGCCCGTAGGGCTCGCCCGCCTTGAAGACCACGTCCAGGGTGTTGAGCAGGACGAGGTCCGCGTCCCGGTAGGCCGCCTGGGCCCGCTCGACCTGGTCCAGGGGGAACACCGTGGCGAAGACGCCGCCCGGCGCCAGCAGCTCCGCGGCGGCTTTCGCATAGTCCGCGATGCTGCCCCGCACCTCCAGGCGCGCCGGGATGGCCTGGGGATGCCGGGCCTCCACGCGGGTGCCCAGGGGCCAGTAGGGCGGCGAGCCGGTGACCAGGTCGAAGGGGCCGTGGTCCGCGAGCCGACCGTCCCGCAAATCGCCTTCGTGGATGTGGACGCGCCCTTCGAGGCCGTTGTAGCGGACGCTCTTCCGCGCCAGCCGCGCGCTGATGGCCTGGGCTTCCACGGTATGGATTGTCGCTCCGGGACAGCGCCAGGCCACGGTCATCGCCACGCTCCCGATGCCCGAGCCGAGGTCCGCGGCCCGGTCCACCCGCGGGCACCAGCAGCTCGCGAACCAGCCCAGCACGATGTCGTCCACGCTGAAGCGGTGGCCCTTCTCGTACTGGAAGATGCGGTAGTGGCCGCAGAGGTAGTCGAGGGTCTCGCCCTCCTCCGGGTCCACGCCGCCAGGTACCCGCGGCCCGGGGCGGGTCCAGCCCTTGAAGACGGAATCAGGCATCCGGCGCGTCTTCAGGGGGGGGCGGCGCCTCCCCCGTTGCCGCCTCGCCGGATGTCTCAAGGTCGTGGCTGCCGTCGAAGAGCGAGTCCTCGGGCAGCGGCTCGAGCTGGGCCAGGGCGGTGGCCTCCAGGTTCCCCTCGCCGAAGTCGGCCAGCCTCGGCAGGTCGTGGAGGCTCTTGAGGCCGAAGTGCACCAGGAAGTTCTGGGTGGTGGCGTACATCATGGGCCGCCCCACCACGGCCTTGCGCCCGGCCAGGGTGATGAGCTCGCGCTCCAGGAGGCTCTTGATCTGGTTGGCCGAGGAGGTGACGCCGCGGAGGTCGTTGATCTCGGTGATGGTGATGGGCTGGCGGTAGGCGACGATGGCCAGCACCTCGGTCTGCGCGGGCGTGAGGCGGCCGCTGCGGATGGTGGTGACCAGCTTGCTCACCAGCCGCTGGTAGTGGGGGGCCGTGGCCATCCGCCAACCCCCGCCCACCTCCACGAGCCGCAGGCCCGAGGGCGGCTGGAGGCGCTCCGCGAGCTTCTCGAGGCCCATGCGCAGGGCGCCTTCGGGAAGCCCGGTGAGATCCCGGAGCCGCGCGATGTCCATCACCTCGCCGCCGGCGGTCAGCAGGGCCTCCAGGGCGCCGGCGAGGTCGCCCCCCTCGTCCCAGAGCGGCTCGTGCTCGTAGAGCTCCGCGTCCGCCTCCGCCTCCCCCTCCACCGGCTCGATCTCCGGGGATCCGAAGGCGGGATCCACTTCCGGATGCTCCTCGAACATCTTCGTCTGCACGGCGGCCGCGTCTTCCGGCAGGGGGAGGATGGGATCCTCCGCCTCGGGGCCCGGGTTCAGGGGAAGGTTCGGCTCGCTCACTCGAAGGCTCCCAGTCGCTGGCCCACCTTGACGCTTCCTTCCCGCCGCAGGGGCGACCATTCGGCGGCCCGTGGGCCGCCGACGAGCAGCACGACGGTGGAGCCGAACTCGAAGGTGCCCAGGTCATCGCCCGGCGCACAGGGAAGTCCCTCCACCGGCAGCGCGCCGTCCTTCGGCAGGGTCCGTCCGCCCAGCCAGCGCTCGGCGAGCACCACGCCCCCCACGTGGGTGGCCCCCACCAGGACCGCGGCGACCTCGAGCCCCTCGTCGGGGCCCGTGCCCGTGGCCAGCCAGGTGGCCCGGCGATTGCGCTCGTAGAGACGGGGAACGTGGGCCGTGCTGGCGTCGTTAACCGGCCAGAGCTCGCCCTCCACCCGGCTCACGGCGCTGACGCGGCCCTCCAGGGGCACGTGGATGCGGTGGTAGTCCCTCGGGGCGAGGTAGAGGGTGAGGTAGTGGCCGCCCTCGAAGCGCGTGGCCGCGGGGTCGTGCTTCAACAGTTCCGCGATCCGGTAGGGCAGGCCCTTCGCCTGCAGCACCGTGCCCGCCTCGATGCGGCCGCAGGCGATGATGCGGGCGTCCACGGGGCTGTTGAGGGCGCCGGGCGCCAGGGGGTCCTGGGGCCGCAGGCCGGGGCGGAGGCGGCGGGTGAAGAAGGCCTGGAGGCTCGGGTAGTCCCGGAGTGGCTTCTCAGCCTCCGAGACGTCGGCGCCGTAGCGGCGCGCGAAGCGGCCCAGCAGGGGCGCCCGGAGGCCCGCCGGCAGGGTCCTCCCCGCGGCCCAGCCCACCACGGCGCTGCCCAGCTTCTTGGGGTAGAAGCGAAGCAGGTGGAGCGACGGGGGCCAGCCGGACATAAGCGTCCAGGCTACCATTCCAAGGACCCCCACCGACAGGGCGAGAACCGCGCGGGACCTGCGTTTGGGCCTGGAGCCGGCGTGATTCAGTCGTGCCCCTGGGCGGCCAGCACCCGGCGCTGGGCCAGGAAGCCCTTCATCCACAGGGCCCCCAGCACGGCGAGATGCAGGGTGGCGTTGAAGCTCCATTCCATGGCCACGATCCAGGGCGTCACCCGGGAGAGCGGATAGCGGCCCAGGACCAGGCTCTCGGAGAGGAAGACGAAGGCCGTGAAGATGGTGATCTCGAGCAGCCATTGGCCCAGGAGGCGCGGGCTGAGGGCGCGCCGCTGGGCGTGGCGCTCGAAGAGGTAGCCGGTGTAGGCCCCGTAGAAGAGCCGGCTCAGCACGAAGCCCCGGGTGCTGGTGAAGCCGAGAGGGATGGAGAGCAGGACGCTCAGGAGCACCGACGCGGCGAGCCGGCCGTGGTCCCCGAGCCGCCGCCACATGTGGCGGGTCCAGAAGAGCCCGGTGCCCACGGCGAGGCCGTGGGTGAGCCCGAAGGCGATGCTGATGGCCGGGCTCCATCCCGTCAGGATCAGGTGGCCGCCGGTGGACAGGCCGATGAGGGCCCCGCCGATGATGGCCGTGAACTGACGGTGGCTCGCGTCGTCCAGGTCCCCTTCCCCCAGGGCCTGGGCGATCTCCTGGGGACGCTCCTTCTCCGCCAGCAGGTCCCGCATGCCCGCCTCGTCCTTCACGCCTCGGGCCTCCGCCTCGTCGAGCAGGTGGCCCGCCAACTCCCGGAGGAAGAGGGTCCGCCGTCGGGTGGGCAGGGTGCCGAGGCCTCGGGATACCTCGCCGAGGTAGTGGTCCAGGCTCCGGAAGGGGGTCGAGATCACTCGGGACCTCCAAGGGACGCTGCAGGGCTGGGGCTCGTTGGGAAACTTCCGGTCATGCGCTCCGCCTGGAGAGGTCGGGAGAGGACGGGTTGGGCCCCTGGATAACGGGCGGAACCCCTCCGGAGATTAGTCCAGGGTGCCGGAAGGCCGTGGGGCCGGCCCGGGGCCTCACCCCGCCCAGCGTCGGTTCGTCCCAGAGGAACCCGGGGGGTCCCTCCTTGACCCGGGTCCGTCGAGGTGGGAGCGTCGGGGCGACATGACCTCGGACTCCCGACCGTCCGGCCCCTGGGGCTGGCTGCCCCGACGGCTCCATTCGTGGCTCGGTCCCCTGGCCGTGCTGCTGGGAGGGCTGGCGCTCTCCCACCGCTTCGCGGCGCTCCAGCACGCACAGGAACTGGACCGCCGGAAGGGTGAAGTCCAGGCGGAGTTGGAGGCCGTGCGGGGGGCCCTCAGCCGGGAAGTGTTCGGCGCCCTCCATCTGACCGAAGGCATCGCCGGCCTGGTGGCGGTCCGCGGGGGCGTCCAGGAATCGGAATTCCGGGCCCTCGCCGGCGAATTGCTGGGCCGGAGCGACCTGATCCGCGACGTGGTCCTCGCCCCGGGAAACGTGGTGCGGCTCGTCCATCCAAAGGAGGGCAATCAGGGCGCCCTGGGGCTCGACTACGCGCGCAGTCCGGAGCAGTGGCCGAGCGTCGCCCGCATGATGGCGGAGGGCCGCATGGTGGTGGCCGGGCCCGTGAAGCTGGTCCAGGGAGGGGTCGGCGTGATCGGCCGCACTCCCATCTACGTTCCCGGCCCGGAGGGACGACGGTACTGGGGCCTCGCGTCCACGGTCCTGGACCTGGACCGGCTGCTGCGTCGCACGCCCCTGCCCGCGACGGCGGGGCGGCTCCGCGTCGCCCTGCGCGGTGTGGACGGCCTCGGGGAGCGCGGCGCGGTGTTCTGGGGAGACGGCGCGGTCTTCGGCCGGGATCCGGTGGAGCTGGAGGTGCCGCTGCCCACGGGGAGCTGGAGGCTCGCGGGCCTGCCCCCGGAAGGCTGGCCGGAGGATCGGCCCTGGCGGTCCCCTTTCCTCCTTGGGGGCTCTGGGCTCACGCTCCTCCTGGCCCTCCTGCTCTTCGAGGTGCTCCGGCGGGGGGAAGTCCGGCGTCGTCTCCTCGCCGAGCAGCGCAGGACCCAGGCGGGCCTGTTGAGGGCCAACCGGGCGCTGCGGCTCTTCTCGAGGGTGGAGGAAGCCATCGTGAACGCTGCCGACGAGGCCGCCCTGCTCGGGGAGGTCTGCCGGGCCTCGGTCGAATCCGCGGGCTACCGCGCGAGCTGCGTCCTGCGGGCAGGTTTCGCCGGGGAACCCCTCGTGCCGCTCCACCAGGCCGGCGCGGCCGGAGCGCTCCTCAGGACGCCCCTCGCGGACGGCGGGAACGCGGAGACGGCGCTCCGCTCGGCCCTGGGAGACCGGGAACCCGTGGCGCTCGCCCTCCAGAGGGACGCGGCCGCCCCGGGGGAGCCGTCGATCGTCGCCCTGGCGGCCGTGCCCCTCTGGGTGCACGGGGACGCCATCGGCCTCCTGGCGGTGGGGGCCTCCGACCCGGGGGCCTTCGACGAGCAGGAGCGCGCGCTGCTGGCGGAACTGGGGGAGGGTCTCTCCTTCGGCCTCCAGGCCATCCGTGAGCGGGAGGCGCACCACAAGGCCCAGGCCTTCCTGGCGGAGCGCGAACGCCGGTTCAGGGCCGTCTTCGACCAGTCCCCGCTGGGCATCGCGATCCTCGACTCCGCCACCGGCCGCTTCCTCACGGTGAACCCGAGGTACTGCGAGATCACCGGGTACTCCGAAGGGGAGATGCTCGCCCGCTCCTTCCAGGACGTCACCCATCCGGACGACGTCGCCGAGGACTTGCAGGGGCTTCGTTCGATGCTTTCCGGCGAGGTCCGTTCCTTCAGCATGGAGAAGCGTTACCTCCGCCGGGATGGCGGCGTGGCCTGGGTCAGCCTGACCTCGGTGCCCCTCTGGACCGAGGAGGGGGGGGCGCGGCGCCATCTCGCCATGGTGGAGGACATCACCGAGCGGAAGTCCGCGAGGGACGCGCTGAGGGAGCGGGAGCAGACCCTGGAGGTGATCCACGGCACCGTGGCCGACGTGCTCTTCCAGGTGCGGGTGGAAGGGGAGGGGATCTACCGCTTCCAGCTGGTGAACCCCGCCTTCGCCCGGGTGACCGGGGTCCCCCTGGAGGCCATCCAGGGCCGCAGGGTGGACGAAGTGGTGCCGCCCGCCTCCCGGGACCTCGTCCTGTCCCACTACCGCCGGGCCATCGAACGCGGGGAGGTGGTGCGGTGGGAGGAGACCACGGACTACCCGGCGGGACGCCTGACCGGGGAGGTGAGCGTGGCCCCGGTCTTCGATGCGACCGGCCGCTGCACCCATCTGGTGGGGTCCGTCCACGACATCACCGAGCGCAAGCGCGCTGAGGAGGAGATCCGGCGGCTCCACGCCGAGTTGCAGGCGAAGGCCTCGGAACTGGAGGCGCGGGTGGCCCAGCGCACCGTGGAACTGCGGGTCGCCAAGGAGAGGGCCGAGTCCGCGGACCGCCTGAAGTCGGCCTTCCTCGCCGCCATGTCCCACGAGCTGCGCACACCCCTGAACTCGATCCTCGGGTTCTCGGGGATCCTCCTCCAGAAGCTGGCAGGCCCTCTCACCGGCGAACAGGCCAAGCAGCTCGGCATGGTGCACGGGAGCGCCCAGCACCTCCTGGCCCTCATCAACGACGTCCTGGACCTCTCCAAGATCGAAGCGGGGGAGCTGCGGATCGTCCCGGCTCCCTTCGACGCGCGGAAGTCCATCGAGGGCGTGGTGGAGTCCCTCCGTCCCCAGGCGGAGAAGAAGGGCCTCGCCCTGCGGCTCGAAATCGCGCCGGAGCTTGGGCTCATCGTCGCGGACCGCCGACGCGTGGAGCAGGTGGTGCTGAACCTGCTCTCCAACGCCGTGAAGTTCACCGAACGGGGCGGGGTGGAACTCATGGCCGACATCAGCTCCGGCCGGATGCGGGTCCGGGTGGAGGACACGGGCATCGGCATCCGGGAGGAGCACGCCGACCTGCTGTTCAGGCCCTTCTCCCAGATCGACACGGGCCTGAACCGCCAGCACGACGGCACCGGGCTCGGCCTCTCCATCAGCAAGCGGCTGGTGGAGCTGATGCATGGGACCATCTGGGTGCGCAGCGTGTGGGGGAGCGGCAGCACCTTCGGGTTCGAGATACCCACGGGGGCTGGAGGCGACCCATGAGCGCGCGGATCCTCTACATCGAGGACAACGAGCAGAACTTCTACTTGGTCAGCTTCCTCCTCTCGGCCCGCGGCCACCAGGTGGCCTGGGCCAGGGATGGACGCGCGGGGCTCGAGGCGGCCTCCGCGGCGCCGCCGGACCTGATCCTCCTGGACATCCAGCTCCCGGTCATGGACGGCTACGAGGTCGCACGCGCCCTCCGGTCCCGGCCCCAGCTGGAGGGGAAGCCCATCGTCGCCGTCACGTCCTACGCCATGCCCGGGGATCGCGAGAAAGCCCTGGAGGCCGGCTGCGACGGCTACATCGAAAAGCCCATCGATCCGTCCACCTTCGCCCTTGAGATCGACGGCTTTCTCCGTAACCTCGGTGAGTAGACGGAGAGTGCCATGGCGCGCGTGCTGGTCGTGGACGACATCGAAGCGAACCGCTACCTCCTGAGGTCCCTCCTTGAGGGCCATGGGTACACGGTCGCCGAGGCCATCCACGGGGCCGAAGCCCTGGACCTCGCCCGGACAGCTCCGCCCGACCTCGTGGTCACCGACATCCTCATGCCGGAGATGGACGGCTTCGAGTTCTGCCGGCGCTGGCACGAGGACGGCGCGCTCCGCCGGATCCCCTTCCTGGTCTACACGGCCACCTTCACGGAGCCCGAGGACGAGCGGCTCGCGCTGGAACTCGGGGCGGACCGCTTCCTGGCCAAGCCGCAGACCGCTGAGGTCGTCCTCGAGGAGGTCCGCGAGCTCCTCGAGCGGGTCCCGCGGAGCGGGGACGGGGAGGACCCCGCTCCGCCCGGGCCCGTCTCGGACAGCCTCCTGAGGAAGCACAACGAGGCCCTCCTCCGGAAGCTCGAGAAGAAGGTGCGGGACCTCGAGACCGAGGTCGCGGAGCGCAGGCGGCTGGAAACCGAGCTCCAGGCCAGCTTGGGCCTGCTCCAGGTCGCGGGACGCATCGCCCGGATCGGCGGGTGGCGTCTGGACCTGCCGGGCCTGCGGGTCCGCTGGTCCGAGGAGGTGGCGGAACTGCTGGAGGTGGGCCGGGGGGCCGACCACAGCCTGGAGGAGGCGCTGGCCTTCTTCGCACCTGCGCATCGACCGGCGGTGAAGAGGGCCTTCGCCCTCTGCCTGGAGGGCGGGGAGCCCTTCGACCTGGAGGCGGAGGTGATCACGGCCTCCTCCGCGAGGCGTCTCTGGGCCCGCATCCTCGGGGAGGCCGAGCGGGACGCCGCGGGCGGGATCCGGCGCCTGAAGGGCGCGGTCCAAGACGTCTCGGACCGCGTGAAGGCGGAGGCGGAACGACGGCTCCTGCAGGAGGAGCTGTTCCACTCCCAGAAGCTGGAGTCCATCGGCCGCCTCGCGGCAGGGGTGGGGCACGACATCAACAACATGCTCTCCGCCATCGCGGCCTACGCCGAACTCGCCATGGCGTCCCTCGAGGAGGGGAACCCCCTGCGCGAGGACATCCAGGGGATCGGGGCGGCGGGCCAGCGCGCGGCCGGACTCGTGCGCCAGCTTTTGGCCTTCGGGCGCAAGCAGCCGATGGAGCCGAAGCCCGTGGACCTGAACCAGCTGGTGCTCGGCATCGAGGGCATGGTCCGCCGGCTGCTCGCCGATGGCGTCCACCTTGAACTCCGCCTCTCCGCGAACGTCGCCCCGGTGCTGGCTGATCCCACCCAGCTGGAGCAGGCGCTGGTGAACCTCGCCGTGAACGCCAGCGACGCCATGCCCCACGGTGGGATCCTCACCATCGCCACGACGTCCTCGGAGGGGGAGAAGGGCGCGCGGGTGCTCGAACTTTCGGTGGCCGACACCGGTCTGGGCATGGACGCCGCCACCCGCGAACGCATCTTCGAGCCCTTCTTCACCACCAAGGATCCCGGCAAGGGCACGGGTCTGGGCCTATCCACGGTCTACGGCATCGTCACCCAGATCGGCGGCCGCATCACGGTCGAGAGCCAGCCAGGCCGGGGCACGACCTTCAGGATCCAGCTTCGGGAAGTGGCCCCGGTCCTCGGCGCGGGCGCCAGAGCCTGAGGTTGGGGATCCGTCGCGGCTCCGCCTGAACCGTTTCGGGCCGCCTCGCGGCGGCCCTTCACTGGCGGAGCGTGGGGGTTTCACTCCGGCCCCGCGGGCCTGCGTTCCGCGGCATCCGCTGCGCCCGGGATTCCGGCTGCGCCGGACCGGCTGCGGACGCTCGCGCGTCCTTCGCCTATCCCTGACGGCGCGCGGCTGCCGTTCGAATCCCCCACTCCCCGCCAAAACCGTTTCGGGCCGCCTCGCGGCGGCCCTTCACTGGCGGAGCGTGGGGGATTCACTCCGGCCCTGTGGGCCTGCGTTCCGCGGCATCCGCTGCGCCCGGGATTCCGGCTGCGCCGGACCGGCTGCGGACGCTCGCGCGTCCTTCGCCTATCCCTACCGGCGCGCGGCTGCCGTTCGAATCCCCCACTCCCCGCCAAAACCGTTTCGGGCCGCCTCGCGGCGGCCCTTCACTGGCGGAGAGTGGGGGTTTCACTCCGGCCCTGTGGGCCTGCGTTCCGCGGCATCCGCTGCGCCCGGGATTCCGGCTGCGCCGGACCGGCTGCGGACGCTCGCGCGTCCTTCGCCTATCCCTACCGCCGCGCGGCTTCCGTTCGAATCCCCCACTCCCCGCCAAAACCGTTTCGGGCCGCCTCGCGGCGGCCCTTCACTGGCGGAGAGTGGGGGATTCGAACCCCCGATAGGCTTTTGACCTATACACGATTTCCAGTCGTGCTCCTTAAACCACTCGGACAACTCTCCGGGGCTCCTGCGCGCAGGAAATGGCAGACTATCACGGCGGCGGGCCTCGGCCAAGGCTGGGTTCGGCGGGGACGGGCTCCGGGCCGGGAACAATCCGGTGCGTGCGCCATCCCAGGTACGACCGGCCATGATGGCCCCCAGGAGAACCCCATGAAGAAGCTCGTCATCCCCGCCCTCGCCGCCGCCCTCTTCGGCGTCTCGCTCCTGGCCGCCGCCGATCCGGGCGACGCCGCCAAGGGCGACAAGAAGGAGTGCGCGGCCTGCTGCAAGGACGGCAAGGCCTGCAAGGACGGCAAGGCCAAGGAGGCCAAGGCCGCGAAGCCAGAGGCCCCGAAGGCCTGAGTCTCCCGTCCCCATGAAGGATCGCGGGTGAGCCGGGCCGGGCGTGAAGCGCTGGTGGAGGGGCATCTCGACGCCCTGCATGCCTTCGCCCTGGCCTGGACCCGCAACGGCGACTTCGCGTCGGAGGTGGTGCAGCGGACCTTCCTCAAGGCCTTCGAGAAGCTGCACCAGCTCCGGGATCCCGGCGCCGCCCGGAGCTGGCTCGTGGCGATCCTGCGCAACGAGATCGCCCATGAGCACCGCGGGCGCATGCGCCTCGTCGCCTGGGACGGCGCGGACTTCGACGGCCTCGCCGGCGAAGGGCCCGCCGACGACGGCGTGGACCCCTCCCTCCTGGCGGCGCTACCGGCGGCCCTCGACCAGCTTCCGGATCCCGCCCGGGAGATCCTCCTCCTCCGCTACCAGCAGGAACTCTCCTACGAGCAGATCTCCGACCTCCTCGGCCTGCCCCTGGGCACCGTGCAGAGCCGACTGCACCGCGCCAAGGCGGCCCTGAAGGTCCTCCTCACCGGCATGCCCGCGGCGTCCACCGCCGGAGGTGTCGCATGAACCCCTCGCATCCCTCTTTCGACGACCAGCTTCGCAAGGCCCTGACCCCTTCGCCCGCGTCGGCGTCCCTCCGCGCTGCGGTCCTCGCGGCGCGCCAGCCCCTGGGCCGCCGGGCGGCGCCCTGGCTCGCCGCAGCCGCCACGCTCCTGCTCGCCGCCGGCGGCGTGTGGCTCGGGCAGCGCCCGCGGCTCTCCCCCGGTCCCGCCCGGGAAGTGGCCGGACAGGCCCTCACCAACTTCCTGTCGGTGCACACCCTCGACTTCCAGGGCGCGCCGCCGGCCCCGGCGGGGGACTGCGGGTCCTGGTGCCTCCAGCGCACGGGCTTCTCCGCGCCCCTCCCGAGCTGCACCGCGCCCTCCGAGGTGGAGGGCGGCCGGGCCTGCGCCGTGGGCCGGACACCAGTGGGCCACTACCTCCTCCGGGGCGGTCGGGGCCTCTACGTCTTCGCCCGGCCTTTCGAGAACTGCGGCGGCCTGCCCAGCCCGCCCCTGGCGGTGGCCGCGGGCCTGCAGGCCCGGGCCTGGAACGAGAACGGGCGCGGTTACGTCCTGATCGAGACGGCAGGAAGGGACGGGCGCTGAGGCCTTAGCATGGAGGCTCCCCCGGAGCCGCCGTGCTGGATGAAGCCCTCAGCCCCCTGGAAGTCCGCATCCTCGGATGCCTGCTGGAAAAGCAGCACGCCACCCCCGAGTACTACCCGCTGACCCTCAACGCACTCACCGCGGCCTGCAACCAGACCACCAACCGCGAACCGGTGATGGCGCTGGAGGAGGCCGAAGTCTCGGCGGGGCTGGAGTCCCTCCGCCAGAAGCGCCTGGTCTGGGTGGTGGCCGCCGCGGGGAGCCGGGCCACCAAGTACGAGCAGAAGCTCAGCGAGGCCCTGAACCTCGCCGTGCAGGAGGTGGCCGCGCTCACGGTCCTCCTGCTGCGGGGGCCCCAGACCCCGGGCGAGATCCGCAGCCGCTCCGGCCGCCTCTACGCCTTCGCGGACCTCGCTGAGGCGGAGGCGGCCCTCGACAGCCTCGCCGCGGCGGAGCCGCCGCTCGCGGTGAAGCTGCCGCGCCAGCCGGGCACCAAGGAATCCCGCTACGCGCACCTCCTGGGCGGTTCCGTGGCCACGGAAACACCGATCCACCCGGCGCAGCCTCAGGGACCGAGCCGGGTGGAGCAGCTTCAGGGGGAAGTGGCGGACCTGCGGGAGGCCCTTGCGGCCCTGCGCGCGGAATTCGAGGCCTTCAAAGCTCAGTTCGGCTGAGCCTCACTTCGCGGGCTTGTACTCCTTCAGCCAGGCCAGGTCCACTTCCGCGGCCTTCGTGTCGGCCTTCTTCTTCTCGAGGAACTTGCCGACGTCGTTGAACTCGCCCTTCTTGGCCTTGGAGGGGAGCTTCTCCACGTGGCAGTACTGGCAGTTCTTCACCTCGGTCAGACCCATGTCCTTGGCCTTCTTCACGAAGGCGGGCTTGGCGAAGGCGGGGCCGGCCAGCAGGGCGGCGGCGAGGCAGAGGATGGGGGCGGTGCGCATGGAGGCTCCTGGACCCGCGGAGCGGGAGGGATCGGCATTCGGGGGAAGGCCGGGGTTGGATGGGTGCAAGAAGATAGGGTGTCAGCGGTACCACATCGGTCACGTCTCCGCCGCACCCGCGGGAAGCGGCGGCCACCTGGATGCAGCAAGGCACGGGCCGGGACAGCACCACCTTGGTCACAAGGCCCGCGGCGCCCTCCGCCCCTGCTCGTCCCTCAGCGCTTCGCCGGCGCAAGATCCTCCGCGATCCAGGCCCGGATCAAGGCCAATGCGGTCTCGTCCGGCTTGACGGATCCGATGGGAGGCATCTGGCGGGCGGGCTTCCGGGAGGCCATGCGAAAGGCCACGAGGCTGAGGTCCGGCGCGCCGGGGCGGAGGCGTCGCGTTTCGCCTTCGGGGGCGCCGGGCACCGTGGTCTTTCCCGACACGTCCAGGGCCGTCTCCCGCCAGGGCAGGGCGAGGGGGTCGCGGGCCTGGGCGGGCACCCAGAAGTCCAGTCCGAGCCGGGCCAGCACGCCGGACCCCCCGGGGTGGCAGTTGGCGCAGTTGGCCGCCAGATAGCCCAGGGCCGCCCGCTCCCGGGGCGTCCGGCCGGGGACCTTCGGGGGCTGCGCCGCCCATTCCGCCGGGGCGCGCTGGAGCGTCCCCTCGGCCATCAGCGTGGCCAGGGTCAGCATGCCGGGCTTCAGGACCTCGGCGTGGGGCGCCTGCGGATCCCGGTCCGGGCTGAGCTGGAGGGCGTTGAACCCGAGGACCTCGGGCCCGCCGTTCTCGTGGCAGGTGCGGCAGTCCTTCACGCCGGGGATGCTGTGGGCCAGCCCGTCGCCGAGGCTCACGTGGTTCTTCAGGCCGTCATCCGGGGCCAGGCGCGCGTCGGTCTGTTCCGCATTCCAGACGTAGGTCGCGTATTTCCAGGAGCCGGCGGAGGTACGCCACAGGAGCCGCGTCTCCACCTTGCGGCCCGCGAAGCTGAACTCCTTCCAGAGCTTCGTGCCGGGGGGGAAGATCCAGGCGTCGGGGCGGGCGGCGTCGATGCGGCCACCCTCCGGAAGCCGGATCCAGCGGGCCTTGTCGGCCCCGTCGGACCAGAGCGGGTACTGGGGGGAATAGGGACGGTTCGCGGGATCCACCCGCAGGGTCGCAGGATCCGCGTAGAGGCCCGTGGCGCTGAGCTTCTCCGGCGCGGCCTCGCCGCCCCCAACAAGGGCTCCGGCGGAGGGGAGGGCGAGCAGGAAGGCGAGGAGGGCGAGGCGCATGGGGAGGCTCGGGGCGGGACGAGCATTCTGGCCCGCCCCGAGCCTTCCGGCAATCCAAGTCCCTTCGCGTCTCGGTCCTGCGCGCGGGCCCCTAGTGGGAGACCTTGGCGTCCTCCACCAGCACGTCGTAGGCATAGCCGGCGCCGAAGTCCTTCTTGAGCCGCACGGTGCCGCGGGCGGTCACCACGTCGCCCACCTTGGCGGTGTCGCCGCTGGTGACCAGCAGGTCGTGGGTGCCGGCCTTGGGATCGCCGCTGCCGTCCTGGAGATGCAGCCAGTTCTTGCCCAGGATCTGGGCGTTGTACTTCACCACCTTGCCCCGGACCAGGACCGGCTTGTCCTTGAGGGCGGCCTGCTGGGCGTGCACCTCTGCGATGCTGCGGCCCTCGGCGCCGGAAGGCTTCGCCAGCTTCTCCACCTTGGCGTCCTCGGGGCGGGGCGCGCCCGTCCCGGGGGTGGCCGGTGCGGCGCCGCCGTGGGGGCTGCCGCCGGTCATGGACTGGAGGATGGCATCCGCGGTGGCCCCGCCCCCGGTGGGCAGCCCGCCAGCGTGGGGAGAGGCCCCCGGCGCGGGGTTCGCGGGCGTGGCGCCGACGTGGGCCGCGTCCACGGCGGCGCCGGACTGCCCTTCAAGGGTGCCGAGGTAGACCTTGTCGAAGGTGCGGTTCGCGGCTTTGGACTCGAAGCGCTCGGCCAGGGTGGCGCCGATGACCTTCACGGAATCGCCAGCCTTCAGGTCAGCTGCCGGGACGCCGGCCCAGACCTCGCCCTGGGCGGTCTGGAG
>JBDIBF010000016.1:0-46515 GCA_039812765.1 Holophagaceae bacterium
CTGCTGCTCAAGCCCAAGGTCATCGTCATCTCGGTGCCCTACCACCTTGATCCGGTGCTGGACTAGCCGGGGCCCTAGCGCATCCGGCTCCAGGGGCGGAAGAGGATCTCCTGCCCGGTCATCAGCTCCGCCAGGGTCCGATGGTTCGGCGTGAGCACCATGCATAGGAAGCTGAGGGGGAAGAGGCAGACCGACAGCAGGTGGAACAGGCTGAAAGCCAGCCTGCGCTCCGGCTGCTCGCTGGCGAGCTGCAGCCCCGAACGCGCCATGAGTGGGCTCTGGCCGCTGAGGACGAGGGGCACCAGCAACAGACACCAGGAGAGGCCGGCGTGGAGGGGCGCGAGGAAGGCCCAGAGGTTTCCGTAGGCCGCCCCGACGCCCAGGCCGAGCTGCCGCGCCGCGAGCAGGGCGAAGGCCCCGTTGAGGCCGGCCAGCAGGAGGGCTTCCAGAGCCTCGAGGCGCACCAGGGGCCAGAAGCTCGAGGGGGCGGGGACCTCCTCCACCACCGGCTCGGCGGGCGGCAACGGAAGGGGGTCTTCCCCGGACGCCGAGGGAACCGGGTCCAGGGCGACCGGGGCCACCCTGCCGAGGGCCGGGGCCCGGATGGCCTGGAGGGACGGGCGTCCGGGCTCCTGGGGGGCGGCAGAAACCTGGAACAGGAGGGGCCGCGGAAGCTCCCGGCGCTCGAAGCCCAGACCGCACTCGGGGCACTCCGTCGCGAAGGCGGAGAGACGGGCTTGGCAGCTGGGGCAGAGGCGGCGGCTCACCAGGCCCTCAGCCGAGCATGGCGACCCAGGCCGCGCGTTCGCCCTTGGGCATCGCCTGCAGGGCGTCCATGAGCCGCAGGCGCCCTTGCCAGGCGGGATCCTCGGGGAAAAGGGCCCGGCAGCGTCGGAGGGACTCCCGGGCTTCGGTCCAGTTCTCCCGGGCGGCATAGGCCTGCGCGAGGGCGCCATGGATCCGGGCGGCCTTGGCCATGAGGGCGGGGTCCTCGGGGTTGGCCTGCAGAAGCCGGGTCACGGTCTGGGCGGCGGCCTCGAGGTCGCCCGCCTGCAACTGGGTGTTGAGTTCCGCGGCGGTGGCGGCGGGCGGGGAGGCCAGGGCCGCCTTCGCGCGCTCGCGGAGCTGGGCACCCAGCGGATCGGAGGGATCGAGCTTGAGCATGTAGAGCGCACGATGGTAGGCGCGCACCGGATCATCCTGCAGGGCCGACTCGCACTCGCTGCGGACGCTGGCGGGGCTCTCCTTGAGATCCACCGGCCGGGCGGCCGAGGACCTGGGCGTCATCACCGCCCTGCGCGCGTCCTCCACCGCCCGTTGGAGCCTGACCTCCTTCTGCTGATGCTGCCACACGGCCAGCAGGGTGCCGAGGAGGAAGCCCCCGGCGAGACCCAACGCCAGGGGATTGCGCTTCCACCAGGCGACATCCTTCAGGAGCGCCGCCATCTCCGGCCCGGTGCGGACCGGGGGCGCCGCCGAGGTCACCGCCAAGGGCGGCTGCACCGCCGCGCCGGCCTCCCGGTCCAGGGGAGCCGGCTCCGGCGGACCCGCGAGACCCGCCTGGGCCTGCTCCAGCCCGGCCTTCGCCCGGGGATGGCCGGGCTCCTGCATGAGCACCATCTGGAAGGCGAAGATGGCCTCCTCGAAGTGCCGGATCCGGAGGAGCCGTTCGCCCTGGCGGACCTTCTGCTCGAGGGCCGTCGCGTCCATCCGGCGCAAGCCGGGCGCGGCGGGGCCTGGGACCGCGGGGGGCGTCGCGGGGGCCTTGGGGGCGGCCGCGGGCGCTCCGTCCGCCGGCGCGGGCGGGAGGGTCGGCGCGGGCAGCGGCTCGGGCGCAAGGGGGGGGAGGGTGCTGGGGGTGAAGTCCTTGAAGTCCTCGGCCGGCAGAGGGACGGAAGGAGCGGGGACCGGAGCGGGGGCCTGCCTGGGTGGAGGCGGAGGGGCGACCATGGGCGCGCCGCCCTGGGTGCGGGCGTGCATCTCGAGGTAGGCCTTGGCGTCGCGGTGGTCCGGGTCGATCTCGAGGACCCGCTTGAGCTTCTCGACCGCCTCCTCGGGCAGACCCATCTCCTCGAGCTGCACGGCCTCCCTGAGCAGCTGGTCGGGATCCCCGGCAGGCCTCCCCGCTTCGACGGTGCCCCAGGCGTGCGAGGTCGGCGCCACCCCCGGGAGGGGAGGGAGCCCCAGCTCGCGCCGTGCCTGGTTGAGGTAGCCCCGCGCCATCTCGTGGCCAGGGTGGCGGGAGAGCACGGCCTCCCATTTCTGGATGGCCCCTTGCACTTCGCCCATGTCGTAGAGGGTGCAGCCCTCGCGGATGAAACGCTCCTCCTCGCCCTCCTCGGGCAGGGGGAGGACCGGCGCTGCCTCCGGGGCCGTCGGGGGCCCGGGCTCGGCTTCGGAGGGCGGGGGCGCGCCGCCCACAGATCGCTGGGTGCGCTTGATGGCCTTGGGAACCGCCTCGGGGACATGGGCCTCGAGGTTGATGGACTGGAGGGGCGGAAGCGCCGATTCCTCCTCCGCGCCGGCCTCCGGTGGGTCGGCGGGGGGTGGCGGGGCGGGAGGCGGAGCCGACAGGACCGGGGGAGGAGGCGGGGGAGGGGGCGGCGCTGCGGGGGCCGGCGGGACCTGCTGGGCCTCCAGCCAGAGGCGCACACGGTAGAGTCCCTGCTTGGCCTCGGCGTGGGAGGGATCCTTCTTGAGGATGGCCTGCCAGATCTGCCCCGCCTTCAGGACCTCCCCCCCGGCGAAAAGGGCGCGGGCCTGGCTGAGGTAGCTGGCGTAGGGGTCGGGGTGGGCCATGGGCCTCACTCCATGCCGTACATGTCGTCCTTGCGGACCAGCAGCATGAAGGTGCTCTTGCCGCAGGTGAACTCCTGGCGGTCTCCGATCTGCACCGGACCAGTGATGGGGATGCCGTCCACGAAGGTCCCGTTGGTGCTGTCGAGGTCCGTGAGGTAGACCACGCCGTCCGTGTGGATCTCGAGGCTGGAGTGGAGCCGGGAGGTCTCCGGATCCATGGTGCTGATGTCGGCCCCCTCCCGGCCGATGATGATCTTGGGCTTGTCCAGGACCTTCACCGTGGACGCATGGGGGCCCGTGAGGAACGCGAGGCTGAACCGCATCCCCGCGGGCATCTTTCCGAGCCCGGCTTCGGCCAGCATGGCCTGCCGGTCGCGTTTGGCGGTGGTCTCCCCGTCATCCCGTCCGGCGGGCGGGGCGGGGATGAAGGGGGCGGGCTGTGGCGGCCCCACCGGCACGAGGCTCTGGGACATCTTGATGTCGCCGGGTCGGCCCGGGATCTGCCCGGAGACCACGATGGGCGCGTCGGGGTCCCGGCTCGGGATCTGGCTGGGGTCCATGCGGGCGGTGCGTTCCCTGGGGACTTCGCCCTGGATCAGGGGGTTCATGACCTCGAAGACGTAGCTGCACTTCGGGCAGCGGAAGCGCTTGGCGCGGACGCCCTCGAACCGCGCTTCGTCGTACTGGAAGCGGGCGGCGCAGGAAGGGCAGACGACGATCATCGCGGGCTCCGGGTCTGGATTCGGACCCCTAGTGTAATCCCTGTCGACGCCGGCGGCGGATCCGTCACTTCTTCCGGGTGGCGAAGAAGCTGAACTCCGAGCGGAGGGGCACCCCGTCGGGCACCTTGAACGAGGCGATGGCGGCGGGCAGGGGCTGGTTGACCTGGAGGGCGCCCAGCTCCAGCAGCCAGGAGTCGCCCCCCCGCTCGATCCACTGGATCTGCCGGGGCAGGTAGCTGTCCCGGTCCACCCAGAGGTAGACGGCCTGCATCCGCTTCTTCATGGCCATGGTGCGGGGCATGAGGGTGATGAACCAGGTGCCGCCCACGTCCTTCGAGTCCCCCAGGCCCACCTGGAAGTACTCCATCAGGTAGGTCAGCTTCTGCCCCAGGCCCAGGAACTTGCGATTGGCGTTCTTGATCACGCCGATCTTGAGGCGCTCCCCCTCCCGGGCGCCCGGGCTGTAGCTGACCAGCTCCTTGGGGGTGAGGTGGAGGATGAGGTCCTCCGGGGGGGCGAACGAGAAGTGGGCGAAGTCGGAGCCCTGGAGATAGAGCGTCCCCTTCGTCACCGTCGGCGTCTTGAGCATCGCCCGCCGCAGGGTGAGGGTGAACGGGGCCTGGAGCGTGTTGACCTTGGCCTGGGCCGCGTCGAAGCGTGACACCACCTCCTGCAGGCTGGGGGGCTGCGGGGCCTGGCGCGCGGCGAGGAGGCTTCCGGCGAGCAGGCACGGCGCGACGCGGAGCGCGGGCCGGTTCACGCGTTCACCCGGACCAGGAGGGCCTTCAGGGGGGCATCCTCGGAGAACCGGAACCCGAAGCCCAGAGTGAGGGCCGGCAGCTTCCAGTAGAGGGTGGCACCGGCGGCGGTGGCGGCGGAGCCCCCCAGGGTGCGCCGTTCGGCGCCGAAGCTGAGGCCCAGGGCGGGGCCGAAGCCGAGCCGGACGGAGCCGCTGAGGCTCTTCGCGGGCACGGTCAGGGGGAGCCGCGCGGCTTCGTTGAGGTCGCCCTCCACCGAGATCTGGGTGCTGCTCCCGAGATCCAGCATGAACCCCGCCCGGACCTGGGCCCGTTGGGCCACGCCGGCCACGGTGCGGGGCAGGAGGTGGTCGCCGAGGAGGCCGAATCGCAGCCCGCCGCCGAGTTCGGCGACATAGCCGCCGTTGAGGTTCACATCAAGGGCGGCCTGTCCGGGGCCGGTGGCGTCCAGGAGCGCGGGGCCGCGGGCGAGGGCCTCCTGGCCGGGCCCGGGGTGGAGGGCCGCGGTGGTACGGAAGACGGTCCAGCGTTCGACGCGGACCGCGAAGCCATAGCCGCTGCGTCCTTCCGCGCTGCCCGCCCCGAGGACCACCCGCTCCACGTCGGCCCGCACCACCTCCGCGGTGCTGGTGTTGAGTGCGATCCCGGTGTCGAGATGAGCGGGATCCCGGTCCACGGCGGCGGTGAGGCCGTTCCAGCGCTCCCGGGCGATGGCGCCGTGGAGGCCGGCCTGGGTCAGCGTCACGCCGTAGCCCGTGGTCCGGGAGGCCCAGGGGGCGCCGGCGAGGTCCCGAAGGGACGCGGTAGGATCGGCGTCCTTCGCCAGCCCCTCCAGCGCCCCCTGGCTGCCCTTGGCCTTCAGGTCCCCGTCGAGGGCGCTGAAGTACCAGCCCGGCAGGCAGCGGTCGAAGCGGGCGGGATTGCCCAGGCTGTTCAGGCCCTCGCTGAAGACCCGGGAGCCGCCGAAGGAAGGGCCATCCAGGGCGCCCTGGGCGGCGGCGGGAAGGGTGGCCGCGAGGAGGGCGAGGCCGAGGGCGCGGGGGGCTGTCATGGATCTCCTGGACTCGAGGGATGCTCGGCGGCCGGGCGGAGTTCCCGCGCGGGCCCCCTCAGGCTACCGCGAGGGGCGCGCGCTGTCGGGCCAGGGCGAGCCGGGCGCCGTGGCCCCTCAGGGCGGCCTCGGCGGCGAAGCGCGCGAGGTCGGGGTGGTTGTTGGTCTCGCTGAGGTGGGCCAGCACCACGTCCTTGAGCCGCCGGGAGAGCGCCGAGGCCAGCAGTTCAGCCATGGCGTCGTTGCTGAGGTGGCCCACCCGGCTGAGGATGCGGGCCTTCACCGCTGGCGGGTAGGGTCCCTCGCGCAGCATGCCCACGTCGTGGTTGGCCTCCAGCACCAGCAGGTCCAGGTCCTGGCAGTGGTCCGCCACCAGGGCGGTGCCGTGGCCCAGGTCGGTCACCACGGCGGCGTGGAAGCCCCCCGCCTCGAGCCGGTAGGCCACGGGGTCCGAAGCGTCGTGGGGGGTCGCGAAGGGATGGATCCGCCAACCCTCCCAGTCCACCGCGCGGCCCGGGACGATGGGGATCCAGCGCTCGGCGGGGATCTCGATGGCGTGGATGGCCTCCACGGCTGCCTTGGTCTCGGCGGTGGCGAGGAAGGCCCAGGGGGTCCGGCGCAGCATCACGCCCACGGCGCCGATGTGGTCGCCGTGCTCGTGGGTGAGGGCCACGGCCTGGATGGCGGCGGGGTCCAGGCCCACCTCGGCCATGCGCAGCCGCACCTGCTTCAGGGAGAGCCCGGCGTCGACGAGGAGGCCGCGGCCGCCCTGGACGAAGGCGTGGCAGTTCCCTTGGCTTCCCGACGCCAGCGACGCGTACTGCATGGACCAAGATAGCGCGCTGTCCCGCGGCACGCCGCGCGATCATGGGCCATGGACTTCACCCTGCGCCCCACCACCACCGCCGACCTGGAGCTGCACACGACCCACCGGGTCGCCATGTTCCGGGACATGGACTACGGTGACGAGGCTGGGCGGGCCCGCATGGCGGAGGTCTTCCGGGAGCGCCTGCGCACCTGGCTGGCCACCGGCGAGGTCGTCGGGGTGGTCGCCACAGCCGGAGAAGTCGTGGCCGGCGCGGCGCTACTCCAGTTTAAGGAGGCCCTGCCCGGTCCCCTCACCTCCCAGGCGGTGCGGGGCTACCTCTTCAACGTCTACACCGACCCGGCCTTCCGCGGCCGCGGCCTGGCCCGGCGCATGACAGAGGCCCTCCTCGAGGCGGCGCGGAGCCGCGGTGTCGGCATGGTGGAACTGCATGCCAGCAAGGACGCCGAGAAGCTCTACCGCAGCATGGGCTTCGAGCCCACGCCGGAGTTCAGGCTGATCCTGGATCCTCAGCTGCCGGTGCCTGGGCAGTGGAAGGGGAGGCGCTGAGGGGCTTCCAGCGCCAGAGCAGCGCGGTTCCCAGCAGCACCGCCACCACGCCGAAGACGCTGGCCTCCAGGCCGAAGGCCCCGCCGGTGACCCAGTCGGGACGGCCGAGGAAGACCGGCTTCAGCCAGCCGTGCTGGTCGGTGGTGCCGCTCACGCCAAAGCCCAGCACATTCCCTTGGGTCCAGTTCCAGCCCAGGTGGATTCCAATGGGGAGGGCGAGGCTCGCGGTGCGGAGGTAGGCGAGGCCGAGGAAGACCGCGGCCAGGGCGATGTTCAGCGTGGCCCAGGCCTTCGTGGCGCCCTGCATGCCCGGGTTGTTCCAGTGGGCGTAGGCGAAGAGCAGGGCAAGCAGGACCTGCGCGGCCCCGGCGCCGAGGCCGTCCCGCAGGCGCTGGAAGAGGAAGCCCCGGAACAGGGTCTCCTCGAAGAGGGCGACGAAGGTGAAGAGGATCAACCCTCCCAGCAGCCCGGCCAAGCTCCGCTGAGCATCCACCTCGAAGCGGAGCCCGCCCGCGGACCAGACCAGGGCCGCCGCCGCGAGCATCACGCCCGCGCCCAGACCCGTCCCGGCAGCGAACTCGGCCGCCCAGCGCCGGTCCAGGCGGAAGCCCACGGAGGCCAGGGGCTCCCTCCGCATCCGGGTGCAGAGCCAGGTCGCCGCCAGGGTCACGAGGAAGGTGGAGGGCATCAGCCAGGCGCCGGGGACCCCCGCGCGCCGGAGGGCCGAGGTCGCGAAGGTCGCCGGCACGCCGAGGCAGAAGAGCACGACGGCGAAGACCGCCACCCACCAGCCGTTGCGCAAGCCCCCTGTGTCGTTGACGAAGACCGTGGCCACGGGCACCTCCCCGAGGGTGACGCGGGCCGCCCGCGGCGGGTTTAGGCCCGAGGCCTCAGATGAGCGACTGGGTGTCGGCGAAGGCCCGGGCGATCTCCTGGAAGACCTTCTCCTCGTTGGGCTTCACCGCCACGGCGCGGGCGAACCAGGGGGAGGCCTTCTTCCGCTGGCCGCTCACCAGCAGCGCCTTGCCGAAGGCGACATAGGCCTCCCACTTGCTGCTCTCCATGGCCAGGTAGTGGTTCATGAACTTCTCGGCCTGGGGGATCATCCCGGCCTCCGCGAGGTCGATGGCGGAATCCAGCACGGCGTCCTTGTTTCCGCTGTCCCGGGTGAAGACCAGTTCGTAGCCCTCCAGGGCCTCCGTGCGATACCCATGCTTGAGCCAGGCGGCCGCGATCATGCGCAGCACCCTGCCGTCCTTGGGCTCCAGGGCCTCGGCGAACTTGAAGGCCTCCGACGCCTTCACCTTGTCCCCGCCGGCAAGGTAGGCGCGGCCGGCCTCGGCGAGGAACTTGGCGTCCCTCGGCTTGCGCAGGCGGATGGCCTCCCCCATCTCCTTGAGGATCTTGCGCCGGTCCCCGTTGAAGAACTCCTCGCCGTAGGAGGTGAACGGGGCCTGGGCGAGCAGGATGGGTCCGAACGCGGCGAGGAGCAGGGCACGACGCATGGCGGCCTCCGGGATGGGCGGCTGCAGTGTAGCGCGGGGGGCGCTTCAGGGCTTGGGGGCGAGCTGGAGCTCGAGGTCGAAGTCGGCCTTCAGGACGCCGCCCTTGGCGTCCTTCCCTTCCAGGCTCCACCGGCCCGTCCACCAGCCCGGGCGGGTGGCGTCCGCCTTCGCCTCCAGGCGCTCGGTCCTGCGGGCGCCACTGGGGGAGTCCAGGAATCCGTAGAGGTCCAGACGGTCGCGGCCGGCGCCGCCGGTCAGCGGCATCGGGCGCTGGGCCGGGCGTTGCCAATGGGCGAGGGCCCCGATCCGGAGGAGGGTGGAGCCGGGCTCCGCGGCGTCCTGCCAGCCTTCCGGGTAGGCCTGCCGGATGGCCTCGCTCCCGGGGCCGCTGGCCTCCCTGAGCTTCAGCCTGAACTTCGTGACCTCGAAGACCTGGGAGGGCGGGAAGTCGGCGGCGGGCTGGGGCCGGGTCGCGCGCACCCAGGCGAGGAGGGCGGCATAGTCCACCGCTTCGGCCTGCTCGAGGGCCCGAGCATGGTAGGAGGCCAGCAGCTTGCCACCGGCCTCCAGCTCGGTGCCCCACCGGAGCACGTCGGCCCAGCGGCCCGCGTGGGCCGAGGCCAGGAAGGCGTAGGCCCGGTCGCGCTCCGGCAGGGAGGGCCGGGTGGAGACGGCCTCCGCGGCGAGGGCCATCTTCTGCGGATCCTCCAGCCGCACGGCGATCTCGAGGGGGAGAGCGTCGAGGGCGGCCTTGACCTCGGTTGAAAGATCCTGGGTCTTGATGCTGTCATTCACGGCGGCGGCCGCCGCGGCCCGCGTCTTGGCGTCGCTGCCGCGGTAGAGATTGGCGCCCGGACTGGTCATCTGGAGGTTCCTCGCCTCCGAACGGGCTACCCACGCCAATTCCCAGGCCTTCTCGAGGGCGCCGTCCGGGGAGGCCGAGGGATCCTCCTTCCGCCGCAGGAGATGGGCCTTCAGGAGCCATTCGGCGGCCAGGCTCTTCACGCCCCAGGGCGTCCCCGCCACCGGGAGGCGCATGGCCAGGGCATCTGCGGGGCTCTGGCGCTTCGCCTCCTGCTTGGCCGCCTCCCCGCCACGGTTCAGGGTCGAGAGGGAGGCCTTCAGGAGCCCGATGTCGTCGGCGCCAAGCGGCAGGGCGACAAGGAGCGCCACGGTGAGGAAGGGTCGCATGGGTCCTCCGGCTGGACGAGGTGGGGAGGAGGCGTCAGAAGGTGGTGCGCGCCGGCACGCCACCGTCGGCGAAGGCCAGGGCGATCTCGTTCCACATGCGCTCCTCCTTGGGACGCGCCTGCACCGTGCGCTCGAACCAAGCGGCGGCGAGATCCTTCTTGCCGTTGCGCAGGCAGGCCCGGGCGAACTCCACGCAGTTCTGCCAGTCCTGGCGATCGAGGGTCCACGCCTTCTCCATGAACTCGACGGCCTTGGCCTCGTTGCCTGCGTCCAGCAGCACGATGGCGGCCTTGGTGAAGCTGTTCTTCCCCTTGGGATCCATGGCAGCCATCTTGTCCCAGGCGGCGAGGGCCTCGGCCTTGAAGCCGTTCATGGACCAGGCGTAGCCGATGAGGAAGTGGGTCTCGCCGTCCTTGGGATCGGAGGCGACGGCGGCCGCGAAGGCGCCTTCGGCCTTGGGCCGGTCGCCGCTGGCGAGGTAGGCGCGGCCGTACTCGGCGAGGAGGCGGCTGTCCTTGGGCTTGATGGCGCGGGCTTTGTCGGCGCAAGCGGCCATGATGGCCTTGCGGTCGCCCTTGAAGTAGTCGGCGTTGAAGGTCTGGGCCGCGAGCGGCAGGGCGGCGGCGAGCAGGAGGAAGGTGCGCATGGATTCCTTTCGTGAGCGCGTCAGAGCGGGATGTTGCCGTGCTTCTTGGGCGGTGTGGCGTCCCGCTTGGTCTCCAACAGGGCCAGGGCCTTGACCAGCTTGCGGCGGGTCTCGCGGGGGAGGATCACCTCGTCCACGAAGCCGAACTCGGCGGCGATGTAGGGGTTCGCGAACTTCTCGTTGTACTCCGCCAGCAGCTCGGCCTTCTTGAGGTCGGGGTCGGCGGCGGTCGAGATGGTCTTGCTGTGGAGGATGTTGATGGCCCCGTCGGCGCCCATGACGGCGATCTCGGCGGTGGGGAAGGCGAAGTTGAAGTCGGTGCGGATGTGCTTGCTCGCCATCACGCAGTAGGCGCCCCCGTAGGCCTTGCGGGTGATGACCGTGATCTTCGGGACCGTGGCTTCGCAGAAGGCGTAGAGCAGCTTGGCGCCGTGGCGGATGATGCCGCCGTGCTCCTGGGTGACGCCGGGGAGGAAGCCGGGCACGTCCTCGAAGGTGATGAGGGGGATGTTGAAGGCGTCGCAGACGCGCACGAAGCGGGCGCCCTTCTCCGACGCGGAGATGTCCAGCACGCCGGCCAGGAAGGCGGGCTGGTTGGCCACGATGCCCACGCTGCGCCCGTCGATGCGGGCGAAGCCCACGACGATGTTGGGGGCGAAGCGCTCGTGGACCTCGAAGAAGTGGCCGTCGTCCACCACGCCCTTGATGATCTGGCGGATGTCGTAGGGCTTACCGGGGTCGTCGGGGACGACCGTGTCGAGGTCCGGATTCTCCAGCGGCTGTTCGGCCTTCGGCGCCTTCCGCGGCGCCTCGCCCAGGTTGTTGCTGGGCAGGAAGGAGAGCAGCTCCCGGGCGTGGGCCAGGGCCGCGAGGTCGCTGGGCGCGACGAAGTGGGCCACGCCGGACTTCGCCGCGTGGGTGGCGGCGCCGCCCAGCTCCTCCTTGGTGACCTCCTCGTGGGTCACGGCCTTGATGACGTCGGGGCCCGTCACGAACATGTAGCTGGTGCCCTGGACCATGGTGATGAAGTCGGTGATGGCGGGACTGTAGACGGCGCCCCCGGCGCAGGGGCCCATGATCAGCGAGATCTGCGGGATGACGCCGGAGGCCAGGGTGTTGCGCAGGAAGATGTCGGCGTAGCCGCCGAGGCTCACCACGCCCTCCTGGATGCGCGCGCCGCCGCTGTCGTTGAGGCCCACCACGGGGCAGCCGACCTTGAGGGCCAGGTCCATCACCTTGCAGATCTTCTGGGCGTAGGCCTCGGAGAGCGAGCCGCCGAAGACCGTGAAGTCCTGGGCGAAGACCGCCACGGGGCGCCCGTCCACGCGGCCGAAGCCGGTCACCACGCCGTCGCCGGGGATCTTCTCGACGCCCGGGGTGCGGTGCACCATCAGGGCGTCCAGCTCCTCGAAGCTGCCCTCGTCCAGGAAGGCCGCCACGCGCTCCCGGGCCGTGAGCTTGCCGCCCTCGTGCTGCTTCTGCACCCGCGCCTCGCCGCCGCCGGCGAGGGCCGCAGCATGCTTGGTCTTGAGGATCTCGATCTTCTTCTGGAGGGACATGCGGGACTCCGGGCGGCCGGGGCTACTTCAGGGTCTTCTGGGCCATGAAGGTGCCGAACTTGTCGGCCCACTTCACGAGCTTGTCGTCGATGCTGCTCATGGCCGTGCCGCTGATGGCGCGGTGGTGCAGGGCCACGAGGAGCTCGCCGGTTTTCGCGTCCACGAGCTTGAGGTCCCAGGTGGCGGTCTCGCTTCCCGCCCCCAGCCCGATGAGCCACTTGGCGGCCTTGGAGCCCGCGTTCGCGTCCACGAAGCGGCCCAGGAGCACCACGTCGCCTTCCGAGCGGGAGACCTTCAGCCTGCCGTTCACCGCCCCGGTCAGGGCCCCGCGCAGCATGCCCGGGAAGGAATCGGTGAGGGCCGTGGCCTTCGCGTTGTCCTTGCCGTCCCGGCCCTTGCGGAGCATGGCGGGATCCTCCCAAGGCTTCATCCAGAGGGTGCGCCCGCTGAGGTCGAGACCCGGCTTCACCCAGAAGAAGTCCACGTCGTCGCCCTTGGCGAAGGGCACGGCCTCGCCGAACCAGGCGGGATCGAGGAGCCCTTCGTCCAGCTTGGGGGCATTCAAGGCCGGTTTCGGGGCAGGTGCGGGGGCGACGGCCGGCGGCGGGGCGGCCGACGGCGGGGCGGCCGACGGGCCCGGCTCCTGGGCCGGGAGAAGGGTGGTGGCGGCGAGGGCAAGGGCGGTCAGGCGCACGTCTTGGGCTCCGGAGCGGGGTGGGATCGAGGCCGGGTCAGTTCGCGTCCTTGGGCCTCAACCGCACCGCGTCCTCGGGCAGCTTCTCGCCGCCCACCACGTGGAAGTGCAGGTGGAAGACCGACTGGCTGGCGTTCTTGCCGGCGTTGGTGATGATGCGGAAGCCCGCCTCGGTGAGGCCCTGGTCCTGGGCCACCTTGAGGCAGGCGGAGAGGAGGGCGGCCCGGCTCTCCATGGGCAGCAGCTCCAGTTCCCGCATGCTCTCCACGTGCTGCTTGGGGATCACGAGCACGTGCACCTTGGCGCGGGGGGCGATGTCCCAGAAGGCGAGGACCCGGTCGTCCTCGTAGACCTTCTTCGAGGGCGCGGTTCCCGCGATGATCTTGCAGAAGATGCAGCCGGGCTTGGCCTCGTAGGCCAGCGCCGGGGCCGGCTTCTGGCAGGCGAGAACGCCGGCCAGGAGGGGCAGGGCGAGCGCGAGGGCGATCCGGCGCATCAACGCCCCCCCTTCTTCCAGTCGGCCAGGAACCCCTCGATGCCGCGGTCGGTGAGGGGGTGGGCCAGCATCTGGTCGAAGACCTTGGGCGGGATGGTGGCGATGTGGGCGCCGGCCAGGGCGGCCTCGGTGACGTGACGGGGGCCGCGGATGCTGGCGGCCAGCACCTGGGTGTCGAGGTCGTAGTTCTGGAAGATCTCCACCAGGTCCTCGATCAGCTCCATGCCGATGTGGTTCACGTCGTCCAGGCGGCCCACGAAGGGCGAGACCATGGTGGCGCCGGCCTTGGCGGCCATGAGGCCTTGGGTGGCGGAGAAGCAGAGGGTCACGTTGGTCCGGATGCCCTCCTGGCTGAAGGCGTGGCAGGCCTTCAGCCCCTCGGCGGTGAGGGGGACCTTCACCACCACGTTCTTGTGGATCTTGGCGAGCTTGCGGCCCTCCTCGATCATGCCGGGCGCCTCCAGGCTGATCACCTCGGCGCTGATGGGCCCGTCCACGATGCCGCAGATCTCCTCGATGATCGCCTCGAAGGGCTTGCCCGTCTCCTTGGCGATCAGGCTCGGGTTCGTGGTGACGCCGTCCAGGATGCCCAGGGCATGGATGCGCTTGATCTCCGAAATCGCGGCGGTATCGATGAAAAACTTCATAGAGGGCTCCGGTTCGCAAGGACGGATTCCATTCTCGCAGGGCCTCGGCGAAGCTCAAAGGTGGGGGTTCCCATGGCCGACCAGGAGATCACCGTCCTCGACAAGGGCTTCGTCCGCCTGGTGGACGTCATGGGCAGCGACCTCAGCGTGGTGAACGCGGCGCGGGTCTCCTTCGGCAAGCGCAAGGACACCTTCGAGGAAGGCGACGCGAAGCTCATCGGGTACCTCGCCAGGCACGAGCACACCTCGCCCTTCCGCCACGCCTACCTGCAGTTCCACGTGAAGGCGCCGATCTTCGTCTTCCGGCAGTGGATGAAGCACCAGGTGGGCTGCAGCTGGAACGAGATCAGCGGGCGTTACGTGGAGTTCCCCGACGACGAGGTCTTCGTGCCGGCCTCCTTCCGCCAGCAGGCCAAGGTGAACAAGCAGGGCAGCGAGGGCGAGATCGAGGAGGCCAGCCGTGGCCCGGCGAGGGAGGCTTACCTCGACGCCTGCCGCAATGCCGTCGCCCAGTACAAGAAGATGCTTGAGCTGGGGGTCTGCCGGGAGCAGGCCCGCTGCGTGCTGCCTCTTGGCCTCTACTCCGAGGTCTACTGGACCACCAGCCTCCAGGCGGCCGCCCACTTCATCCGTCTGCGGAGCGAAGCCCACGCCCAATGGGAAATCCAGCAGTACGCCGCGGCCGTCCGGCAGCTCATGGAGGCGCGCTTCCCGGCCAGCCTCAAGGCCCTGCTGGACTCCGAAGTGGGCTGAAGGCCGGCCGTCCTCCTGGCAGAATCACCTCCTCCCGTCACGCTTCCCCAGGAGGGTGCCATGGATGTCCCGATGAGCCCGGACGCCGGCTCCCGCACGCTGGGCGCCGGACCGGATTCCACCCGGATCGCCCACGACTGGGACCCCATGGCGCCACCCCTGCGGCCGGAGGCCTTCGACCTGCAGGACAAGCTCTGGGCCCTGCACTGCGCGGAGGGGCCGCTGCCCAGGGCCTCCGCCCAGGTCGTGCGGGAGCTGCTGGAGAAGGAGCTGCGGCCCTGGGAGATGGACTGGAACGGCGAGGCCCTGGGCCATCCCGCCCGGGCCCGCCGGGCCGCCGCCGCGATGGTCGGCGGGGACGAGGCCGACATCAGCCTGGCCGGCAGCACCAGCGCCGGCCTCCAGGCCGTCGCCCAGGGCCTTCCCTGGCAGGCGGGCGACGAGGTCCTGCTGCCCCGGGGCGAGTTCCCCAGCAACTACTATCCGTGGAAGGCCCTGGCCTCCCGGGGCGTCACCGTGCGGGAGGTGCGCCTCTTCAGCGGGCACCGCTCGGGGCAGGAGGCCCTGGCCTCCGCCGCCCCGGGTGTGGAGTCCGACAGCGAGGCCCGCATCCTGGCCTCCCTTTCCCGGAAGACGAAGGTCCTCGCCCTCTCCTGGGTGCGGTTCCAGGATGGCCTCCGCCTCGACCTCGCCCGCCTCGGCCAGGCCTGCCAGGAGCGCGGCGTGCACCTGGTGGTGGACGGCATCCAGGGCGCCGGCGTCCAGCTGCCCGACCTCCGCTGGGCCTCCGCCTTCGCCTGCGGCAGCCACAAGGGCCTGCTGACCCCCCAGGGCTACGGCTTCCTGTGGACCTCCAAGGCCTTTCGCGAGCAGCTCTGCCCCCTCGGCACCTGGCTCGGCGTGGAGGATGGCAACCGCTTCGACCGGCCTTCCACCGACTTCCACCGGGACTGGCTCAAGGACGGCCGGGCCCTCGAGCCCGGCGGGCCCGCCGTGCTGGCCGCCGCGGCCTTCGCCACCTCCATGGAACTGCTGCTCGAGGCCGGCCTCGAGCGCCTCGGCGCCCACGTCCACGCCCTCCAGGGGCGCTTCCTGGAAGGTCTCGCCGAGCTGCCCGACTGGCGGGCCGAGGCCCTGCGCCTCGAGCACTTGCGGGTGGCGGGCCGCCTGGGCCCCTTCCTGGCCCTCCACCACCGGGGCGAGGACGACGCCGGCCTCCTGGAGCTCATGCGCCGGGGGCTCAGGCATGGGATCTTCACCTCCGTCCGCGAGGGCTACCTGCGCATCGCCTTCCACGGCTGGCACACCGCGGCCGACGTCGAACGGCTGCTGGCCTGGATCAGGGGCTGAGGCCGCCGCGTCCCGGCCTTCACCGGAAGAGCCAGCTCACCTTGAACTGCACCACATCGTCGCTGGGGAGGTGCTGGAGCCGCTTGAGGTCCGCCACCGGACGGAGGGCGCCCCGGGGATTGAGGAGCTCGTCGGTGCTGGCGCCGTGGGTGTAGACCACGAAGAAGGCCGAGCCCGGACGGAATTCCCAGCGCGTGATGAGGTTGATGTTGGAGGCGCGGTAGCTGAAGGCCGTGGGGTTCGACGTCGTGGCAGGGGCGAGGGTGCGGTCGTCCACGTAGGCCTTGAGGTCGCGGAAGGCCCAGGAGACCGCCAGCCACTGGGCGAAGAGCTGCACGGTCAGCGTCGGCGTGAACGCGTAGGACACCCGCAGCACCTGGTTGAGCTGGCTGAGCCGGCGCAGGCCCGTGATGGGGATGCCCGGGGACTGGCCGAGGACCGGAGACGGCGCGTCCCCGGCGGTTTCCAGCCAGCGGCGCTCGCCCTTGTCGTCGGTGTAGGTCGTGTCGAACTGCAGCTCCAAGGCGGGCAGGGGCTTCACGAGGTTGAAGACGTTGGTGTCCGTGCTGGGGCCCCCTTCGTGCCAGGCACGGTTCACGTTGACCCGGAAATACCAGGGCTTGTTGCCGGGCGTGTCGAAGCCGAGGTTCGCGAAGGGCACGGCGTCCACGTGGAGGTACTTCTTCACGGGATCGGCGTAGGTCCGCAGCTCCCGGTCGTCGTCGACGGGGAAGTTCGTGCCCGCCTGGGCCCAGAGGGCGACGAAATTGGTGAAGTCCGTCCGGGCGCGCAGGTCGGCCCAGCGGTTGAAGACGCGGCCCCGCTGGTCCCGGTTGATCCCTGCGTCCCAGCCCCATTCCCAGTTCCGGAAGATGCCCCAGGTGCTGTCCCAGCGCCGGGTGCCCCAGGCGTTGATGAGCTGCTCGTCGAAGCGGCCCCGATAGCCCAGGTCGTTGATGTCGAAGTCGTGGCCCACGTTGATGACCTGGGCGTCCAGGGACCAGCCGGTGGTCCACTGCTTCTCGGCGCTGAGGCGGCCGAACCAGCCGGCGGGGCGCTCCCCGTCCCTGGGTCCGGCCTGGGAATGGATGAGGGCGAAATCCAGCGTGCCGCTGCGGTCGGCGGACTTCAGCACGCCGTCCACGGCCCCCACGAAGGCCTCCCGGCCCGAGGACCCGGCCTCCCGCACGGTGGAGACGAAGCCGCCGATGAAGCTGCCCCGGGCGTCGAGGAGCTGCTGGGCCCGCACCACGCCGTAGCTCGTGTAGGGGGAGACCTCGCGCCTGAACTCCCGGCCGCCCGGATCCCGGAACCGGGCCTTCTCGTTCTCCACCGCGGCCCCCAGGAGGCCGATGTTGAGGCCGCTCTCGGTCTTGGCGGTGACCTTGCCTGCCGCGGCGATCTCCGCGGCCAGCGGGTGCTCCACCAGCACCTCGCCCGCGTTGAGGTCAGGAGCGGCGAGGCCGCGTCCGATGCGGCGGCTGTAGAAGAGGGTCGGGCCCACGGTGCGGAAGATCTCGGAGCCTTCCAGGAAGAAGGGCCGCTTCTCGGGGAAGAAGGTCTCGATGGTGCTCAGGTTGAGCACCACCTGGTCCACCTCCACCTGGCCGAAATCCGGCCTCACGGCTAGGTCCAGCTGGCTGTAGGAGTTGAGGCCCAGGTGGGCGTCCAGGCCCGCCTTGCCGTCCCACTTCCGGTCGTCGAAGGCCTCGGTGGTCTCGAACTTGCGCGCGGCGCTGAGGTAGGGAATCCACTCGCGGCGGGCCTGGGGCTTCACCCCCTCGATGCCCGTGAGGTGGGGGAAGCGGCTGACGAAGGCGTTCTCGCCCCGGGGCACCTCGTACCAGCGCGTGAACTCCCGCACCGGCCCCTGGTCGCTGCGGTTGAAGTTGATCCCCCAGGTCTGCGCGCCGCCCCCGTTGTGCAGGCGCAGGAGGGAGAGGGGGATCTTGAGCTCCGCGGTCCATCCCAGCGCGTCCACGGAGACGGCGCTTTCCCACACCCCGTCCCAGCTCGAGTCGAAATTGTTGTCCTGGAAGACGACCTGGTCCTTCTGCACGCCCGCAGCGTTCACCTCGAAGAGGAAGGCGGTGCGGCCGTCGTGGAGGGAGTCGATGGCCACGCCGAACCAGTCCCCCTGGCTGTCCTGGTCCCGGCGGTGGAGGCGGCGGATGACGTGGGCCGTGCCGCCTTCCAGGGCCGGGTCGTGGTGCATGCGGGCGCCCACGTAGACGTAGTGGTCGTCGTAGAGGACGCGCACCTCGGTGCGCTGCTTGGCGGGCTCGCCCCGCACCGGCCACTCGCAGGTGAAGCCGCTGGCCACCTCCGCGTCCCGCCACGCGGGTTCGTCCAGGTGCCCGTCCAGCACCGGGGGCACGGGGGTGCGATGGGCGCGCAGCGCCGTCGGCGGGGCCGGCTCGGGCCGCTCCTGGCCCGGCCCGGAGGCTCGCAGGGGGAGGAGGGCGCCGCAGGCCAGGACCAGCAGCAGCGAGGCGGCACGGGGGCGCGGAGATGTCAGGGTTCCTCCGGGGCGGAGAGGTCCGGGAGAACTGCGAAGGGTCCGACAGCATACCCCATGTTGCGAGGCCTGGGTCCGGGAAAAGGGCTTACACTGGCCCCGAGGAGGCCGAATGCGCCGGTTGACGTCCCTAGCCCTGTCCGCGGTCTCCGGGTTTTCCCTCGCCGCGGCCACCTCCGGCGGCACCGTCGTGGCCAAGGGCAAAGCCTTCCTGGCGGAGGTGGCCCGCAGCGACGCCGAACGCGCCCGGGGGCTGATGTACCGGGCCCAGCTCGCGAAGGACCGCTGCATGTTTTTCGTGTATGAGGAGGATGGCCTCCATCCCATCTGGATGAAGAACTGCCTCATCAGCCTCGACGTGGCCTGGGTCGCCGCCGACGGCACCGTGGTGGAGGTCGCGGAGAACGTCCCGCCCTGCAGCCCCCTGCGGGGCGACGACTGCCCCACCTACGGGGGCACGAAGCCGGCGCGGCACTTCGTGGAGTTCGCGGCGGGCACCTTCCGGCGCCTGGGGCTCCGGCCGGGAGACCGGCTGGGCTGGGACCTCACCCTGGACGATGGCCGGACCTTCCGGGGTGGAGTCCCCGCCAAGGCCCCGTCGAAGCCGTCGAGCAAGGTGTCCGCCAGCCCCGCCCGCGGCGGCCGGTAGGGTTCACCCTTCCCCGGCGTGGGCGGGCCGGCCTCGGCCCGGGCGGCCGGGCCGCGCGAGGGTGCGCAGGGGTTCGGGCGGCGCGGGAAGTTCGGGAAGGTCGAGGGCAGCCAGGCGGGTTCCCACCAGCTTCCAGGCGCGGGCCTGCCGGGGCAGCCGGTCCGGCTGCATCACCTCCCAGCCCTGGGCGTAGCCCACGAAGGGCGGCATCACCAGGGCGTAGCCCGTGAAGAGGAACGCCGGATGCCGAATCCAGGCCTCCCCGTGGTCGGGGGCGACTTGTGGTTCCACGAACAGCGGATGGAGGCCGCCGTTGATCCAGAAGCCGTCCCGGGGCTCGTGGCGGGGATAGACGAAGACGCGGCGGCGGTGCATCAGCGTGTGCCGGCCCACGCGCCAGGTCTCCAGGGGCTGCAGGCCGGTGCCCTCCAGGGCGGGGCCCCAGGCCCGCTCGGGATGGCCCACCACCTGGACCAGTTCCCGTTTCCCGCGTCCCTTGAGCTTGGCGATGAACTGCCGTAACTCCTCGGCCTCCTCGCCCTCGAGGCTGCCCTGGTTGGGCTTCATGTCCCCGAGGATGGCGATGCGGGACGGGGACAGGTCCGCCACCAGGCCCAGGAGGCGCTCCCAGATCTCGTTCTGCTGGGCCACGGGCAGGAGGTCCGGCTTCTTCCGGCGCGCCGCGCCCAGGCCGAAGAAGAGGTCCGCCACCACGAGGGTGCCCGCCTTGGGCATCCACACGGCGCGGCGGCTGTCGATGAGGACGTCGTCGGTGACCTGGATTTGCATCCCTGCCATTGGAACACGCCCCTGGCGGGGGCTATCCATCGTGTTACGATGGCTCTTTTCCCGGGGGCTCCCTTGCGCCGTTTGACGCTCTCCGCGCTGCTGACCGGTCTCGCCCTGGCGGCCCAGGCGCCCCAGGGGCCCGCGCTGCCGGAGAACCGGAGCAAGACCAACGAGAGCTTCTTCCGCAAGCTCGAAAACCTGCCCACGCCCAACGTTTACCGGGCCGCCAGCGGCGCGCCGGGCCATCGCTACTGGCAGCAGCAGGTGGATTACCGGATCCGCGTGTCCCTGGAAGACGCCACCCAGACGGTGACGGGCACCGAGGAGATCACCTACCACAACAACGCTCCAGACGAGCTGCGCTATCTCTGGCTGCAGCTGGACCAGAACCTCCGGAAGGCCACCTCCACCGGGGCCAACAGCCGTTCCGCCCCCAACCTCGCGGCCATGGCCGGGGACGGCAGGCCCGGGGTCTCGACCTGGGCGCTCCGGGGCCTGGAGTCCAAGGACGACCGCGATGGTTGCCGCATCCGGGCGGTGAAGGACGCCACCGGCCGGGACCTGCCCTTCACCGTCGTGGACACCATGATGCGGGTGGACCTGCCGGCGCCGCTGAAGCCCGGTCAGACGCTGAAGTTCTCGGTGGCCTGGGACTACGCGGTGAACAACTACAAGCACGCCGGCGGCCGCAGCGGGATGGAGGAGTTCGAGGACGGGGCCAGGCTCTACAACCTCGCCCAGTGGCAGCCCCGGCTGGCGGCCTACACCGACGACCTGGGCTGGCAGCACCAGCAGTTCCTCGGCCAGGGGGAGTTCACCCTGGAGTTCGGCGACTGGGACGTGGAGATCACGGTGCCCTGGGACTTCACGGTGCTCGCCACCGGGGAGCTGCAGAATCCCCAGGACGTTCTGACCGCGGCCCAGCGCGATCGCCTGGCGAAGGCCAGGGCCTCGGCGAAGCCCATTTTCATCATCGCGCCTGAGGAAGCCGGCAAGCCCGAATCCCGGCCCGCCAGGTCGGGAACCTCGACGTGGCGGTTCAAGGCCACGAACGTGCGGGACTTCGCCTGGAACACCTGCCGGCGGCAGATCTGGGACGCCCAGGGCGTGGACGTGAACGGCCGCACCGTGCTGGCCATGAGCGGCTACACGAAGGAGGGCATGCCCCTCTGGGACCGCTACAGCACGGCGGCGGTGGTCCACACCCTGAAGGTCTACGGCCGCTACACCTTCGACTACCCCTATCCGGTGGCCATCAGCTGCCTGGGCCTCGGGGGCGGGGGCGGCATGGAGTACCCGATGCTCTGCTTCAACGGCCCGCGGCCGGAGAAGGACGGCACCTACAGCGAGCGCACGAAGCAGGGCCTCGTGGGGGTCGTCATCCACGAGGTCGGCCACAACTTCTTCCCCATGATCGTCAACAGCGACGAGCGCCAGTGGTCCTGGATGGACGAGGGCTTCAACACCTTCCTCCAGTACCTCGCGGAAAAGGAGTGGGATCCGGACTTCCCCACGACCCGCAGCATCGTCCAGGGGATCACCGACTACCTCAAGTTCCCCGACGCGACGCCCATCATGACCCAGAGCGACGCCGTGCGGCACTTCGGACCCAACGCCTACCAGAAGCCCGCCGCGGGCTTCAACATGTTGCGCGAGACCATCATGGGCCGGGAGCTCTTCGACTTCGCGTTCAAGGAGTACGCCCGGCGCTGGAAGTTCAAGCGGCCCCAGCCCGCGGACTTCTTCCGCACCATGAACGACGCCTCGGGCCTGGACCTGGACTGGTTCTGGCGCGGCTGGTTCTACATGACCCTGGCCCCTGACCTCGCGGTGGAGAACGTGGAATGGTTCCGTCTCGGCGACGGCGACCCGGCGAAGACCAAGGCGCGCCAGAAGGAGGCCGACGCCCGCCGCGACCAGAACATCTCCAAGCTGCGGGACAAGGCCCTCATCCCCGAGGGCGGCGAGGAGCGGCGCCTGGGCCTCCAGGACTTCTACACCGACGGGGGCTGGGACCGCTACGGCGTCACCACCGCCGACCGACAGAAGTTCGAGGCCTACCAGAAGTCCCTGGAGCCGGACGCCAAGGCCTGGCTCGGCTATTCCAAGAACCTCTACCGGATCACCTTCCGCAACGTGGGGAAGTTCCCCATGCCCATCATCGCGCGGCTCGAATTCAAGGACGGCAGCGCGGAGGTGCTCCGCATCCCGGTCCAGGCCTGGCTGCAGAACGAGGAGCGCTTCTCGAAGCTGGTGGCGACCGAGAAGGAGCTCGTCGCCGTGGAGCTGGATCCTTTCCAGGAGATCCCGGACGTGGACCGCTCCAACGACAGCTTCGCCCGGCGCATCGGCCCGGCGCAGATCCTGAACCTGGCTCCGCCGCCGCCGCGGATGCCGAACCCCATGCAAACCGCCCGGCCAGGCAAGGATTCCAGGCCGGGGGAGGCGTCCGGGCCGGAAGCCCGGCAGCCGGGGTCCCATCCCTGAGCGGCCGCCTCCCGGACGCCGGGGCGTGGAAGGACCCGGACCGGACCCGGGCCCTCCCCGCGCGATACTCATGGCCATGAGGACCCGAGCCTGCATCCTGGGCGTCGCGGCGGCCGTCGCCGCGCCCGCCCACGACTACCCCGTGACCTACGGCGTGCTCACCCTCGCCAAGGGCCGGGCCTCCCTCAGGCTGCGCCTGGCCCTGCACCACATCCAGCCCGAGCTGGAGGCCTTCGCGGGGCGCCGCCTGCCACTGAAGGACGGCGAGATCTTCGAACCCGCGCTGCTGGAGGCCTACCTCCAGGAACGCATCGTCCTCCGGGACGGCGCGGGCCGCGTCCTTCCCTGGACGGTGGCGTCCCAGGACGCCGACGCCTTCGACCTCGTGCTCACCCTGGAGGCGCCGCTCCCGTCCACGAAGGGCGCGCGGCTGCGCAACATCCTCTTCTTCGACCGTCACCGCGCCCAGCAGAACCTGGTCACGGTGGAGGGCCTGGGGCCGCGGCGGGGCCTGACTTTCGACGCGAAGCGCCCCGAGCTTCCCCTCGAAGGGGCACGGAAGTGAGCCCGGCCCTGCAGGCCGCCGCGGGCTTCGGGTCGGGCCTGGCCGGCGGCCTGCTCAGCGGGATGTTCGGCATCGGCGGCGGCATCGTCCTGGTGCCCCTGCTGGGCCTGGCCTTGGGGCTCAACCAGCACCAGGCCCAGGGCGTGACCCTGGCGGCCATGCTGCTGCCCAACGGTCTGCCGGCGGTGCTGCACTACCGGCGCATGGGCGTTCCCATCCGCTGGCGGCTGGTGGCCCTCCTCGTCGCCGGCTTCCTGGGGGGCGTGGTTGGCGGCAGTCTGCTCGCGAACCGCATTCCCGAAGCGCCCCTCCGCTGGGGCTTCGCTGGGTTCATGGTCCTCATGGCGGTACGGATGCTGCTGGCTGGAGAGGCGAAGGCGCCGCGGCCCTTCCCGTCCATCGCCGGCGCTGCGATGGTGGCGCCGGGCCTCGCGATCGGGCTGGTCGGCGGCGTGTCCTCGGGCCTGCTGGGCATCGGGGGCGGCGTGGTGATCATCCCCCTGCTGGCCTCCTGGTTCGGGATGTCCCAGCACGAGGCCCAAGCCACCAGCCTGGCCGTGATGCTGCCGCCCATCTTCCTGCCTGGCGTGATCGTCTACGCCACGGCCCAGAGCGGCCTGCCCTGGGCCATCATGGGCGGCGTGGCGGCGGGCTTCATGGCAGGTGCCTTCGTGGGGGCCCGTTTGGCCACCTCGGTGAAGGGCCCCGCCCTCCGGATCGCCTTCGCCGCCGTGATGGCGGTCATGGCGGGGCTCATGCTCCGCCGCTAGGGCCTCACAGGAAGCCCAGGCGCGGATAGCTGGTGCCCAGGAGCTGGTCCGTGGTGGTGGCGCTCTGCCCCAGCCAGCGCTCCAGCAGCGTGGCGTAGAGACTGCGGAAGTCGGTGGTGAACTTCATGTTCCCGTTGGCGTCAAGGTCGGCCAGGTTGGGGTAGCCGCTGCCGTAGAGGCCCCCCTTGAGCTTCTTGCCCACCACGAAGGAGAGGGAGGCGGTGCCGTGGTCCGTGCCGCCGTTGTTCTCCTGGACCCGGCGGCCGAACTCGCTCCAGGTGGCGATGAGGACGCGGTCCTGGGCCGCCCCGGCGGCGGTGGTGATGGTGGCGAGGTCGTCCCAGAAGGCCTTGATGGAGCCGCCGAGGGCCCGCTGCAGGTTCGGATGGTCGTTGGCCTGGTTGCTGTGGGTGTCCCAGCCGCCGAGGCGGGCGTAGTAGACCTGGGTGGGCAGGTCGCTCGCGATCATCTGGGCGATGAGCTTGAGTTCATTGCTCAGGGCGCTGGTGAGGTTGCCCCCGTTGAGGTTCTTCACCGGGTACGCGGAATCTCCGGGGTAGGGCACGGACGGCGTGCGGGCCTTGATGAGGGTGTTGAACTGGCTCTGGGCGTCGTAGAACTGCTTCCCCGATCCGCTCACGGCGGTGTAGGCCTCGAGGCTCACGGGATCGGTGCCCGTGGTGGTCAGGCTCTGCAGCCAGCCGGTGGCCAGGGTGTTGGCGCTGGGCACCGCGTCGGTGCGCAGCAGCCAGGAGGGGTAGGTGAAGCCCGTGGAGCCGGTGATCCCCACGAAGGACTGGCTGTGGCCCTTGAGCATGATGGGGAGGGTGGACTCGACGATGATGCCCTTCAGGACGTCGTTGGCGCTGAAGACCTTGTCCGCCCAGCGTCCAAGCCAGCCGCTGCCGTCGGGGGTGGCGGCGCCGTAGCCCCAGATGTCCTTGGCGGTGAAGTGGCTCAGGTTCGGATTGGGCATGCCGATGCCGGGGATCCAGGCCACCTGGCCGGCGGCCTGGAGGGCGTCGAAGCCCGTCATGTCCTTGTTGAGCCCGATGCCGCTGCCCAGGTCGGTGGTGTTGGCCGCGTCGATGCGCAGGCTGCTCCGCTTGGCCTGGTAGGCGCTGAGGTTGGAGCCCGCGGTGGGCGGCGTCATGCTCAGCCAGTCGTTGCCGCCGTCGATCTGCACAATGACGAGGATGGGCGCCGAGGGCGGCGGGTTGCTGCCGCCCCCGCCCCCGCCGGTGCCGCCGCCGGAACTGGAGGAGGTGCTGCCGCCACCGCCGCCGCAGGCGGTGAGCCCCGCGAGGGCCGCGCTGCCCGCGAGGCCGGTCTGGAGGAAGGAACGCCGGGTGGTCATGGCCGTCTCCCTAGTAGAGCTGGCTGCCGGGGGAGCAGAGGATGAGGTAGGCGAGGCGCCGGGCCGCGGTCTGGGCATTGGCGTCCCAGGTGAACGAGCCGGGGTAGAGTGCGGCCAGCCAGGCATCGCGCACGCCCGTCGGGATGGGCGCGGGCTGCAGGAGGGCCACCAGGCGGTTGTAGACGTCGAGGCCCGAGGCGGGCGGGGTCGTGAACCAGAGGGGCACGCTGGCGGGGAAGAGCTCGTAGGTGTTGCCCGCGTAGGGGACGCTCTCGCCCAGGGCCAGGGCGGCGGCGAACTTGCCGCGGTAGCGCATCGTGCCGCTGTTGATCCAGCCCAGGTGCTCGGCCCAGCCGTTGGGGCCGTCGGAGTCCAGGAAGCGCATGCCCGCCTGTTCGAAGGCGACGTTGGCGAACAGCATCCAGGCGGGGTAGCGGTAGGGCGCGGAGGCGGAGGCCTGGGCGAAGGGCAGGGCGAGGGCGCGGGCCCCCCGCACGACCCAGGACACGGGCCCTTCCGCGAGGGTGTAGCGGTGGGCGGCGTCGTAGAAGTAGGCCGACTTGAAGACCGCCTTGAACACGGCCCGGAGGTCGAAGTTGAGGGAGCGGATGAGGGCGGCGAGGTCCTGGAGGACGGTGGACGTCGCCGAGGGGGTGACGAAGCCGATGAGGATGCGCTTGGCCAGGAACTCGGAGCACTGGGTGGCCCGGAGGCTGGGGATGGCGCGGAGGATGTCGGCGCCGTAGTTCGTCGCCGCGCCGGCGTTGAAGGCCTGGCCCAGGAAGTTCACGGTGCCGGTGTAGTGGATGTTGGGCAGTGTCGGCCGGACGCGGCCGTTGTAGTCCAGTCCGTCAGGGTTGGCCTGCCCCCGGTAGACCGCGAAATTGCCCGTGCGCAGGGAGGTCTGCTGGCTGACGGGCATGATCTCCACGTCGCCGGGCTTGGCGGTGAAGCTCCAGCCGGTGAGGGCCTTGGCCAGCTCGGTGATGTCGGTTTGGTTGTAGCCGTTGTCCACGCCCAGGCTGTAGAGCTCCATGACCTCCCGGGCGTAGTTCTCGTTGGGGATGGCGGTGTTGGCGGGCTGGGGGATCTGGTTCAGCACCGAATCCAGCCACATGGCCATGGCGGGGCTCTGGCTCACCCGCACCAGCAGCTCGGGGAAGGTGTCCAGGCCGTGGTCGCGGTAGAGCTGGACGAGGTCCATCACCAGGCCCAGGCTGCGGACCTTCTCGAAGCCGGTGGCGAAGAAGTTGTGCCAGAAGAGGGCCAGGCGCTCCTGGAACGGATAGGGCGAGTAGTGCATGCGCCAGGCCCACTGGGCCTGCCCGTTCTGGGCCTGGCGCCAGGACTCCAGGCGGTAGGGGTGCGGCGCGGGATCCGCGGGGAGGGCCTGGCTGCCAGGCACGTTCGGATTGGCGTTGACCTGGGGATAGCTCACCGGGTCGGCATTGGCGGCCAGGGCGGCGTTGAAGGCGGTGAAGCTGGCCCCGGTGCCGTCCACCCAGGCGTCCACGGTGGCGCCCACCGGCTGGGCCGCGAGCTGCGCCGCGAATTCCGGCGAGGCCCCGAAGCCCGCGCGGCGGGCCAGGTGCTGCACGTCGGCCGCGGTCCAGGAGGTTTTCGGGGCGTCGAAGGTGGCCATGGGTCCTCCGGGCAGGATGGGGCGGGTCGGGAATCCAGGTTGGACCAGGGGGGTCCGGAAAAGGTTGAGGCCGGGAGGCCCGGCTTCAGGCGGCTGTCAGCGGGTCAGAAGGGGGCGCCCGCGTTGATCCAGTTCTTCCAGGTGTCCAAGGTCGGCTGGCAGAGGTTGGGCGCCGAAAGGGGCATCCGGGCACCGAATCCGGATCCACCGGGCTGGTCCGAACTGACCTTTTCAATGATCCAGGACTTGGAGACATCGCCGGGCTTGACGCGGAAGTACCCGGCGGGGGCGTTGCTCGGAACCTTGTTGACGAGATCGTTGTAGACATCGGTGGCCGTGCGCCCACTCCCGGTGGCGTAGCTGATGTGGCCGCTGGGCAGGGCCGAGCCTCCATGGCAGGAGCTCGTGCCGGAGCCACAGCTGAGCTGGAGCGCCGGCAGGATGTTGGCGCTGAAGGTTGGATTGGCAAGGACGGTCTCCGTCGGGCAGGTCGTGCCCGGCACACCGCCGCCGCCGGAGGTGGTTCCCCCGCCGCCGCCACCGCCCCCGCAGGCCAGGGTTCCCAGGGGCAGCAGCGCGGCCGTCAGCAGGGCGGCGGGGAGGACTCGCATGGACGCTCCGGAAGGTGGGAACCAGGATCCGTCCCAAGGACGGGGCCGGCAAGGCGGGGTGTGGTCCTTCGGACCCGGACGGCGGCTGGAGGTTGAGCCGGAGGGTCTGGACGGTGCGGCGGGCTGGACGAGGCGACGGGCGGGCCGCCCGCGCTATCCTCAAGGCGGAGACCGCCTTGCCCTTCGAGACCCCCACGCCCCTCTACACCGGAGAGCGCCTTCGGGACCTCGTGCTCTGCTATGCCGGCCCCTGGGCCTTCGTGCCCTACCTCAAGAACCGCGAGGACGAGGAACTGCTCTGGAACGCCAAGCAGGGTGTGCTGCTGGCCTTCTCCGAGCTCGTGGTGGCCCTGGCCCTCATCTTCAGCGGCCTCTTCCCCATCCTGGGCGACCTCAGCCTCCGCTGGATCCTGCCCATCTGGCTGTTGTGGTGCCTGGCCATGAGCGTCACGAGCATCCTGCAGGCCACCAAGGGCAAGCGGCACAAGATCCCGGTGCTGCACCAGTTCGTGGAGTTCCTCTGAGGGCTGGCGCTAACGCCGCGCGTTCAGGATCAGCATCGCGTCGCCGTAGCTGAAGAACCGGTACCGCTCGCGCACGGCCTCGGCGTAGGCGGCGTGGGCGAGGTCCATGCCGAGCAGGGCGCAGACGAGGACGAAGAGGGTGCTCTCGGGGAGGTGGAAGTTCGTCAGCAGGTGGTCGGCGGTGCGGAGCTGGTAGCCGGGCGTGATGAAGAGCCGCGTCGAGCCCGCGCGACGGAGGGCCGCACCGTCCCAGGCGCCCTCCAGCGTGCGCAGGGCCGTGGTGCCGATGGCGAGCACCGGGCGCGCGCGCGCCCGGATGGCGGCCTCGAGGTCCCCGGCCGTCGCCTCCGGGACTTCGAAGCGCTCCTCGTGCATGACGTGCGCGTCCGTGTCCTCGGCGCTCATGGGCCGGAAGGTGCCCAGCCCCACGTGGAGCCGCACCGGGCGCCAGGCGCAGCCCTTCGCCTCCAGGGCCGCGATCAGCTCCGGCGTGAAGTGCAGGCCCGCCGTGGGCGCCGCCACGGCCTCGCCCTCCTCGGCGTGGAAGACCGTCTGGTAGCGCGCCTCGTCCTCCTCGCCGGCGAGGTGGGTGATGTAGGGCGGCAAGGGCAGGCGGCCGATGCGGTCCACCGCGTCCCAGTCCAGGTCGGCGCCGTCCCGGGTGATGCGCACGGCCCGCAGGCCCTCGTCGAGGGTGGCTTCGATGGCGAGCGTGGCGAGTTCCTGTCCCGACGCCGGATCCACCACCGCCGCCTTCGCGCCGGGCTTCAGCCGCGCCCCCGGTCGCACCATGGCTTCAAACGACCCGTCCCCCAGGGCCCGCAGCAGCAGGGCCTCGCCGGCGCCGCCTCCGGCGCGCTTCAGGAAGAGCCGGGCGTGGCGCACCTTCACATCGTTGGGCACGCAGAGGGCGCCGGCGGGTACGAGGTCCGGCAGGTCCGGGATCGCCCGGTGCTCCAGCCTGCCCGACGCCGCGTCCACCACCAGCAGCCGCGCGCCGTCCCGCCGCTCCGCCGGGTGCTGGGCGATGAGGTCCTCGGGCAGGTCGAAGTGGAAGAGCGACCGCTTCATGCGTGGAACTGCAGGGCGTGCAGCCGCGCGTACTCGCCGCCCTTGGCGAGCAGCTCGGCGTGGGTGCCCATCTCCTCGATGCGGCCGTGCTTCAGGGCCACGATGCGGGTGGCCTTCTGCACGGTGCTCAGCCGGTGGGCGATGACCAGCGTCGTCCGGTCCTTCATCAGCGCCTCGAGCGCCTCCTGCACCGCGCGCTCGCTTTCCGTGTCGAGGGCGCTGGTGGCCTCGTCCAGGATGAGGATGGGCGGGTCCTGCAGCAGGGCGCGGGCGATGGCCAGGCGCTGGCGCTGGCCGCCGCTGAGGCTGGAGCCCGTCTCCGCCAGAGGCGTGTCGTAGCCCTTCGGGAGCTTCGTCACGAAGTCGTGGGCGTGGGCCTGCTTCGCGGCCTCGATGACGGCCTCCCGGCTGGCGGGCGACCCGTAGGCGATGTTGTCGTGCACCGTGTCCATGAAGAGCAGCGTCTCCTGGGTGACGGTGCCGATGCGCGCCCGCAGGGCCCTGGGATCGAAGTCCCGGAGGTCCACGCCGTCCAACGTGATGCGCCCCTCGGTGGGATCGAAGAAGCGCGGGACCAGGTTCACCAGCGTGGTCTTGCCCCCGCCGCTGCCCCCCACCAGGGCCACCGTCTCGCCCCGGCGCACCTCCAGGTCGATGCCGTTCAGCACCCGGTGCTTCGGGTCATAGGCGAAGTGAACGCCCTCGAAGCGCAGCACCTCGGGCTGAGGCGGCACGGGCTTCGGATCCGCCGGAGCGGTGATCTCCGGCGCGCGGTCCAGCAGGGCGTAGACCCGGTCCAGGCTCGCGCCCGCGGCCTGGATCTCGTTGTTGAGCTTGGTGAGGCGGCGGATGGGGTCGTAGAAGGCGTAGACCGCCATCAGGTAGGCGAAGAAGTTCGGGCCGCTGAGGGTGCCGGCCCGGATCCCCTTCGAGGCGTAGATGATCAGGCCTGCCAGCAGCAGGCCGCCGACGGCCTCCATGATGGGCGTGGACAGCGCCGAGGCCCGGGCGCTCTTCAGCCCGAGGCGGAAGAGCTCCTCGTTGCGCGCGTGGAAGCGTTCGGCCTCGAAGGGCTCCCGGGCGAAGCCCAGCACCACGCGGATGTTGGAGAAGACCTCCTTCAGCCGCTGGAGCAGCCGCGCGCTCGCCTCCTGGTTGCCGTGGTTCACCCGGCGGATGCGCTTGCTCAGCTTGCGGATGGGCAGCACCACCAGCGGCCCCGCCACGAAGATGGCCAGGCTCAGCCGCCAGTTCATCCAGAGCACCGTGGCCAGCAGGGCCGCCGCGGTGGTGATCTCCCGCATGGCCTCGGCAAACTGGTTGGACGCGATGCCCTGCACCGCCGCCACGTCATTGACGCTGCGGGTGAGCAGCTCGCCCACGGGGTGCTTCTGGAAGAAGGCGGGCTCCTGGGTCAGGAGGTGGCCGAAGAGCCGCTCCCTGAGGGATTGCGTGGCCCGGAGGCCGGAGCGCACCATCACCAGCGTCCCGGTGTAGGTGAAGAGCCCCTTCACCACGAAGATGGCCACCAGCAGCGCGGGCACGAAGTAGACGCCCTCCCGCAGGGCCGAGGTGGAGGGCAGCAGACCCATGAGCCAGGCCTTGGCCGCCGCCGCGGCGGCGAAGGCGTCGGCCCCCTTGGGCGCGCCCATGCCGAGGTTCTCCTCGAAGACGAACTTCAGCGTCGTGACCAGGGCGCCCTGGCACAGGCCCGCCATCATCAGGAGCAGGAAGCCGCCGAGGTTCTGGGGCAGGTAGGGCCACAGATGCTCGCGGAAGAAGCGGCGGAGGGAGGACATGGATGGCCCAGTTTACCGGCCCTGGCCGCGGCGCTCCGGGAGCATTGGCCGTCGGCAGGGGCGTCTTCGCCGTTGATTCCCCCGGCGCCTTCGGGCAACCTCTCAGGACGCGCTTTCCGCGCAGGAACCCATGAACGCTTCCCGGACCTTCTTTTATTACTTCGGCTTTCGCGCCTCGGCGCGAGTCGGAGGGGTCCTGAGCTAATCCACATCGGACCAGATTCAACCCCCGATTCGCGACCGCGGATCGGGGTTTTCCTTTGCAGGAGCTTCCCATGCACACCGAAGGCAGCCTCGCCCTCCTCCCGGCTTCCTGGAGTCCGGCCTCCTGGCGTGCACACCCCGCCCGCCAGCAGCCCACCTACCCCGATCCTGCCGAAGTGGCCGTCGCCGAGACCCGCCTGCGGGCCCTGCCGCCCCTGGTGGTGGCCGAGGAGGTGGAGGACCTGCGCCGCTTCATCGCCGAGGCCGCGGCCGGCCGGCGCTTCATGCTCCAGGGGGGCGACTGCGCCGAGCGCTTCGCCGACTGCCGGGGCGAGGCCATCGCCGACAAGCTGCGCATCCTCCTCCAGATGTCGGTGGTGATCACCCACGGCGGGCGGCGCAGCGTCTTCCAGGTGGGACGCATCGCCGGCCAGTACGCCAAGCCCCGCAGCGCCGACACGGAGACGGTGGGCGGCCGCGAACTGCCCAGCTACCGCGGGGACCTGGTCAACGGGGCCGAGCCCACGGAAACCGGCCGGCGTCCCGATCCGGGACGGATGCTGGAGGCCTACTTCCACGCCTCGGCCACCCTGAACCACCTGCGGGCCCTGGTGGCCGGCGGCTTCGCGGACCTGCACCATCCCGAACGCTGGGAGCTGCCGGGCTCGACCCTGGACGTGGAGGCCTACCGCCGCGTGCTGGCCAAGGTGCGGGAGTCCATCGACTTCATCGATGCCATCGCGGGCACCTCGCGGTCCTACCTGCGCACGGGCGAGCTGTTCACCAGCCACGAGGCGCTCCTGCTGCCATTCGAGGAGGCCCTCACGCGCTTCGACGCGGGGAGGGCCGCCCACTACAACCTGGGGGCCCACATGCTCTGGATCGGCGAGCGCACCCGGCAGCTCGACGGCGCCCATGTGGAATACCTCCGGGGCATCCGCAATCCCCTCGGCGTGAAGCTCGGCCCGACGGTCACCGAGGTGGAGCTGCGGGCCCTGCTCGAGGTCCTGGACCCGGACCGGGAACCGGGCCGGCTCACCCTCATCCCGCGCCTGGGCTACCGCAAGGTGCGCGAGGCGCTGCCCCGGCTCATCCACGCGGCCCAGCAGAGCGGCCATCCCGTGCTGTGGAGCTGCGACCCCATGCACGGCAACGGCCGGGTCACCGCCTCGGGCCTCAAGACGCGGGACTTCGAGCACATCCTCTCGGAGCTGCGCCAGACCCTGGACATCCACCGGGCGCTGGGCTCACGGCTCGGCGCGGTGCACTTCGAGCTCACCGGCGAGCCGGTCACCGAGTGCCTGGGAGGCAGCCAGAAGCTCGGCGAGCTGGACCTCCACGCCGCCTACGAGACCGGCTGCGACCCGCGGCTGAACCAGACCCAGAGCCTCGAGATGGCCCTCCTCATCGCGGGGATGCTGGGGGAGGGCTGAGCCCCTACTCCGTGACCACGGTGGTCTTCTGCTTCGCGTCCTCGAGGCTGAAGAGCTCCGTGCCCTTGGGGGCCTTCAGGGCCTCGTCCATGAGGCGGTTGAGGTCCACGCCCTTCTTCTCCGCCTGGCGCAGCTGCTCGTCGGAGAGGTAGCTGCCCACGGCCCGGGCCAGGCCCATGGCGATGCGGATGGTGACCACGTCGGGCTTGCCCTTCTCCTGGATGCGGAGCACGAGGAAGCGCCCGGCGGTGGAGGTGCCCTGCAGGTCGGGCTGGACGCCGAAGGCCTGGAGGGCGAGGCGGCAGGGCTCCTCGGTGGCGGGCAGGCGCAGGCCCTTCTGGAGGGCGGGGATGGCGCGCCGGTCCTGGCGCTTGGCGAGCTGCAGGGCCGCGGCCACCTGGACGTCGTCCAGGCTGTCCGTCAGCGCGGCCTCCAGGCCCTCGGCGGCCTTGGGGTTGTCCCACTGGCGGATGCCCCAGCAGCGCACGCGGTTGAGCCGGGCCTCCTTGCCCAGCATCCGTTCGTCGGGGTGGCGCTGGAGGAAGTCGGTGTAGGCGGCGGCGGCCTCGTCCCAGCGCTGGTCGCTCTCGAGGGATGCGGCCAGCCAGAAGCGGGCGTCCGCCTGCCGGGAGGCGGTGGGATGGTCCTTCAGGAAGCGCCGGTAGGCCGCGGCGGCCTCGAACCACCGCTCGGCGTAGCGCAGGTTCTTGGCCTCCCGGAGCAGCGCGTCCGCGGGGCTTTCCTTCACCCCCTTCTGGACCAGCGCCGCCTCGGGCGGGAACCCGGCCAGGAACATCAGGACCGGTCCTTGGCCAGGAGGTGGCCGAGCCGTTCGGCCTCCTCGCTCAGGTTGTGGGCGGAGGCCCACTGGCGCAGCTCCTCGGCCCGGGCGGGGGCGAGGCAGCCGTCCTCCTGGCTCAGCTCGCGGAGCCAGGCGTGGAGGTCGGTGCGGACGCCCTCGGCCTCGGGCACCGGGGCTCCGGAAGCGGCGAGCTGGTGGCTGGCCTGGAGCAGGGAGAGGGCGGCGAGCCGCTCGTTGCTGCGGTCCTCCATGTCCTTCGAGCAGACCGGCGGACGCTTCTCGAAGTCCTTGAGGAGGACGGCGGTCTGCTGGAAGAAGTCCGACCACAGCCGGGCCTGGGCCCGCTTCTGGGCCTCCCCGTCCAGTCGGGCCCGGTCCTGGGCCAGGGCCTGGAGGGTGCTCATGCGGTGGACGACGTAGCTTCCGGGCACCAGGGCCAGCAGGGCGACCGCGGCGGCGGCGAGCCAGGGGCCGGACCAGCGGCGCCGGGGCTCGATGGTCGGGGCGAGGCGCTCCCCGTGGGCCCGCAGGGCCAGGGAGAGCTCGAGGAGCTCCGCCAGCTCGGCCTGGGCCGCGGGGTCCTCGGGCCAGTCCTCGGGCCGCTCCAGCAGATCGAAGCGCCGGGCGTCCAGCTCGGGGTCCTGGCGCTCCAGGGGGAGGGCCCGGAAGGCGCCGGAGGCGGTCTCGGGGTTCGGGTCAGGGGGTCGCATGGCTCAAATCCAAGGTTTTACGGAGTTTAGCAAGGCTCTGGAAGAGGGTGGCCTTCACCGTGCCCTCGGCGCAGCCGAGATCCTCGGCGATGCGCTTCACCGGCCTTTCGTGGACGTAGTAGGCCAGGACCATGGCCTTCTGCCGGGGCGTCAGGTGCTCCAGCGCGTCCTGGAGGGCCTTGAGCTTTCGGCTCTGGTCCACGAGCTCCCAGGGGGAGGTCGGGTGGGGATCGGGTGCGTCAAAGGCCTCGGGAGTTGGCAGCTCCCGACCTCTTTTACGCAGGTGGTCGGTCGCCGCATTAGCCGCCAGGGTGAAAATCCACGCCGAGACGGGCCGGCCGGCCTCGAAGCGGTGCTTGTGCTGCAGGCATTTCAAGAAGACCTCCTGCACCAGCTCCTGGACCACCCCGCCCTCCCCCTGGAGGCGGCGGTAGAGGAAGGCGGCGACGGGCTTTTCAAACCGGGCCATGAGGTGGGCCAGGGCTTCCTCCCGGCCGGCCTTCAGCTCGGCCATCCAGTATTCGGGGCTCCCCTCCTCCGGGGGCGGCGGGGCCGGCCGGCCTGCGTCGGGCCCGTCAGGGCTCATGCCGCGGACCCGGGCTTGAACTTCACCCCCGGGATCCCCAGGCGGCCCAGGACGCCCTCGATCTGGCTGGTGGTGAGGGTGCAGCGCAGGGCCACCCGCTCCCGTTCCTGGACGAGTTCCGGCGCCACGGTCGGCGCGTCGGGCAGGGCGTTGGTGATGGCCACGAGGCGCTGGAGCCAGGGCGTGGCCTGGGCGACGGCCTCGGGGGTCCCCACCAGGGCCAGTTCCAGCTTGTGGCCGTCCTTGGCCTCCTTGCCCGGGGCGACGCTCCAGGCCAGGGTGGCGATGCCCCGCGGGATCTCCTTGGACCAGTCCCCGGGGAGCTGGGTGGCGGCCTTGTCGAGCCAGTCGCCGGGGGCGAGGAAGCCCTGGAGCGGAGCGCCGGGATCGATCCAGGCGCCGGCGCGGACCATGGGGGAGCGGGGTCCCGGGGCCTGGTCGGAGGCCCGGCGTTGCAGGGCCCTCAGGTCTCCGATCCAGATCCGGCCCCTGTTGTCGCTGGCGGCGCGGAAGTGGACCTGATTGAAGTCCATGATCACGAACAGGGGGCAGTCCTTCCCGTCGATGCGCATCGTGCCTTCGGCGGGGAAGGCTTCGGCGATGGCGACCTGGAGGGCCTTGGGGTCCTGGAATCCGTCGAGTTGGAGGAGCACGCTGGCGGCGGCCTCCGCGGGGTCGGGCTTCCCCTCGGGGCCCTTCGCCAACCGGTTGAGGTCCCCCGAGCCGTAGACGGTGATGCGGCCGGTCTCCGTGGCCGGATTGATGCGGGCCTTCTTGAGGAAGATGTCCAGCGCCTGGTCCGCCAGCGGGTAGCGGGCGATCAGGGTCTGGAGGTCGCGGTGTTCGAGGAACCAGCCCACCTTCATGCTCACCCCGAGTCGCGCCTGGGAGGGCGCGCCCTTCATCCACTCCGGGCCGGGGACGCTGCGGTCGCAGGCAAGGGGGGCCGCCAGGGTCGCCACGGCCAGGAGGGCCGTGACGAGAAGGCCGCCACGGCGGAGCCGGGCGGAGTGCTGGAGGGCGGGATGGGCGGACATGGGCGCTTCCTGGACCCTTGCGCTACGCCTGGTCGGGCGCGGCGCTTAGGCCTCCTGGATGGTAGCAGCGTGGTCTGGGCCCTCCCTGGGACGGGAAAATCCAGCCTTCCCCTCGGCCAGTCCTTGAGGAACGATGGCTCTCTGCCTCCCCATGAGCGACGCTCCCCTTCAGACGGTCCGCGTGCCGGAACCCATGGTCCCCCTCTTCCGCAAGGCCGAGGAGGTGGTCTCCCGCTACTTCGCCCAGCGGGAGGACCGGCCCGGGATGGGCAGCATCGAGATCTTCGGTCAGCGCTACATCCTCGTGCGGGCGGCCTCGCTGTCGGTGGAGTTCTTCACCCTGGCCGCCGAGGTCTACGGCCCCGGGCGGGAGGCGGAGGCCGAGGAGTTCGCCCGCAACATCCTGTTCGACCTGGCCCACGCCATCGGCAAGTCGGACGCACGGAACTTCCACGCCAAGATGGGCCTCGAGGACCCCATCGCCCGCCTCTCGGCGGGGCCCATCCACTTCGCCCACACGGGGTGGGCCTTCGTGGACATTTTTCCCGAGTCGAATCCGGTCCCGGGGCCGGACTTCGTCCTGCTCTACGACCATCCCTACGCCTTCGAGAGTGATGCCTGGCTCCAGTCCGGACGGCCACGGCACGCGCCTTCGTGCATCATGAACGCCGGCTACAGCTCGGGCTGGTGCGAGGAGAGCTTCGGGCTCCAGCTCGTCAGCTCCGAGATCCTCTGCCGCGCCAAGGGCGACGCCTGCTGCCGTTTCATCATGGCCCCGCCCGCCCGCATCGAGGCGCGGGTGCGGGAGTACATGGCGAGCGAACCCGCCCTGGCCAAGGGCATGGAGGCCCACAGCATCCCCGACTTCTTCTCCCGCAAGCGGCTGGAGGAGGAGCTCCGGGAGAGCCGCGGCATGCTGGAGCGGCGGGTGGAGCAGCGCACCCGGGAGCTCTACGAGGCCGGCGAGCGGCTGAAGGCGGAGATGGCCGAGCGCCGGGCCATGGAGGACCGGCTGCGGCAGGCCGACAAGCTCGAGGCCATCGGGAGGCTCACCGGGGGCATCGCCCACGACTTCAACAACCTGCTCACGGTGATCCTGGGCTACACCAACCTGGCCCTGGACGCGCTCCCGGTGGAGTCCGAGCCGCGGGAGCTGATCGCGGAGGCGGTGCGCGCGTCGGAGCGCGCGGCCTCCCTGACGCAGCAGCTGCTCGCCTTCAGCCGCCAGCAGGTCCTCAGTCCGAAGGTCATGGACCTGAATGCCGTGGTGGAGAACCTGGCGCAGATGCTCCGGCGCATCATCGGGGAGCCCATCACGCTCGAGCTGGCCCTCGATCCTGGGCGCCCCAGGGTCCTGGCGGACCTGGGCCAGATGGAGCAGGTGGTGATGAACCTCGCGGTGAACGCCGTGGACGCCATGCCCGCCGGCGGGACCCTGCTGCTCGAGACCCGCCTCGAGGGGGAGACCGCGAGCCTGCTCGTGCGCGACACCGGGGAGGGGATGGACGAGGCCACCCAGGCCCGGATCTTCGAGCCCTTCTTCACCACCAAGGCGCGCGGGAAGGGCACCGGGCTCGGCCTGGCCACGGTCTACGGCATCGTGGTCCAGAGCCGCGGGGAGATCGGCGTGCGCAGCGCGCCGGGGCAGGGGAGCACCTTCGAGATCCGCCTCCCGGCCACCACGGAGCCCCTTCCGGCGGAACCGGCCACGGAGCCGGCCCGGCCCGTGGCCACCGGGAGGACCATCCTCCTGGTGGAAGACGAGCCGGGGGTGCGCGCCCTCTTCGCCGACGTCCTGCGCCGGGCCGGGCACACCATCCTCGCCGCGGAGGATCCCGCGGCCGCCCTGCGCATGGCGGAGGAGGCGGGCGGCCTCGACCTGCTGCTCACCGACGTGGTGATGCCCGGGATGAGTGGACGCCAGCTCGCGGAGCGGCTCGGGTCGATGCGTCCCGGACTCCGCGTCGTCTACATGTCGGGCTACACCGACCACATCCTGGAATCGGAGCGGGGCGGGTGGGATTTCCTGCAGAAGCCCTGCAGCCTCGAGGCTCTCCAGCGCAAGGTGCGGGAGGTCCTGGCCCGGTGAGGCCCCGCGTCCAGTCCTAGGGCTCCTGGATCGGCTTGGGCTTCTCGGGTCTCGGGTCCGGCGCGGGCAGCGTGACGTCCGCCACCACGCGCCAGGCCCCGGAGGGCCTCCGCCGCCAGATGCGCAGGAAGGACTGGGGCTGCGGGGTCTCGTCGAGGTTCTGGCTGCGCCGGGTGGCGGCCAGGCCGTAGGTCCAGGCGAGATCCCCGCTCTCGGCGACCCCCTGGCCCATGACCTCCCACAGCGAGTAGCGCGGGGCCAGGCCGAGCAGGGACTCGAGCTCGGCCTTGGTCTTCACGGGCGCCACGCCGGCGCGGTAGGCCCGGATGTGGTCGTCGGCCCACGTGCGGTAGCCCTCCAGGACGCCCCGGTTGCCGCAGGCCGCGGAGAAGGCGTCCTCGGCGTCGGCGAGGCTGCGCGCGGCGGCCTTCATCCCCGGGCGGGCGGGGAACGCCTGGGGGTGGAGCGCCTCGGGCGCGAAGGCGATGGCCGGCGTCTTGCTGAGCCTGGGATGCGGCACGCCGATGTCCAGCAGCAGGCGCCAGGCGCCTCCGATCCGCTTCCAGACGGAGAGGTAGTGGCCGTAGACCCTGGGGTCCACGTCCCCCGGCGCGGTGAAGCTCCAGGGTCCCGTGGTGAATCCCAGGTCCTGGGCGGCGGAGAGGTCGGCGAAGACGGGCTCCCACAGGAGGCGTCCGCCGTCGTCGGGGGTCGCCTTGTGGAAGGCCTTGCCGTTCTCGGGCCGGGGGCGGAAGAGCAGGCCGTCCTCGGCGAGGTAGGCCAGGAAGGCGTCGCGGACGCCGCGCTCCTGGGCCATGGCCGCGAAGGCCCGCTCGGCGGCCACGAGGTTCTGGACCGCGGCCTGGGGCGGCAGGGCCTTCGGCCGCGGGGCCGGGGCCTGGGCCAAGAGCATGGTCGTGATCAGCGGGAGCACGGAGACCTCTGGGGGGGACCCTCCAGTGTCACCCGAATCCGTCGCCCCGGGAGCGGGGAATTCTCCCGGACCCGGCGGGTCAGCGCCCGTAGCGCGGGGGGTCCTGCTCGCCCCGTTCCACCTTGGCGGCGCGGTCCTCGAGCCGGGCCTTGGCGTCGGGGTCCTTCTCCGCCGCCGCGAGCCTGCGGAGGGCGGCGGCGTGGGCCACCTTCAGGGCGTCGGCCGCGGGGACCGCCACGTCGGGCTTCACGCCCACGTGCTCCCAGTTGGTCTTCGTGATGGGGTTGACGGCCTTGCCCGTGGGCACGAAGGCGATGAAGCCCTCGCCCAGGGTGACGCCGCCGCCGGGGTTGGCCCCGCCGCCGGTGGTCTCGCCCACCAGGACCGCCCGCTTCTGGGTCTGGAAGTCGTAGGCGCACTCCTCGCCGCCGCTGAAGGTGCGTCCGGAAGTGAGCACCCAGACCGGCTTCGTGCCGCCGTAGCGGGGGCCGGGCACGGCCACGGTCCAGAACTGGCGCGTGGTGTCCTTGGGCCGGTTGTAGATGTCGTTGAGGTGGCGGCCGTCCCCCTCGTCGAAGAAGTAGGAGCAGAGGTAGGCCACGGTCTCGGGGCTGCCCCCGCCGTTCTGGCGCAGGTCCAGGATGAAGGCGTCGGTGCCGCTGAGCATGGCCATGGCGGCGCTGAGGGCGGGCCCCACGGCCTCGGTGGGGCCGAAGCCGCGGAGGTCCAGGAGGCCCACGTTGCCCGGCAGGATCTCGGCCTTGGCCAGGCCGTAGCCGCGCTTGGCGGCCATGGTGCGCAGCTCCTCGCGCTCCTTCGCCGTGGGCGGCTTGTCGTCGTCCTCGTCCTCCTTGAACTCCGGATCGAAGCGCACGCGGAAGTGGCGGTCATTGCCGAAGGTCCGCAGGTCCTCGCTGAGCGACTCCATGAAGGCTTTGCGCGTGCCGGCGCCGTCGTAGCCGCCGCTGGCCAGCTTCGCCTTCAGGGCGTCGCCGGTCTTCTTCGCCACCTCGGGGAAGACGTAGTTGGCCGTGAGCTTCGCGGCGAGCCCCTCCACCACGGTCTTCTTCTGGGCGGTGGTGACCGGGGCCTGGAGGGCTTTGTCCAGGGCGGTGGGAGGGGCCTGGGCCAGGAGGACGGGGGCCGCGAGGGCGAGGCGCAGGAGGAGGGCGGGTCGGTGCATGGGGGTCTCCTAAGGGTTTCGGAGTTCCCCCAGGATCCGTCCCAGGACCGCCGTCGCTTAGGTGGCAAAGGGCCGGAAGGGCGGCAGAATGCCGGAATGGAAAGCCCCCGCCTGGACGACCTGGACCGCCGCATCCTCGCGGAACTGCAGGCTGACGCGCGCCTGAGCCAGGCCGCCATCGCCGCGCGGGTGGGCCTCTCCCGCTCGGCGGTGCAGTCCCGCATCGCGCGGCTGGAGGCCTCCGGCGTCATTGCGGGCTACACCCTGCGCCTGGGTTCAAGCCGCGCCCGCCCCGGTGTGCGGGCCTACCTGCTGGTGCAGGGCTCGGGGCCCAGCCACGACCGTGCCGTGAAGGCCCTGGAGGCCTTCCCGGAGGTGCGCGTCGCCGACACGGTGAGCGGCGACACGGACCTGGTGCTGCAGCTCGAGGCCGACAGCCTGGAGGACGTCACCCGCGTGCGGGACGAGGTGGCGAAGCTGCCGGGCATCGCCGGCACGCGGACGCTGCTGGTGATGCAGGCACGCTTCGACCGGCGGTGAGACGGCGTCAGTTCGCCGGCGCCTTGAACAGGGCGTCGTCCACCGGCGCGGCCTTGATCTCGCTGAAGGTCGTCACGCTGGCGCCGTGGGCGTTGCGATTGACGACCTTGAAGGGGACCTGCACGCCGTCCACGGGACGGAAGTCGGACCAGGCCGTCTCGCTGCTCTGGATGCCGAGGGGCGTGGTGGTGAAGGACAGGCGCCGCACCAGCAGGCCGGTGGCGGCGTCGAAGGAGAGGATGAGCCGCGATTCGTCCTTGGCCTTGGCCGCCACGGAGATGGCCTCCTTGCCGTCCACCACCTCGCGGCCCAGCACCATCAGCGAGGGGTAGTGCTCCTTGAGATGCAGGGGCAGGGCGAGGTCCGCGTCGATCTTCGCCTGGGCGACCTGCTGGGCATCCATGGGCTGGGTCTTGCCGGCGCGCTGCGTCCAGCCCGCGGTGCCATCGAAGCCCTGCTTCATGGCGCCCCGGGGCGTGGTCTGGATGACGGCGCGCATGCCGGGTTTCTGGACGATCTCGAGCTGCATGGTGCGGCCCGGTCCCATGTCCACCGTGCCCTTAGACACGCGACCGGCCACTTTGCCCAAGGCCTCGGTGCCGCCGACGGCCTGCACCCACTTCGCGAGGAGCGCGTCCAGTTCGGGCAGGTTCTTCACCTTGTCCTCGGCGCTCATCGGCCGCGGCGCGCCGGGCACGGGCAGGGGCGGAATCCCTTCGGGTTTGGCGGAGCCGTGGTGGCAGGTGGCGCAGGTGACCGTGGTCTCCCCCTTGAAGTGGCCCTTGTTGATCGCGCGGGTCATCTGGATCATCTGCCGGGCCATCTGCTTGGCGGGCTTGTCGTCGCGGTCCATCACCCAGGCCTGGGTCTTCTCGTCCCGCACGTGGCAGTGGGCGCAGGAGACGCCCAGGGAGGCCGCCATGAAGTCCATGGCCTCGTCCAGGGACTCGTCGGTCATGCCTTGGCCCTTGAAGACCTTCAGGTTCTTGCCGGGCTCCTTCGCCTCCGGCTTCGCGGCCTTGGCCGGGGATTTCGGCGCCGGCTTGGCGGCCTTGTCCTGGGCGGCGAGGGGGCCGGCGGCGAGGAGGACGGCGAGGACGGAGGGCAGGGCGCGGCGCATGGAAACCTCGAAAGCCAAGGTATGGGGAATCCGACACGCTATCACGGGGACCTTCTGAAACGAAAAGGCCGCCCCTCCGGACGGCCTTCCCTGTCGAAGGTGCCCGTCAGCCCTTCGTCCACCGCAGCACGGGCTTGCGCGCCGCCGTGGTCTCGTCCAGCCGCCGCAGGGGCGCCGTCACCGGGGCCTGGTGCAGGAGGTCGGGGTTCTCCTCGGCCTCCTTCGCGATGGCCTTCATGGCGTCCACGAAGGCGTCCAGCTCCTCCCTGGACTCGCTCTCGGTGGGCTCGATCATCAGGGCGCCGCTCACCACCATGGGGAAGTAGATCGTCGGCGGGTGGAAGCCGTAGTCGATGAGGCGCTTGGCGATGTCCAGGGTGTGGACGTCGTTGCGGGCCTGGATCGCGTCGTTGAAGACCACCTCGTGCATCGTGGGGCTCTCGATGGGCAGGTTGTAGACCCCCAGGAGCTGCCTGCGGATGTAGTTGGCGTTCACGATGGCGCGCAGCGTCGCGTCCCGCAGGCCGTCGCCGCCGTGGCTGAGGCAGTAGGTCATGGCCCGGACGAGCATGCCGAAGTTGCCGAAGAAGGTGTGCACCTTGCCGATGCTCTTCGGGCGGTCCCAGTCCCAGCGGTAGGTGTGCTGGGGCACCTCGCCCTCGCCCACCTTCACCGTGTCGCGCACCACCACGGGCCGCGGCAGGAAGGGCTCCAACGCTTTGGTGCAAGCCACCGGCCCCGCGCCCGGGCCGCCGCCGCCGTGGGGCGTGCTCATGGTCTTGTGGAGGTTCATGTGCATCACGTCGACGCCGAAGTCCCCGGGCCGCGCGACGCCGACCAGCGCGTTCATGTTGGCGCCGTCCATGTAGACCAGGCCGCCCACATCGTGGATGGCCTTGCAGATGGCGTCGATGCGGTGCTCGAAGATGCCCAGGGTGTTCGGGTTCGTCACCATGAGGCCCGCCACCTCGTCGTGGTGCTCGGCCAGGAGGCTGGTCAGGCCCTGCTTCACCTTGCCGCTCACCGGGTCCGTCACGTCCTCGAAGCTCACGGTCCCGTCGGCGGCGGAGGCCACGTCCAGCACCTCGTAGCCCGCCATGGCCGCGGTCGCGGGGTTGGTGCCGTGGGCGCTGTCGGGGATGAGGATGACCTTGCGCTTGCGGCCGTTGGCCACGTGGTAGGCCCGGATGAGCTGCACGCCGGTGAGCTCGCCGGCGGCGCCGGCGCTGGGCTGGAGGGTCACTGCGGCGAGGCCCGTGATCTCCTTCAGCCACTCCTGCAGGGTGAAGATCAGCGCCAGGTTGCCCTGGACCAGGCCCTCGTCGGCCATGGGGTGGGAGTCCGCGAAGCCGGGCAGCGAGGCCACCCGCTCGTTGAGCCGCGGGTTGTGCTTCATGGTGCAGGAGCCCAGGGGGTACATGCCCTGGTCCATGCCGTAGTTCCACTGGCTCAGCCGCGTGAAGTGGCGGATGACCTCGGGCTCGCTGCAGGAGGGCAGGGCGTCGAAGGATTCGCGCCTCAGGTGGTCCGGCCGCGTGTCCGCGGCGGGCGGCACGTCCAGCACCGGGAGGTCCAGGCCCACCTTGCCGGGGACCGAGCGTTCGAAGATGAGGGGTTCGCGCTTGCGCAGGTTCATGGGTGCCTCAGCCGACCACGGAGGCCACGCGGGCCAGGACTTCGATGAGGTGCTCGATCTGGTGCCGGGTGTTCAGCTCGGTGGCGCACCAAAGGACGCAGTTCTTGTAGCCCGGAAGATGGGGCGTCAGGTCGAGGCCGGGCAGGATGCCCTCGTCCATCAGCGCCGCGCGCATGGCCTTCATGTCCCCGGTGAAGCGCAAGGGGAACTCGTTGAAGAAGGGCGCGTCGTCCACGGCTTCCCAGTCCGGCAGCTCCAGCAGCCGCGCGCGCAGGTACTGGGCCTTGGCGGCGTTCTGGGCGGCGAGGCCCTTGAAGCCTTCGGGGCCCGCGAGCTGCAGCCACATGTTGGCCCGCAGGGCGATGAGCCCCTGGTTGGAGCAGATGTTCGACGTGGCCCGATCGCGCTTGATGTGCTGCTCCCGGGCGGTGAGGGTGAGCACGTAGCCCGTGCGCCCCTCGAGGTCGGTGGTCTGGCCCACCACGCGGCCCGGGATCTCCCGCTTGTGGGCGTCCTTCACCGCGAGGAAGCCCAGGAAGGGCCCGCCGAAGCTGGTCATGGTGCCGAAGCTCATGGCCTCCCCGCAGGCCATGTCGGCGCCCACCTTGCCCGGAGCCTCCAGCCACCCGAAGGCCATGGCTTCCTGGGTGACGCTGATGAGCAGTGCACCCTTGCCGTGGGCCAGGTCGGACAGCGCCTTCAGATCCTCCACGTGGCCCAGGAAGTTGGGATAGCCCACCAGCACGGCGGCCACCGTATCGTCCAGCTTCGCGGCCAGGTCCACGGGATCCGTGACACCGTCCGCCAGCTTCACGTCCACCAGGCTCAGCTCCTCGTGGCTGGCGAAGCCCGAGCGCAGCACCTCGCGGTAGAGGGGGTGCAGGCCCTCGCTCACCAGCACCTTGGTCCGCTTGCGCTGGACGCGCACGGCCATCAGCGCGGCCTCCACGCAGGCGGTGCCGCCGTCGTAGAGGCTGGCGTTGGTGACCTCGAGGCCGGTCAGGTCGCAGACCAGGGTCTGGTACTCGAAGATGTGCTGCAGCGTGCCCTGGCTGATCTCGGGCTGGTAGGGCGTGTAGGCGGTGAACCACTCCTGGCGGGAGATCTGGGCGTCCACCGCCGAGGGGCAGAAGTGGGCGTAGGCCCCGGCCCCCAGGAAGCGGGTCCGGAAGCGCTTGTTCAGCGCCGACATGCGCTCCATGGCCCGCAACACCTCCAGCTCCGAGGCGGTGGGGGGAAGGTCGAGGGGACGCTTCAGTCGGAGGCGGTCCGGGACGCCGGAGAGCAGGTCCTCGGCGCTGCGCACGCCGATGGCCTCCAGCAGGGCGCGGTCTTCCGCGTCGGCGGTGGGCAGGTAGCGCATGGGGCCCCCTTGCAAGGAAACGGCCCTCCCGGGCCGCGTCCAGTCTGCCACGCCGCCGATCCACCTCCCAGCGGTGCCGGGCCCGCCCGCAGGGGCAGCGTGCTGGACATCACGTCTGCGCCCCGGTGCTTGACAGATCGTCGGACGGGCCGACGGGGGCCCTCAGGCCGGGGTCAGGGCCTCCTGGACCGCCTCGCGAAGCGTGTCCAGGTCGATGGGCTTGCGCAAGACCTTCCGGACCCCGAAGGATTGGGCGGTGGCGTCCAGCACCAGCTCCGGCGAAGCGGTGATAGCGATGAAGGGGAGGTGGGGGTGGGAGGCCTGGAGGTGGTGGATCAGGGAGAGTCCGTCCAGGTCCGGCATGAGGATGTCCGAGACCACCAGGTCGACGCGGCCCCTGGGGAAGAGGAACTCCATCGACTGACGGGGTCCCGCGGCCCAGAGCACCTCGTGGCCCATGGCCTCCAGCAGGGTGCGCACGGCCTTGGCGTCCAGCGCCGAGTCCTCGATGAGCAGCACGCGCGCCATACAGGTCTCCGGAGGAACAGCGGAAGGGGTCCCTGGAATTGTAGCCGGGACCTTCAATGCGGGCGGAGGAAGTGGCCGACTCCCCAGGTGAGGCCCACGAAGCGGTTCCACCGGGGCGCGTCCTGGTTGAGGCCGTGGTCCAGGCCGGCATCCAGCACCAACCGGCTGGACACCTGGAAGGCCAGGTTCCAGAGGGTGGACAGCGTGCGGGGACCGGCCGCCGAGGCTCCGATGGCGTAGAGCTCGGCCCCGAGGGACCAGGGGCCCCGCAGCTTGTAGCCGAAGGCCAGGGCGGCCGCCGGCTGGCGGACGTGGCCGCCGCCGGGCTGGCCCGCCCAGGTCTCCAGGACGTTCAGGTCCGCGTGGAGGTCTCCGAAGTCCTTGCTCACCAGGAAGGCCGCCTCCTGGTCGGCGGTGCCCGAGCCGATCCCCTTCGCCACGCTGGCCCGGGGCCAGGTCCGATAGGCGGACAGGGCCACGTCCGCCCCGAAGGCGCCCTGGTCGAGGAGGCGCCAGGTGAGACCGAGGGAGGGATCGGTGCCTCCGGTGGTCCTTCCGCCGTCCGCGCTCCGCTTCCGGGTGATGCCGTTCCAGCCCAGACGCAACTCCACATGCTCCGTCAGCCCCAGTTTCAGGAGGGTGGGCTGGGTGTCCGAGCGGCCGCCGTCGCCGGGGAGGGATTGCTGGAGGCCGAATTCCAGCTCGGCCACCCCCGGTTGGGTGGTGGTGGCCGGGTTCGCGAAGCTGGGTCGGTTGGGATTCACGGTGATCGCCCCGGGTTCCTGGGCCGCGAGGGCCGGAGCCGCCAGGAGGAGGAGCGCGCGCCTCATGCCAGCAGCTCCCGCTGGCGGGTCATGAGTTCGGCGCAGCCCGCCAGGCCCAGGTCCAGCAGCCCGTCCACCTCGGCGCGCGTGAAGCTGCGGCCCTCGCCGGTGCTCTGGAATTCCACCAACTGGAGGTCCCCGCCCGCGGCCGGGCGCGCGGCCACCAGATTGCAATCCACGGCGGCGAGGTGGTCCTCCTCGTAGGCCAGGTCGAGGAGGGAGCCCCGGCGGCCTTCGCCGGTCTCGACGATCCCCACGCTCACGGCCGCCACCTGCCGCACGAGGGCCGCCTCCAGCCCCGCCTTGCGCAATGCCAGGGCCAGGGCCGCCCAGGCGCCGGTGATGGCGGCGCAGCGGGTGCCGCCATCGGCGTTGAGCACGTCGCAGTCGAGCGTGAGCTGCCGCTCCCCCAGGGCCGCAAGGTCCACCGCCTGGCGCAGGCTGCGGCCGATGAGGCGCTGGATCTCCACCGTGCGGCCCTGCTGCTTCCCCTTCGCCGCCTCGCGGTCCGTGCGGGTGTGGGTGGCGCGGGGCAGCATGCCGTACTCCGCCGTGATCCAGCCGGCGCCCTTGCCCTTCATCCAGCCGGGCACCTTCTCCTCCAGGCTGGCGGAGCAGAGGACGTGGGTGTTCCCCAGCCGCACGAGGCAGGACCCGTCGGCGTGGACCTGGGTGCCGAGGTCGAAGGCGAGGGGGCGGAGGGCGTCGGGGCTGCGCATCACAAGGACCTCAGGGTGCGGGCATCGGAAAAAGGAGGGGCAACCTCCGGTTCAGCACTCGATCTTCTCCACCCGCTTCTGGTGCCGGCCCCCCTCGAAAGGGGTTTGCAGGAAGACGGAAAGGTAGTATTCAGCTTTAAGCGGATCCGTCAGCCGCTGGCCGAAAGCGATGGCGTTGGCGTCATTGTGCTGCCGGGCCAGGGCGGCGTGCTCGGGGGAGGTCACCAGCGCGCAACGGATGCCAGCATGGCGGTTGGCCGCGATGCTGATGCCGATGCCGGACCCGCAGACCAGCACGAGCCGTTCCCACCGATCCATCCCCGCCGCCGCCGCGTGCGCGAAATCCGGATAGTCCACCGAGTCCGTCCCGTGGGTCCCGAAATCCTCCACCTCATGTCCATGCTCCAGGGCCCAGGCCTTGAGCCGCTCCTTCAGGCTGAATCCCGCGTGGTCGCTCGCGAAACCGATCTTCATGTGAA
>JBDIBF010000017.1:0-44698 GCA_039812765.1 Holophagaceae bacterium
GCGAAGGCATCGGCGACACCATCCGCGTCTCCCTCACCGGCGACGGCGAGGAGGAGTGCCGCGTCGGGCACGAGATGCTGCGGGCCCTGGCGCTGCGCGAAGGCGGCATCCGCATGGTGAGCTGCCCCAGCTGCGGCCGCGTGCAGATCGACCTGAACCGCGTCGCCAACGAGATCGAGGCGGGCCTCAAGGCCATCAACCACGAGGGCATCACCTACGCGGTCATGGGCTGCGTGGTGAACGGCCCCGGCGAGGCCAAGGACGCGGACCTGGGCGTGGCCGGCGGCGCCGGCGAGGGCCTCATCTACCGCAAGGGCGAGCTCATCCGGAAGGTGAAGGAGGAGGACCTCGTCCCCGCCTTCCTGGAGGAGGCGAAGAAGTACAAGGCGGAACTCGAGACCGCCGGTGCCTGAGGGGGAGCCCGCGCCCGTGCCCATCCCCATGGCGATGTCCCCGTGGAAGCTCTGGGCCTGGGAGCACCCCTTCCTCGTCCTCTTCGCCTACCTCTGCGTGGAGGCCCTCCTGCCGGTGCGCTTCCAGCCCTCCGCCTGGCTGGCCCGGGGCGCCATCCGCGCCTACCAGCTCACCCTCAGCCCCATCCTCGGCGGCGCCTGCAAGTTCCATCCGAGCTGCAGCCACTACGGCCTGGGCTGCGTGCGCACCCACGGCACCCTGAAAGGGGGCGTCCTGACCGCGATGCGCCTCATCCGCTGCTCGCCCCTCACCGACGGCGGGCTGGATCCGGTGCCGGACCGGCCCGAGAGCGCGGCCTGCCCGAGGTGCGGCGTCAAGCATCCCGGGCCGTTGGAGACGCCGCCCTCTTTCGCCGCGAGGTAAAGCCCGTGGAAGCTCCCCATCCCGCTCCCGACGACGCCCTCCATGCGCTGCTGGAGGCCCGGGAGCGCTTCGTGCGCTTCCTCATCCCGCGGACCCGGAGCCGGGAGGCGGCCGAGGACCTCGTGCAGACCTCCCTGCTGAAGGCCCTCCAGACCGGGGCCCAGCCCAGGAACCGGGAGAGCGCCGTGGCCTGGTTCTACCAGATGCTGCGCAATGCCCTGGTGGACCAGGCCCGCAGCCGCGCCGCCGAAGCCCGGGCCACCGAGCGGCACCGGCTGGAAGTCCCCGAGGCGGAGGAGCCCGAAGAGCTGGAGCGCGTGGCCTGCGCCTGCATCGGCGCCCTCCTGCCCGCGCTGGGGGCCGGCGAGGCCGAGCTGATCCGCGCGGTGGACCTGGAGGCCCGGTCCCCCAAGGAGCTGGCCCAGGAACTCGGCATCACCCCCAACGCCGTCGGCGTCCGGCTGCACCGGGCCCGCAAGGCGCTCCGGGCGAAGGTGGAGCAGACCTGCCGGACCTGCGCGGCCCACGGCTGCCTCGACTGCCGGTGCCAAAAGGGAACCGGCCACCCCGCCCACCCGTAAGGTCCGGGCCCGGGCTCCGTCTTCCTGGTTGCGGCGGAAGGCCGCCCTTCCCCAGGAGATCCCATGAACACCCCCGAGATCACCCTTTCCGTTCCCGACATGACCTGCGGCCACTGCGCCATGGTCATCACCCAGGCCCTGGCGTCCGCCAGCGTGCCGAAGCCCGGCATCGACCTCAAGGCCCGCAAGGTGTCCCTCTGCGCCGACGAGGCGCAGCTCCCCTCGATCCTCGAGGCCCTGGCCGCGGAAGGCTACCCCGCGACGAAGGCCTGAGCCCTCCGATCCCCCGAATCCCCGCCGGCCCTGCCGGCGGGTCCCGAAAGGCATGGCATGGAAACCCAATCCTTCCCCGTGGAGGGCATGACCTGCGCCTCCTGCGTGTTCCGGGTCGAGAAGGCCCTGGCCTCGGTCCCCGGCGTCCAGTCCGTGGCGGTGAACCTGGCCCTCAACGAAGCGACCGTGGCCCATGAGCCCGGGCTGCCCATCGAGCGCCTGGCGGAGGCCGTGGCGAAGCGGGGCTACACCCTGGTGCTGGCGCGCGGGGACCGGGACGAGGAGGGGGAAGTCCGGCGCGCCGGGGGCAAGGCCCTGGCGGCCTGGGTCCTCTCCCTGCCGCTGATGGCCCCCATGGTCCCTGGCCTGGGGCTGCACCTCGACTGGCGCCTGCAGGCCCTCCTCTCGGGCCTAGCGGTCTTCGGGGCGGGCGGCGCCTTCTTCCTGCGCGCCTTCCGCCTCCTCCGGCAGGGCGAGACCAGCATGGACACCCTGGTGGCCCTGGGCTCCGGCACCGCCTGGGCCTTCGGCCTCGCGGAGGGCTGGTCCGGCGCCCACCACCTCTCCTTCGAGACCGCCGGCATGCTGGTGGCCTTCCTGCTCCTCGGCAAGTGGCTCGAGATCAGGGCCAAGGGCAAGGCCGCGGACAGCCTGCGGGCCCTGCTGAAGCTCGCGCCGGCGCGGGCCGATCGCCTGAACGCGGATGGCTCGGAGACCGACGTGCCGGCCTCCAGCCTCGCCGTGGGCGACCTCGTGCGGGTCCGGCCCGGCGCCAAGATCCCCGCGGACGGGAGCGTGGTCGCCGGCCAGGCGGAGGTGGAGGAGGCCCAGCTCACGGGCGAACCCCTGCCGGTCCCCCGCGGCCCCGGGGACCGCGTCCTCGCGGGCGCCCTGGTGCACGGCGGCTCCCTCGACCTGCGGGTGGAGGCCGTGGGCGCGGGCAGCTGGCTCGCCACCCTCGCGGCGCAGGTGGCCGAGGCCCAGGCCTCCCGGGGCCGGGTCCAGGCCCTCGCCGACCGCATCAGCCGCGTCTTCGTGCCCGTCATCCTCTTCCTCTCCCTCGCGACCTTCCTCGCCTGGTTCGCGGCCACGGGATCCCTGGCGGAGTCCTGGCGCCCCGCCGTGACCCTGCTGGTGATCGCCTGCCCCTGCGCCCTGGGCCTGGCCACGCCGGTGGCCCTCGCCACGGCCCTGGGCACCGCGGCGCGCAAGGGGCTGCTGGTGCGGGAGGCCGAAGCCTTCGAGCGGCTGGCGGACCTCACGGACCTCGCCTTCGACAAGACCGGCACCCTCACCGAGGGCAGGCCGGTGCTCAAGGAGGTCCGCCCCGCGCCGGGCGACCGCGCCCTGCGCGTGCTGGCCCTGGCGGCGGCCCTGGAGCAGGGCTCCGAGCATCCCGTCGCGCGGGCCTTCCGGGCCGCCGGCGAAGGCCTCGACCTCGAACCCGTGGCGGACTTCCGGACCCACGTGGGGGGCGGCGTCAGCGGGCGCATCGGCGGCCGGGCGTACCGGCTGGGACACGCCGCCTTCCTGGGCCTTGACCTCGCCTGGCCCGGCGCCGAAGGCACCGTGGTGGGGCTCACGGAGGACGGCGCCCTGGTGGGTCGCTTCCGCCTCGCGGACACCCTCCGGCAGGAAGCCCTGTCGCTCACCGCCTCCCTGCGGGCCCTCGGGCTCCGGCTCCACCTCTGGAGCGGCGACGCGCCCGCCGCGACCTCCCGGGTGGCGGGGGACCTGGGCCTCGACAGCGCGCTCGGCGGGGCCTCCCCGGCGGACAAGCGGCTGAAGGTCCAGGCCCTGCAGGCGGAGGGGCGCGTCGTGGGCTTCGTCGGCGACGGCGTGAACGACACCGCCGCCCTGGCCCAGGCGGACGCCGGCATCGCCATGCCCGGCCTCGAGGCGGCCCAGGCCGCGGCGCCCCTCAACCTCCTCCGGCCCGGGCTGGACCCCCTGCTCGCGGGACTCGCCCTGGCCCGGAGGACCCGGACGGTGGTGCGGCAGAACCTGGCCTGGGCCTTCGGCTACAACCTGCTCCTGATCCCGTTGGCGGCGACGGGGAACCTGGAGCGCTTCGGCGGCGCTATGCTCGCCGGGGCCGCCATGGGGCTGAGCTCCCTCACGGTGGTGCTCAACGCGCTGCGGCTGCGCAAGGGCTGACGGGCGAGCGGACCTTCGAGGGCGGGACTACCCGAAGAGCCCGCCCTTCCGCTTCCCGCCTCCGAACAGCCCGCCCAGCACGCCCCGGATCACCTGGCGGCCGATGGCCGAGCCCGCGGCGCGGACGGCGCTCTTGCCGAACGCCTCCATGAAGCCCATGCGCCCGTTCCCCTTCGCCTCGGCCTGCTCCGCCTGCGTCTCCTCGGCCTGGGCCTTGGCTTCCTCCGCCTGCTTCGCCGAGGCCTCCGCCTTCGCCTTCAGCCGCTCGAAGGCGCTCTCCCGGTCCACCGCCTTCTCGTAGACGCCCGCCACCAGGGACTGGGCCATCACGGCCTTGCGGGCCCCCGCGTCCAGGGGCGGGAAGGCGCTGCGGGGGGGCATCACGAAGGCCCGTTCCACGGGCACCGGCGTGCCCTGCGCGTCCAGGAAGCTCACCAGGGCCTCGCCGACGGCGAGCTGGGTGATGGCCTCGGCCACGTCCACACCAGCCTTGGCGCGGAAGGTCTCCGCCGCGGCCCTCACGGCCTTCTGGTCCCTCGGCGTGAAGGCCCGCAAGGCGTGCTGCACGCGGTTGCCGAGCTGGCCCAGCACCTTGTCGGGCACGTCCAGGGGGTTCTGGGTGCAGAAGTAGACGCCCACGCCCTTGGAGCGCACCAGCCGCACCACCTGCTCGATCTTCGAGAGCAGCGCGTCCGGGGCGTCTTCGAAGAGGAGATGGGCCTCGTCGAAGAAGAAGACCAGCTTGGGCTTCTCGGGATCCCCGACTTCCGGCAGCGCCTCGAAGAGCTCGCTGAGCAGCCAGAGGAGGAAGGTCGCGTACACCTTGGGGGCGGCGATGAGCTTGTCCGCCGCGAGGATGTTGACGATGCCCCTCCCCGAGGCGTCGGTCTGCATCAGGTCCTCGAGGTTCAGCGCGGGCTCGCCGAAGAAGGTGCCGCCGCCCTGCTCCTCCAGGGCCAGCAGCGCGCGCTGGATGGCGCCCACCGAGGCCGGGGAGACGTTGCCGTACTGGGTCTTGAACTCCGCCGCGTGGTCCCCCACGAACTGCACCATGCTGCGGAGATCCTTCAGGTCCAGCAGCAGGAGGCCGTTGTCGTCGGCGATGCGGAAGGCCATGGCGAGCACGCCCTCCTGGGTCTCATTGAGGTTCAGCAGGCGCGCCAGGAGCAGGGGCCCCATCTCGCTGATGGTGGCCCGCACGGGATGGCCCTGCTCGCCGAAGACGTCCCAGAAGGCCACGGGGCTGGCCTCGAAGGCCAGCTCGTCGAGTTTCAGAAGGGCCTTCCGCTCCTCGAGCTTCGCGTTCGGCTCCCCCGCCTTGGCCATGCCGCTGAGGTCGCCCTTGATGTCGGCGAGGAAGACCGGAACCCCCAGCCGGCTGAAGTGCTCGGCCATGACGCGCAGGGTGACGGTCTTGCCGGTGCCCGTGGCCCCGGCGATGAGGCCGTGGCGGTTGGCCATGCCGGGGTGGAGGACCAGCTCCCGGTCCCCGGCCTTGGCGATCAGCATCGGTTCGACCATGGATTCCTCCTCTTCGTCCTGGGCAGGGGTGAACCTGAAGTGTATCCAAGGAGCATCTGGCAACCGTGCCGCCACGGTCGCCTAGACTGGAGGCCCCCGGAAGGTCTGTCATGCGCCGCTACGCCATCCTGCTCCTGCTTGCCACCCTTGCGGCGCTGGAGGGCCAGGAGCCGGGCCGGGAAGGGCCGGACCACGCCGAACGCCGGGAGGAAGCCCTGGTCGCCTGGCAGGGCGGCCGCCCCTCCGCGGACTACCTGGACTTCAAGGCCAGGACCGCGGCCCGGGAAGTTGCCGCCTGGCGCGGGCTCTTCCGGGGCGTGGCCCCCGCGGCGCCGGGCACGCCCCAGTGGCGGAACCTCGGCCCCCTGCACCAGACCGTGCTCCGCATCGCCCCGGACAATGATGGCGGCCGCATCACGGCCCTGGCTCCCCATCCGACAGACCCGAAGATGCTCTACCTCGCCACCCAATCGGGAATCTTCCGTTGCGCGAATGCCGACCCGGACCTCAGCGGCGACTGGACCTGGGAGTCCCTCGGCGACGCCCTGCCCTCCAGCAGCGCGGCGGGAAACCTCAGCGTGGGGGCCTTGGCCCTCAGCCCCACGGACCCGAACACCCTCTACGCCGGCATGGGCGACCCCCATGGCACGGATTCCCGGGGCTTCTACGTCAGCCACGACGCCGGAAGCACCTGGAGCCCCGGCGTCATGCTGGGCTCGGCCACGCGGACCCTGGACATCCGGGCGCTGAACGCCAGCGTCATCCTGGTGGGCACCAACGCCGGCCTGTGGCGCAGCACCGACGGCGGCGCCACCTTCGCCAACGTCCCCCTCGCGGGGAACGCGGGTGGCAATGTCTGGTCCATCCGGGCCGTGACCGCCACGGACCTCGTGTGCACCCGCAACGGCCAGATCTTCTGGAGCGCGGACCAGGGCGCTGGATGGACCGCCGCCGGCCTCGACCCCTCGGTGACCGCCTTGGGCCCCTCCCGCATTTCCGTCGAGGTCACGCCCGCCAGCAGCACCCGGGTCTGGGGCGTCTGCAACACCGGCGGGAACCTGGCCCGAGGCCTGCTGAAGAGTGACGACAAGGGCCACAGCTGGACCTTCGTGGCGGCCCCGGCGCAGACCGGCGGCCTCTTCCAGGGCAGCGGCTGGAACGGCGACCCCACCAATCCCGGCAGCCCCGACATGCCCTACGACGGGGGCCAGGGCACCTACAACCAGGGCTTGGCCGTGGACCCCACGGACCCCCAGAAGGTCTTCGTGGGCGCCAACCTCGCCCTCTACCGCACCCAGAACGGCGGCGCGACCTGGGAGCAGGTCACCCACTGGGCGGGTTTCACGCGGGTATACAGCCACGCGGACCTCCACGTGACCGCCTGGGCCAAGGCGGGCCCCAAGACCCTCTACCTCGGCAGCGACGGTGGCCTGGGGATCCTCCGGCAGCCCGACCGCAGCCCCATCCCCAGCGCGCCCTGGGATGTGCGCGTGCCCAGCGATCCGGCCTTCCTGGACCACCGCCGCAACAAGGGGCTGGCCACCCAGCTGATCTACCACCTCGGCTCGACCCCGGCGACCACGCCCGCCGACGCGCGCTCCCGCATCACCGCCGGCCTCCAGGACAACGGCATCGTCGTCCGCCAGGACGAGGGTGCGGGCCTGGCCTCCAGCGGATTCTTTCCGGAAGCGGTGCAGGCCAATGGGGACAGCCTCGCCGGCGACGGCTTCGGCACCGTGATCCACCCCGTGGACGGCAACCTGATGCTGGGCGTGGAGCAGTACAACTTCACCTTCCGGTCCTCCAACGGGGGCGCCACCTGGGCCCTCTCCCAACAGGGGCTGCCGAGCCCAGGGGACTTCAACCTCTGGCCCTTCCTCTCCCGCCTCGTGCTGGGGCTGGCCGACCCGAGCGGCAACACCGTCTACACTCCTGGCCGCTCCGGGGTGTGGAAGAGCACCGACTTCGGCCTCACCTGGTCCGCGGTGCCGATGAGTGGGTACAGCGGCGGGAGCACGATCCGGAACATGGCGGCCGCCCGGACGGAGGCGGGGACCCTCTGCGTCGTCACCAGCGGCGTGCCCGGATTCGTCACCAGCAATGGCGGCGCCACATGGATCCAGATGGGCACCCTCCCCAACAACGGTGGTGCCTTGAGCAGCGCCTGGTTCGACACCGTGGATGCGAACACGCTGTACCTGGCCTCCGCGGCCCTCAATGCCTCCACCAACCACCTCTGGAAGAGCGCGAACCGCGGCCAGACGTGGACGGCGCTGGACTCGGCCTCCAACGGTTTCCCTTCCGGCATCCCGGTCTGGGTGGTGCAGAACGCACCCTGGGACCGCACGGTGCTCTTCGCAGGCACGGACCTCGGCCTCTATCGCAGCGCCGACGGCGGCGCCACCTGGTCCCGCTACGGTTCGGGCCTGCCGCTGGTGGGCGTCCGGGACCTCTACCTCGACCCGTCAGGCCAGTTCCTCCGGGTGGCCACGTGGGGCCGCGGGATCTGGGAACTGAGCCTCGCGGCGGCGGCGCTTGCCGTGACCCCCGAGGCGCCCGAGGCCGACGCCGGAAGCACGGTCCAATTCTCCGCAACCCTGGGAGGCGTGCCCACCACCGCGGTGCAGTGGAGCATCCAGGAAGGCCCGGCCGGCGGCGCCATCAGCGCCGCGGGCCTCTACACCGCGCCCCCGGGGGCTGGAACCTTCCACGTGGTGGCTGCGGAGACCGGGAATCCCGCCAACAGCGCCAGTCGCGCGGTGAAGGTCTGGCGCAGCGCGGACCTGGACGGCAACGCCAGCGTGGACGTGCTCGATCTCGCCAGGCTCGCCGTGGCCTGGGGCAGCGCCCCAGGCCAGCCGGCCTATGATGCCGCGGCGGACCTGGACGGGGACGGACAGGTCGGGGACTTGGACGCCGCCCGCCTGTTATCGCGCATCCAGTAGCTGGACCTAGTGCGCGTCCTGGATGGAGAACGCGTCCGTCCGCCCCTGGGTCTCCACCACGTGGCCGCTGCGACGCAGGCGGAGGGAGTGCTGGACGTTCTGCATGCAGCTCATGAGCGCCAGGTCCACGCCCAGACGCTTGAGGTCCGCGACGGTGAACCAGGTGATCCCGGAGGCGTTCTTCCGCGCCTCGTGGTCGGCGAGGATCTGGTCGGTGAGGCTCGGGGCGGTGGCGGTGCTCATGGGTGTCGTCCGGGGCGGGAGGCGGGTCCGGGCCTCGCGCTGATAAGTTGGATAGCACAGTGGAGGCCGCGTGGCGAACTGGAGGAACAACCCCGTGTGGGGCTTCTTCACCCTGGTGTGGGCCGTGATCTCGGTCATGGGCATCGTGGCGGGGATCCTCCTGGCCGTGCCCTTCCTGGGCCCGCGGCGGGCCTTCTTCGCCATCGGGCCCTGGTGGGCCCGGCAGATGTTCGCGATCTGCGGCATCACCTGCGAGGTCGCCGGATGGGAGGCCCTGCCGGAGGATATCCGCGCCGGGCGGCAGCCGGTGATCTTCATGAGCAACCACGAGAGCCAGCTGGACCCGCCCCTGCTCATCGGCGCCATCCCGGTGCCGGCGGTCTACATCGCCAAGAAGGAGGTGAAGTACATCCCTTTCGTGGGCTGGGCGGCCATATGCGCCGGGGTGATCTGGATCGACCGCGGCAACCACGACAAGGCGGTGGCCAGCATCCGCGAGGCCGCCCGGAAGGTCCGCGGCGGCCGCAACGTGGTGATCTTCCCGGAGGGCACGCGCACCCGCACCGGCGAGCTGCTGCCCTTCAAGAAGGGCGGCTTCAACCTGGCCCAGGAGGCCGGCGTCCCCATCGTGCCCCTGGCCACCGTGGGAGGCTTCCAGACGCTGCCGCCGGGGGCGCGGGGCGTGCGCCCCGGCCGCTACGCCGTCCGCTTCGGCGAGCCCGTGGATCCCGCGCGCTTCCCCTCGCGGGACGCCCTCATGGAGGAGGTGCGCTCCCGCATCACCGCCCTCATCGTGGCCGCGCGGGAGGCCACGGCCCGTTCCTGAGCGGGCCCGGGATCACCCCTTGAATGCGGGGTCCCGTTCGGCCACCCTCCGCTTCCCGGGGTGGAGCCTGTCGGCGAGGGCCAGGAGGGCCTCCGCGTCCGCCCGTCCGCCGAGGCGCGCCAGGGTGCGGGCCATGAAGTAGAGGTTCACACTCATGACCCGGCGTTCGTTGTGGAGCTTCTTCGACCAGTCCACGCCCTCCTGCCTGCGGGCGAAGGGCACGTAGACCGCCACGGTGGCGGCGAGGTCTCCGCGGGCGGCGGGCGCCAGGCCCTGGAGCAGCACGGTGCTGCTGTGGTCGGGGGCCCAGGCGCCCTTCAGGGCCTCGGAGAGCTGGTCCACGAGGGCCGCCTCGCCGCGCTGGGCGGCGCCGTAGGCCAGCAGGCTGCGCAGCACGTTGGACTGGGGGATGAGCTCGAGGCCCGCCTTCGCCATGGCCTCCGCCTCCGCGTCCCGGCCGGCCCAGTAGAGGGCGTCGGCGCCGGTGACGTAGACATACTCGGCGGTGGGCTTGAGGGCGATGGCCCGCCGCGCGTGCTCGGCGGCCTCGGCGAGCCTGCCGTCGTTCTGGAGCAGCACCGCGTAGCGGTGGTGGGCCTGCCAGCTGTTGGGATCGAGCTGGATGGCCTTCTCGAAGTAGCGGCCCGAGGCGGCGCGGTTCTCCTCCCCGTCGAGGCCCGCGAAGGCGTCCCCCAGGACGTTGTAGGCAAGGCTGTTCCCGGGGTCCAGGCGGATGGCGGTGAGGGCCGCCTGGGAGGCCCCCTCGATGTTCCCGGAGCGCAGCAGGATGGCCGAGAGGGCCCGGTAGGCCTGCGGGCAGGCCGGATCGAGGGCGATGGCCTTCCGGGCGTGGGCCTCGGCCTCCTTGAAGAGGGCCTGGGCCTCGGCGAAGCGTCCCTGGGAGAGCGAGCGGTCGCTGGCCATCTCCGAGAGGGCCCAGGCGAGGCCCGCATGGGCGGGGGCGTAGTCGGCCTCCAGCTGGAGGGCCTCCTCGAAGTGGCGCTTGGCCTGGTGGAAGGCGTCCAGGTTGCCCTGGGTGAGGTAGGCATCCCCGCGGGCGAAGGCTTCGCGGGTCCGCGGATCGTGGGCCCGGGACTGGAGGTTGGCGCCCGCGCCCAAGCCCATCTCCTTGGGGAGCCGGGCCCGCAGCTCGTCCTCGATGTCGAGGAGCTGCGCCAGGGGGCGCTCGACGTTGAACTGCTGGACCAGGGCGCCGGTGCCGGACTCCATGACCCGGACGCTGAGGCGCACCCGGTCCCCGACGATCAGGTACGTGCCGGTGACGAGCTGGTCCACCTTCAGGGTCCGCCCCAGATCGGAGACGCTGGGAAGCGCCTGGCCGGACTTCCCCCCGAGCATCGAGATGGCCTCGAGCACTCGCGCCCGGTCCACCACCATCACGTCGTCCCTGGCCACGAGGCTGCTGGCCATGGCGTCGGCGAAGCTGGCGCTGATCCAGACTTTCTCGGGGTCGGGCACAAGCTGTTCCAGGGGAAGCACCGCCACGGCGCGCCGCCCTTTGGCGAAGTCCGTGCCGGCGGCGTCCCGGGCGGCGGCGAGGCCGCTGGCGGGCTTGCGCAGCGCGACGTACATCCCGCCGGCGGCGAGGAGGGCCACAGCGCCGCCGAAGGCCGCGATGCGCCCCCAACTCGACTTCGGGGGCGGCGGCAGGGAGGCGGTACGGACCGTCGGCATCGCCTCCGGGGCGTCCAGGGCCTGGAGGGCCTCCTGCAGCGTCGGGAACCGGTCCCCCGGGGCCTTGGCGAGGAGTCGCTGCACCGCCGACACGAGGCCGGACGGGAGATCCCGCCGGGCCTCGGCGAGGGCCGGCGGCTCGTCCTTGACCACCGCGAAGAGAGTCTCCACGAGGCTGCTCCGCAGGAAGGGATGATGGCCCGTCGCCAGCTCGTAGAGGACGACGCCGAGGGAGAACTGGTCCGAGGCGGGGCCGACCTCGTAGCCGTTGGCCTGCTCCGGGCTCATGTAGGCCGGCGTGCCCTGGCTGTAGCCCGGCGCGGTGCGCTCCACGAGGGTGGCGTGGTGGCTGGTGGGGATGGAGCCCGCGGTGGCGCCGGAGGCGGGGTTCGCCGCGGCGTCGGCGCCATGGCGCCGGGCGATGCCGAAGTCCAGGATCTTGAGGGTGCCCTCGGGAGTGATCACGAGGTTCTCGGGCTTGATGTCCCGGTGCACGATACCCTTCAGGTGGGCGTGGCCGAGGGCGCCGCAGGCCTGGCGCGCCACGCGCATCAGCCACTCGGGACTGTTCCGCTCGTGCACGAAGGCCCGCAGCGTGCGCCCCTCCACGAATTCCATGGCGATGAAGGGCGTGCCGTCCACCTCGCCGGCCTCGAAGATGGTGGCGATGTTCGGATGGTGGAGCTGGCAGGCCGTCTTGGCCTCGATGACCATCGCGCGGCGGCGCGCCTCGTCCGCGTCCTTCAGCAGCTTCAGCGCCACCACCCGCTCCAGCCGCAGGTCCATGGCCTTCCAGACCGATCCCATGGCCCCTTCGCCCAGGGGCTCGAGAAGCCGGTAGGAACCGAAGGTCTGAAGAGGGTCGCTCAAGGCGTGGGTCCGAAGGGGACAGTATAGGGCCCGCTGGTAGACTTCGTGCTTTCCCCTCACGCCAGCCACCGTGGCGGCGGCGACCGCCGCCCGTGGTTCACGCGTTCCAGGCCCCGCCGTGATCGACGACTTCCCCGCCAACCCCTACGCGCCCCCCGAAGCCCCGCTGGAGCGGGACCCCTACGGCGCCGGCGAAGACCTGCGTCCGGTGCCCTTCGAGGACCTGGAGGCCGAACCCGGGTTCTGGCGGCGGGTGGGCGCCATGTTCAAGCTGCTGTTCACGGATCCCTACGGCCTGGTGGCGCGGGTTCCGGCCACCGAGGGCCTGGGCGCGCCGCTGCGCTTCGCCCTGCTGCTCACCCTGCCCCTCACCGCCCTCGGCGTGGCCATGGGCCTGCTCATGGCCGTCCTCGGGGGCTTCGCGGCCGCCGGGGACAAGAACGCGCCGCCCGTAGCCGTCTTCGTCGGCATGGGGCTCTCCTACACGGTGCTCATGCCCCTGTCGGCCATCCTCGCCTTCTTCGTCGGGGGCGCGGTCCAGCACGGGGTGCTGTGGCTCTGGGGCGGCGCGCGGAACGGCCGGGGCCTGCACCAGACCCTGCGCCTCCACGGCTACTACCTGGCCTTCTTCTTCCTGTTCTACCTCGTGCCCCTGGCCAACTTCCTCGTGCTGCTCGGCGGCCCGGCCTTTCTCGGGCTGGCCATGGCGCGGCTCCACCGCACCGACCGCTGGCGGGCCATCCTCGCCGCCTACACGCCCCTGCTGCTCTGCTGCCTCTGCTACGGGGGCTTCATCGCCTTCGCGATCGCGGCTCCGGCCCTCAGCCGGCGCTGAGGCCCAGCCAGGCCTCCACCTCCCCACGCACCGCGCCGGCCTCCAGCACCCGGTGAGCGGCGCCGGCCTCCAGCGCCTGCCCTTCGTCCCAGGTCTCCAGGTCCCGGAAGAGCCGCGAGGCCCCGGCCTCGCCCAGCACGCCGGGCAGCCGAACGGTCCCGCCGAAGCCCGTCAGGATGCCATGGCGCGCGGCCGGGTGCTTCAGGCGCAGGCCTTCCACCGCCCAGCGTTCCTGGCCGTGCAGGGCCAGATCGCAGCCACCGCCCATGGCCGCGCCGCTGAGCACCGTGAGCGTCCGCCAGCCAGTCCAGACCAGGTGGTCCATGACCCGCTGCCCGCGCCGGGCGAAGGGATCCGCGGAGGCCCCGTCCAGCGCCAGCACCTCGTGCAGGTCCGCCCCGGCGCTGAAATGGCAGGGCCGGCCCCCCATCCAGGGCGCGCCGGAGAGGGCGATGCGTCCCGCACCGGCGAAGCGCAGCCCGGACAGGAGGCAGTCCAGGGCCTCCAGGGTGGCCGTCGTCAACCGGTGGAGCCCGTCGGCGGAATCCAGACCGATCCACGCCCAGCCCTCGCCCCGGCGCAGCAGCAGCGAGGTGGTCCCCTCGAAGGCCCGCTCCGGCGCGCTCACAGGCCCAGCCTCCCGAAGGCCGCGTCCAGGGGCTCGGCATCGGGGTCCCAGGCTGGCGCGCTGGGCAGCTGGTTGCGGAACCAGGTGGACTGGCGCTTCGCGTAGGCCTGGGTGGCCTGCACGATGCGCGCCTCCGCCTCGGCCGGCGGCAGGCCCTCCTCGAGCAGCACGTCGTAGCCCAGGGGGCGCAGGGCCCGGAGGTCCTCGCCGCGGCCCTCCGCCGCGAGGCGCCGCGCCTCCTCCCGCCACCCCGCGGCGAGCTGGGCCGCCACCCGCGCCGCCACCCGCGCCCGCTGGCGTTCCCGCGAGGGCAGCACGAGCAGCACGCGCCACCCTTCCGGCGGCGGCGCCACGCCGATGAGCAGCTCCGAAGGGCGGCGCCCGGTGGCGAGGTGCAGGGCCAGGGCGCGCTGGACGCGGGCCCCGTCGTTGGGATGCAGCTCGGCGGCCCGGCCGGGATCCACCGCGGCGAGGTAGCGGTGCAGCCGCGGCGGGCCCAGCCGCGCGCCGAGGGCGCGCACCTTGGCCACGAGGGTCTCGGGGACCTCGGGCAGGTCCGAGAGCTGGTTCCAGATGCCCCGGAGGTAGAGGCCCGAGCCCGTCACCAGCACCGCGCGGTTCAAGGGCTCGAGCCGGCGCCGCACGAGGGATCCAAAGGTCGTCGGGTTCGGCCGCTCGGCGAGGTCGAGGACACCGTAGCCCTCGTGCGGGACGCCGCCCCGCTCCGCCTCCGACGGCTGCCCCGTGCCGATCACCAGGCCCCGGAAGGCCTGGAAGGGGTCGCCGTTCACCACCACCGCCTCCGCGCGCCGCGCGACCGCCGCGGCGAGGGCGGATTTGCCCGAGGCGGTGGGGCCGAGGATGGCGATGCGCATGGCTCGAGCCTATCCTGGTGCCGAACGCCCCCGGGGAGGTCCCATGCTTCCGATCCTGGCCCCGATCCTCGCTTCCGCCGCCCTCCTGCTTCCCCCCGCCCAGGGCCTGAAGCCTCAGCCGCCCGCCCTCCGCTTCCAAAAATCCCTCCGCCTCCCGGTGAAGGCCCGGCCCGTCCAGGCGGCCCCGGCCGCCCCGCGGCGCCAGGACCCCGGGGCGGTGGTGGAGGTGCGCGGGGACGTCCAGCCCCTCGAGACGGTCCGCGAGCAGACCCTGCGCGAGTTCAGGGAGTGGCTGGTGGCGAACCGGTTCCGGGGCGCCGCCTTCGTGTCCCCGTCCCTCGCCGCGCACGCGTCCACGGCGAGCTGGGACCAGACGCATCCCGGCGGCTTCACGGTGGCCCCCCTCGCGCCGCTGGGCTGGGGCTACGCGCCCTGAGCCCCGGGGGTCGGGGGCGCCAGGGCATCGAGGCTAGGCTCCAGGCACGCCGGCCCTGCGGAGCTGGCGATGCCCTTCGGCCACGATCTGGCGGACCCGCGCGCCGGGGTCCGGCGGGGCCGATTCGGGCCGCTCCGGCCGCACGAGGGCCGCGGCCTCGGTGAGCCAGGGCTCCGGAACCTCGCCGTCCACGAAGCGGGCGAAGCGCGCCAGGGTGCCCCTGGGATCGTCGAGCAGCTCCTCGAAGCGCAGATGGAGGAGGCGCCCCGGCGGCAGCGCCGCCAGCCGGTCCAGACCCATGAGGAGTTGACTGGACCAGAGCCCGGCGAATTTCGCGAGGGGCAGCTCCAGGGCCCGGAAGGCTTCGGGATCGAATCGCTCGGGCAGGCAGGGGGCCAGCTCGCTCGCGAGGAGGGCCGCGGGGCGCTCGGCGGTGAGGAAGGGGTCCACCCCGAAGCGGCGCCGCATCTCGCGGCGCACCAGGGCCAGGCGGAAAGAGGCGTGGCGGGCCATGGAGACGCTGCAGTCCAGGCCGTCCCGCCACAGGTGCACCACCTTCGCGTCCGGGAAGGCCTCGAGGAGGGGGCCGAGGAAGGCCAGGGAGCCTCCGGAGCGTTCCACCCAGCGCGACCTGCCGAAGCGCCGCGCCAGGCCGTCGAGGAGGCGGCGGAAGTGGGCCGACGCCGGGGCGGGCGGCCAGGCGTGCGCCGCGACCCGCAGCTCGTCCAGGAGCTCGTCGCCCACGCCGACCAGGTGCGGAAGGGCGACCATGGAGAGGGGCGGGACGCCTGTCTCGCGGGTGTAGCGCCCGCCCCCGTCCACGGGGTATAGGAACTCCGGGGGCTCCAGGCGGTGGGCCAGGGCGAGGCGCATGTCCAGCCTGGGTTCGGAGATCAGGGCTTCGAAGGCCGGTCCCGTGAGTTCCCCGGCCGGGAAGGGGTCCGGCAGGAAGGCGCTGAACAGCTCCGACAGGCTGAGCCAGCGGGGATGCAGGGCGGCCGCGGCGCTCAGGGCGGTGGAGCCGCAGCGCCCCGTGCCCACGACGAGCACCGGCGCGCGCAGCGGGATCTCGGCCGGCCTCGGGTCCACCCCTCTAGCCTCCCGGGTCGTGGGCCCCTGTCAAGGACCGGAACCCATGCCCGGCTGGACGCACGCAGGGACATGCTCTCGCCCCAGCCACCGGCCCAGGTCCGTCCGGCCGACCCACCGTCGCGCTTCGCGGCCATCCTCCAGGAGTTCGAGGCGTGGACCCGGTCCCGGCAACAGCAGGGCGTCCCGGCCTGGAATCCCTGGAAGCCCGCGGCCGCGCAGGACGAGACTCCGGGAGCGCTGGTGGAGGTGTGGGGGAACCTCCCGCCCCTGGAGACCGAGACCCAGGAGGTGCTGCGGAACACCGTGGCGTGGATCATCGCCCACCGCCTCGACGGGCTGGGCTACGCGCCCTCCGACGCCACCGCGATCTTCGAGGGGACGGCCGGATGGTCCGCCCGGCGCCCCGGCGGGAACCGCGTCCCGGGCCTCGTGCCGCTAGGCTGGCGCCGCTAGGCGCGGGGCGCCGGGGCCGCTAGGTGCGGAAGCAACGCCGCCGCCAGGTCCCGCGCCAGGCTGGCGGCCTCCAGGGCGTGGTCCAGGGCCGCCTGGGACGGCTGGTCCGGCGTCAGGAGCCCCTCGCACTGGGCCCGGAAGATCCGGATCCCGGGGTCCGGGAGGTGGCGTTGGGCCGCGGCTTCGAAGACGCTCAGGAAGCAGGCCAGCGCGTCGCAGGCCGACGTGGTGGCGGCGCCGCCGTGGCGACGGTCCTCCCGAAGGGCGTAGGCCGCCGCCAGGAAACGGAGGCCGTCTTCGAAGCGGGACTGGAGGGGACCCGGGGGACCGCAGGCGGACATGGGTCTATCTTAGGGCCACGGCGGCCCACTCAACGGCCGTCGTGGCGCGCCGTAGGCTTCCCGGAGATCCTCCCATGCGTCTCGTCGTCTGCCTCCTGGCCGCCGCCACCGCCGTGCTCCGGGCCGACACCCTGTCGGACCTCCGGTCGGCCCTCCGCGCCCTTCCCGCCCGCCAGGCCGTCAAGCTCACGGTGGTGCAGAAGGGGTGGGACGAGGAGGAGGGGAAACGGAGCACCTACGAGGAGACCTTCGCCGCCAGCGACGGGCCCGGGGGACCGGCCGGGGAGCGCCGCGCCCGGCGCGGGAGCGCGGCCCGCGGCGGGCTCCGCGAGGAGGGCGCGAACTGGGTGCGGCCCCATGAGGACCTCCTCCAGGAGATCGCCGACGCTCGGGTCCTCGAGGACCGTCCGGACACCTGGGACGGACGCCCCGTCCGGCGGCTGCGCCTCGCGGTGGACCCGGACCTGGACGAGGACGCCCGCCGGCACCTCAAGCGCGCGGTGAGCGAGTGCACCCTGTGGGTCGCGCCCGACGGCCTGCCGGTGGCCTGGCGCCGGGACCTCGACCTCAAGGTGCGCGCGATGCTCGTCTTCTCGATGGAGATGAGGCTGGCGGTGGAGCGCCGCTTCCAGAAGCACCAGGACCGGCTCGTGGTCGTCTCCGAGTCCGTGGACGTCCAGGGCAAGGCCCTGGGCCATCCCTTCGCCGCGGAAGGCCGGTCCACCGCCCGCATCGAGCCCTGAGGGTCCGCCCCGACGGCGCCTCAGCAGACGCCCTTGCCGGCCGGCGCCACCGGGTAGTCCCCGGTGAAGCAGGCGTAGCAGAAGCCTTGGCCATCGCGCTGGTCCCGCACCGCCGCCTCCAGGTCCTCCAGCGTGAGGTAGCCAAGGCTGTCGGCCTCGATGAAGGCGCGGATCGCCTCGTTGTCCCGGGAGCTGGCGATGAGCTGCTCCCGGCTGGGGGTGTCGATGCCGTAGAAGCAGCTGTGGGTCGTGGGCGGGCTGGAGATCCGCAGGTGCACCTCCTTCGCGCCCGCGGCCCGCACCATCTGCACGATCTTGCGGGACGTCGTGCCGCGCACGATGGAGTCGTCCACCAGCACCACGCGCCTGCCATCAAGCAGGTCCCGCACCGGGTTCAGCTTCACCTTCACGCCGAAGGAGCGGATGGACTGCGACGGCTCGATGAAGGTGCGGCCCACGTAGTGGTTGCGGATCATGCCGAAATCGAAGGGGATGCCGCTGGCCTCGGCGTAGCCCAAGGCGGCGCTGACGCCGCTGTCGGGCACCGGGACGACGAGGTCCGCGCCCACCGGGTGGCGCTTCGCCAGCAGGCGGCCCATCTCCCGCCGCGAGGCCATGACGCTGCGGCTGAAGACGTTCGAGTCCGGCCGCGCGAAGTAGACGTGCTCGAAGACGCAGGGCTTCGGGGCCTCGCGCTCCCGCGGGAAGCGCGACCGCACCTCGCGGCCCCGCACCATCACCAGTTCGCCGGGCTCCACCTCGCGCTCGTAGACGGCCCCGACCAGGTCGAAGGCGCAGGTCTCCGAGGAGAAGGCCCAGCCTTCGCCCAGGCGGCCCAGGGCCAGGGGCCGGAAGCCGCGGGGGTCGCGGGCGGCGAAGAGTGCGTCCTCGGTGAGGATCAGCAGGGAAAAGGCGCCTTCGCAAAGCTTGAGGGCCTCCACCACCGCGTCCTCCACCGTCGTGGCGTCGGCGCGGTTGATGAGGGCGAGGATCACCTCGCTGTCGCTGGGGCTGGTGAACGTGTGGCCCTCGGCGATGAGGCGGTCCCGCAGGGCCTGGGTGTTGGTGAGGTTGCCGTTGTGGCACAGAGCCACCTGGCCGAAGCGGCCGTGGATGAGGAAGGGATGGGCCGCGGAGGCGACGTTGCCGCCGGTGGTGCTGTAGCGCGTATGGCCGATGGCGGCCTCGCCCGGCAGGCCGTCCAGCACGGGCTGCGTGAAGATGTCCGCCACGTAGCCCTGGGCCTTGTGGAGGTGCAGGGCGCCGGCGTCCCGGGAGCAGATGCCTGCGGCCTCCTGGCCCCGGTGCTGCAGCGCGTAGAGCCCGAGGTAGGTCTGCCGGGAGGCCTCCGGGAGCTCCGACACGCCGAAGACTCCGCATTCGTCCTTGAAGGGCATGGCGCCTCCGAATCCTCCAGTCTAGCGGAGCGACGGAGGGCCTTCCCGTGTCGGCCCGTCGGCGGAGGCTTCAGGGCGGGTAGAGGGCGGCCTGGAAGGCCTCCTGCTCCGGCCCCGCCGGCTCCTGCTCCAGCAGGCGCTCCGCGGACTGGCGGCCCTCCGGAAGCCCCAGGGCGAGCAGGGCGCGGAAGGCCGGAATCCGGACCTCCGCGGGCTCCTTCGACTCGCTGAAAAACCCCTTCCTGCGGGCCAGCAGCGCCTCGAGCACGGGGATCGCGGCGGCGGAGCCGAGGGCACCCAGGGTCTCGATGGCCTTGTCCCGCACCTTGTCCTGGCCGGGCTTCAGCTTGCCCTTGAGACGGGCCAGCTCCCCGACGACCTGCACCGCGCCCTTGGCCTTCAGCTCCCCGAGCGCGAAAAGGACCTCGAGCTGGGTGGCGGGCTCGGCGCCAGGGAGGAGGGCGACCAGAGGCGCCTCGGCCTGGCGGCCGCCCACCCGGCCGGCCGCGCGCACCGCGGCCCGGACCACCCGGGGATCCCGGTGCTTGAGGGCGCCGAGGATCTCCGGCAGGCGCTCGGCGCTGGCCACCTCCCCCAGCACCACCAGGGCGTTGCGCACGACGAACCACTCCTGGGACTTGAGGGCTTCCAGCAGGGGCGCCTCCGCGATGGCGCCGCAGCTCTTGAGGGCCTCCAGCAGGCGGCCGCGGCGGACCCGGTCCTTCTCGGCCTCGAGGCGCTCCACAAGTTGGGCCGCGGCCGCAGGGCCGAGCATGCGCAGGTAGGGGTGGACCTGCACCGCCGCAGCATCCCGGTCCAGGTAGAAGAGCTGCTTGAGCACCTTGTCCAGCCGTTCGGGCGTGCCAAGGCGGGCGAGGAGGGCCTCGGTGGCCTGGGCCTTCCACGGGGCCGGAAGGCTCAGCTCCGTCACCGTGTCCTGGAGGTCGGCGAACATGGCCTCGGCGCGCTGGGGGCTGCCCTGCTCCACCCAGAACCACAGCAGGTGCTCCACGGCCTGGCTGAAGCTGCGATGAACCTCGGGGTCCTTCTCGCGGCCGTAGGCCCGGGCCAGGATGTCCATGAGCGCCTGGATGAGGTGCGGATCCAGGCCAGGGATGTCCACCCAGTCGGCGATGGCCTCGAAGGCGGCGGCCACCCTCCCGCGCCGGCCCACGTTGGGGAAGGCCAGGCCCGTGGCGAAGTGGGACAGGAGCTGGAGGAACTCGCGGGCGCGGCCGGCCTCCAGCAGCTCCCGGAGGAAGGCGAGCACCTTGGCGACGGGCATCTCGAAGATCTTCTGGCCCTCCAGCAGGCGCGCCAGCTTCTCCTCCGTGGACAGGGACTCCCAGCCCAGCACCTCCATCAGCTCCTGGAGCTGGGCCTCCGAGAGCCCTTCCTTCCGGAGGGCCTCGATGAGGGTGCTGGCCCATTGCGAGGGATTGGGGCTGAGGCGGTGGAGCTCGCCGGCGGCCTCGGCCAGGTCCTCGGCGTTCATGGCCCCCCGGCGGTACAGCTCCACGAGGCTCTCGGCGCCCTGGCTGCCGATCAGCCGGCCGAAGAACTTGCGCATGGGCTCGGCGGGCGCGGAGGCTCCGCCCATGAGGAGGCTGAGGCGCTGTCCGGCGTCCAGGCCCGCGATGGCCTGGGCCAGGAGGCCCTGGGTCCCTGCCTGGGCGGCGTCCCGGTCCAGGCCGGCCTCCTGGAGGAAGGTCCCGAGCCCCGCGAGATCCGCGGAGACCGCGCCGCTGCCCGCCACGGACAGCAGGTAGCCCCGGAGCCGGGTGAGGGATTCGAGGGCTTCGGAGGCGCCGGGCTCCGGACCCGCGGCGGCGGGGCCGCCCCGCCCCCCCAGGCCCAGCCCCGGGCCGCCCCCGGCGCCGGTTCCGCCGGCCGCGGCGGCGCCCTCGGCCGGGGCGGCGGCCCCAGGCAAGGGGGCGATGGTCTCGAGGAGGCTGGCCAGCACCTCCCCGGCCTCGGTGACCTCCTCCAGGCGGGTGGCCAGGACCTGGATCCGCGAGACCCCGCGCTCCTCCAGGAAGCGCCGCGGGCCGCCGGCCTCGTGGAGCTGGGCGGGCGTGAGGCTCAGCATGGCGCAGAGCTCCTGGAGCTCGGGCTCGGTGGCGCCGGCGCCGAACAGGATGGCGTGGATCTGGCGGTCCTCCAGGAGCCCCGCGAGGGCCTTGATCTGGAGGTTCTGCCGGTCCTCCGCCACCTTGTCCACGAAGATGCGGCCGTTGCGGGAGGCGATCTGGGCCCGGCTGCGGTTCCCCAGGTACTTCCCGTAGCCGTCGTGGAGCTGGGCCAGGCTCTTGAGGAAATGCATGTGCCGGGGACCGTACATCTGGTGGTCCCGGAGCGTCTTGAGCAGGAATCGGACGAATTCCGGAAGGGAGATCATCGGCGTGGTCCTGGGGGCGGGGTAGGGTTCCTGGAGGCTACCACGCGCCCTTGCGGCGGAGGCGGCGCGGGGGGATGCTCGGAGCCGCCCATGGACACGAGGTCGAGCCGCCCGACCGCCCCCCCGTCGACGGAACCGAGGGGAGGACGCGCCCTGCACGCCCTGGCCGGGCTCCTGCGCCGGGAGGACCTCGACCCCTTCGCCCTCTTCGACGCGGCGCTGGAGCTGCTGGTCCGCCATTTCCAGGTGGACCACGCCCTCATCACCCGGCTCCAGGAGGGCCAGCTCGACACGTTCTGGTGGGCCCACGCCGGCACGGGCGCCAAGCCCCCCATGGAACTCCACCAGGGTCTGAACCTGTGCGCCAAGGTCCTGCAGGAGCCGGAGGGACGGCTGGCCCTCGGGGACGTCTTCCGCTCTGAAGGCGGCCCCTGGCTGCGGGCCTTCGCCGGCGTGGCCCTCCGGGAGGGGACGCGGCCGGTGGGCACCCTCGCCCTGCTCCACAGCCGCCCTTTCGTGTTCACCGCGGAGGACCTGGACTTCCTCCGCTCGGTGGCGGGGGTGGTGGGCCGGGCCATGGAGGTGGAAAACCTGAAGTACCAGCTGCAGGTGGCCCGGGACGCGCTGGCCCTCTCCTCCGCCGTGGTGGAGGACAGCGCCCTGGAGAGCCAGGCCACGGGGCTCCCGAACCGTCGGTACCTCGAGGTCTGGATGAGGGGCCACCTGCACCACGCCCGGCGGAACAAGGGCATGCTGGCGGTGGCCACCTGGGCGCCCCCGTCCCCGGGGCCCCGGCGCTCGGCCACCCTCCGCGCCCCCGCGACCTTCGCCCAGACCCTGCGGGGCGAGGACCTCCTGGTGGAGCTGGCGCCGGACCGCCTGCTGCTCCTCCTTCCGCAAACGGCCCAGGAGGGCGCGGAGCACGTGATCCAGCGGGCCTGGAAGACCCTGGGCAAACCCTCGGTGGGCGCCACCCTGTGGCTCGCGGACCGGGACGACCTGATGATGCAGGCGGCCCTGCGCCGGGCGGAGCAGGCCCGGGCGGAGGCCGCGCGGCAGTTCCCCGCCGGAGGCATCGTGTGGCGCCTCCCCACCCTCGTCGCCCTGGACGCGCCGTCCTAGCCGCCAGCGGGCATTCCCCCCGCGGCCCGGACCTTGGCATGCTTGCCCCATGAACGCTTCCCGGGGCCTTCTGGCGGCCCTCCTGCTCTCCTTCCCCCTGAGGGCCGATGGACTCGCGGACCTGAAGGCCGCCCTGGCCCGGCTCCCGGGGCGGGAGCCGGTGAAGGGAATCCTCGAACTGCGCATCACGCGCCAGACCGTGGAGGACCGCCGGCCCGTGGTGGTGCGGGGCCATGCCTCCGCGCGGGTGGAGGACGGGCCCCAGGGGCTGCGGCTGGCCCTGGCGCGGGAGGATCTGCAGCAGGCGGGCGCGGAGGGTCGCGCCCAGGCCCGGGATCCCGAGCGGCCGGCGCCCCACCGGCTGGGCCTCCGGGAGATGGACCCCCTGGACGCCGCGGAGCTCCTCAACCACGCGGAGGCCCTGGCGCGCTACCTGGACAAGGCCACCCTCCTCGAGGAGCGTCGGGAAACCTGGAACGGACGCCCCGCACGAGCGCTGGTGATCCGCGTGGAGCCGCCCCTGCCCCAGAGCCAGCGGCGGCACCTCCGGAAGGTGGAGGTGAACGCGCGGATCTGGCTGGGGGAGGACGGCGCCCCGCTGGGCCTCAGCTACCAGGCGGCCTACAGCGGCAGCCGTTTCTTCATCTCCTTCAAGGGCGCCATCCAGGAGGAGCGCCGCTTCGCAGTGGCCGGGGACCGGCTGGTGGTGCTCAGCCGGAGCGTGGAGGAATCGGCCTCGGGCTTCGGCTTCTCCTACACGAACCAGCGCAGCGCGGGCTTCACCCCCGATCGCTGAGGTGGCTCATCCGCCCGGGCCGGACAGGTCCTCAGCCTCCGGCCCTGGAAGCTCGAGGGGTTCGGCCTCGCCGTCGGCCCAACGCCTCAACGTCGAGAGCAGCGAAGTGCCGTTGGCGGGCGGGGCCGGCCGGCCGAGGAGGTTCACCGCCTCCAGGTGCAGCTCGACGCTCTCCACGTCGCCGCGGTCGAAGCGCGCGCTCAGGTCGCAGAGGGCCAGGGACCCCGGACTGATCTCCGCCAGGTAGGCGATGGCCTTGACCCCCTTCGGCACCGTGACGCGCCAGACGGGGCAGGCCCGGCCCTGGAAGCGCAGCGCGTAGGACTCCGGGGTGGTCTCGGCGGAGGGCCCCGAGAAGTATAGGAGCCGCTCGGCCCGGGCCAGGAGCGGCGCCTGGGCGTAGGGCGTGCCCTCCCCGCGCTCGGCCTCCAGCCGCCAGCCGCCCAGGCGGCGCTTCTTCACCTTGTTCACCGACTGGGTCGGGGGCGTGGGGATGAGCACGAAGGTGGCCTCGATGGGGGGCTCGCCCTTGAGCTTGAGAAGGATGTGGTAACGGAGGCCCGTCCGGGCCAGGGGACGGGGCTTCGCGGGCGCGCCGGTGGGCTCGCCGGGGGCCAGGAGGGCGGGCGCGAGGCACAGCAGGGCGGGCGCGCGCAGACGGGAAGGGAGCATGGGCCAGGATGCCATGGCAGGATGCGGGCATGCCCCTCTGCTTCGACCTTGACGGCACCCTCGGCAGCTTCGGCGGCGGCTACCTGCTGCTGCGGGAGGCCCTGGGGGAACTGTGGGGCGCGGCGCCGACGAAGGAGGAGCTGCGGGCCTGCGCCGGCAGCACCGACTGGGAGATCGTGGACGAGCTGCACCGACTCCGCTTCGGCGGGGCGCTCCCCGAGCAGGCCTACCTGGACTTCGAGGCCGCCTGCCTCGCCCGCTTCGAGGCCGCCTTCCACCCCGAGGTGCGCGATCCCACGCGCTTCGAGGGCATCCTCGAGGGCCTCCACCGCCTGGTGGATCGCGGCCACCGGGTCTGGCTCGTGAGTGGCAACACGCCCCGCACGCTGGCCTTCAAGGCCGCGCGCCTGGGCATCGATCCCCGCGTGCCCCGCCTGGGCAGCCTGCCCGGCCTCACTCGCGCCGGCTTGATCCTCAAGGCCCTGGGAGGGTGCGCCGGCCCCCACCTCTACGTCGGCGACCGGCCCCATGACCGGGACGCCGCCAAGGAGGCCGGCGTACCCTTCCTCGGCATCGGGGACGCGGTGGAGGGGGAGCATCCCGTCCTGGCCATGGACGCCGAGGCGGGCCTGCTGGTGGAAGTCGTGGAACGCAGCCTGCGCCTGGGCTGATCCGCTCCCTGTGGACAGAAGCGACGTCCGCGCGCCCCGCGGCGTGTGTCCCCTGCGGCAGGCGCTGCGCCTCGAGGCTTTCCTCCTCCGCGGACCCGGCGCGGCCCAGGCGGCTGCAGGCCTCACGGTCGCCGGCCATCACCCGCCGCGCAGCCCCAGGGGCCCGCCGGGCATGGGACTCGCCGCTGCCAGAGCACCGTGCCGATGCCCGCCATCGCCGCCGCGACGTGGCCGAGGGGGGCGCCGCACCGATGCCCTCGGTGCTGCGTTCCTCCAGCCATCCGCGCAGGGATGCCCTGGGTGCCACGAGGTCACAGAATGCAGAAGGCTAGGCGAGTCCCGGCGCGGTCCTTCCACCGGCGGTCAGGGGTTCTGGACGAGGGCGCCGCCCCGCATCCGAGACGGCCTCCGAAGGGATTTGCCTAATTCTTTGGTGCGATCCCGCCCCCGAGGCGCCGTTGGGCCTCCGCGCTCCCGGCGGCCGCGGCCTGCTCGAGCCACGCCCGGGCCGCCGCCGGATCCGGGAAGCCGCCTTCCCCGGTCTGCAGCAGCAGGGCGAAGTCCAGCATGGCGGGGACGTGGCCACCGGCCGCCGCCCTGCCGAGCCAGACCCGCGCGGCCAGCCCGTCCTTGGGGAGGCCCTCCTTCCCGGTGCGGTAGGCCTGGGCCAGTCGGTGGGCCGCCTGGGGATCGCCGCCTTCGGCGCGCTCCATCAGGCGCTTCAGCCGCCCCTCGGTCCGGGGCGTGCGCACCTCCCACCAGAGCCAGCCGGCCATTCCGAAGAGGGCAAGGGACATCGCCAGCGGGAGCGCGAGGATCAGGCTCCGGTCCATGCCAGGGGCCGCGAGGCTGGTGGAGAAGGTGTAGATGACCCAGGCCGGAGCCCCGATGAAGGTGAAGAGGGCCAGGAGCACCGCCAGACCCGTGACGCCCCAGACCAGGGCCTGGAACTCCCGCCGCTTCGAGAGGCGGACGAAGAGGTCCTCCAGCCGCTCGTCCAGGGCCTCCGAGCGGGTGGACGCGCAGTCCTCGGCTCGGCGCCCCCGGCCCCCCAGCGCCGCCGAGTGGCGCGGTTCCCGGGGCAACCCCTCCGCGTTCCGGCGGGATTCCCAGCGATGGCCCTCCTCGGCTTCCGCGGGGTCCGCGGATCCCCGGAGGAGCTCCCCCAGCTTCGCCATGGCAGGACCGCAGCCGGCCTGGGCGGCGCGACGGTACCACGCCAGCACCGCCGGCCGGTCGGTGGCCGCGCCGGGAGCCGCCCCGGCGCCCCAGCCCAGGGCGTGGCCCATCCAGTACATGCCGTCGACGCAGCCCCCCTCCGCCGCGCGGCGGAACCAGTCCAGGGCCTGCTCCCGCGCGCCGGCGCCGAGGCCGCCCTCCCAGAGCAGCAGGCCTTCCTCCAGGAGGCCTTCGGGGTCGCCGGTCTTCACCGCCTGGGAGACGAAGGCGCGGGCCATGAAGCCCCGGGGGTGGGCCCGCGCCCAGGCGATCCAGAGCAGCGCCGGCCGGGGATGGAAGAGCGCGCGGGCCTTCCGCAGGCCGAACTCCAGGGTGCCCAGCACCGCCGCCCGGGACGTATCGCTGTAGAGCAGCGCGATCACGAGGGGGGGCAAGACCGCCGCGAGGAGGGCGAGGGCGCAGCCGAGGGCGGGGGACATGGGGCACCATGGTGCCATGGCCTTTCCGCTCTGCTCCGCCGCCGACCTCCGGGACGCCCTGGATTCCGTGATCCTGCTGGACGCCCGCCCCCGCGCCGACTACGAAGCCGGGCACCTGCCGGGCGCGCGGCACGCGGACCCCGAGCGGGACCTCAGCGCCGCCGGGCAGGAGGGCCACGACCCCGCGAAGGGCGGCCGCCATCCCCTGCCGCCCCTCCGGGCCTTCTGCGCCACCGTCGGCCGCTGGGGCGTGACCCCGGGCGCACGGGTGGTGGTCTATGACAGCTCGGGGGGCGGGAACGCGGCGGCGCGGGCCTGGTGGATGCTGCGGGCCCTCGGCATGGAGGGCGTCCAGGTGCTGGACGGCGGCCTGTCGGCAGCCCTCGAGGCGGGCCTCACCCTCACCCGGGAGATCCCCGGAACGAAGCCGGAGGAACCCTTCCCCGCCGCCCGCTGGCACAGCACCACGGCGGAGATGGACATCGTGGCGAAGCTCGCGAGGCACGCGGACTGGAAGGTGCTGGACGTGCGCAGCCGCGAGCGCTTCCGCGGGGAGACGGAGCCCTTCGACCCCGCGGCGGGCCACATCCCGGGCGCGGTGAACCTGCCCTGGAGCGAGAACCTCGGCCCCGACGGCCGCTTCAAGTCCGCCGAGGACCTCCGGGCGCTCTACGGTCCCCTGACGGAGGGCCTGCGCCCCGACCACCTCGTGGTCCACTGCGGCAGCGGCGTCACCGCCTGCCACACCCTCCTGGCCCTGGAGCTCGCGGGCTTCCGCGGCCCCGAGGGCGAGGCTCCGGCGCTGTACGTGGGGAGCTGGAGCGAGTGGTGCCGCAGCGGGCGGGAGCAGGCGACGGGCGACGCGTAGCCTCCGGCCCGCCGCCTGGGCGCTGCGCCCGCGGCCGGGCCCGTGCGACACTCGCGGATGGGACTCGCCCCGCTGCTCCGCCGCGCGGCCTCGCCTTGGCGGGGGCTGGAGGGCCTGCCCCCGGCGGTGTGGATCCTCTCCGCGGCGACCCTGCTGAACCGGGCGGGCACCATGGCCCTGCCCTTCCTGGTGCTCTACCTCACCAAGGCCCTGGGCCTGCCCGCGGCCCAGGCGGGCCAGGCCTTCGTGGCCTACGGGCTCGCCGCCATGGTGGCCGCGCCAGCGGGGGGCTGGCTGGCGGACCGCATCGGCCACCTGCGGATGATGACGCTGTCCCTCGCCGTGTCGGGAGGGCTGCTCTTCGCCCTCCCGCTGCTGCGCGCCTGGCCCGCGGTGCTGGCCCTGACGGTGGCGTGGTCCCTGGCCGGCGAGGCCTTCCGTCCCGCGGCCATGGCCATCCTCACCGACCTCGCGCCCGTGGAGCGCCGCAAGGCCGTGTTCGCCCTCAACCGGCTCGCCGTCAACCTCGGCATGAGCATCGGGCCCGCCGTCGGGGGCTTCCTCGCCATGCACTCCTTCAGGGCCCTCTTCTGGCTCGACGGCTTCACCAGCCTCCTCTCTGCCGCGGTGATCCTCGCCTTCGTGCGGGTGCAGGAGCACCGGCCCCCACGGGAGCGCTCTGCCGACGGTCCGCGCGGCGCCTGGCAGGACCGGGCCTTCCTCTTCTTCATCCTCGCGGCCCTCCCGGTGCTGGTGGTCTTCTTCCAGCACGAGGGGCCCCTGCCCGTCTTCCTGGTGCGGGACCTGAAGTTCCCCGAGTCCTTCTACGGCCTGCTCTTCACGGTGAACACGCTGCTCATCGTGTTCGTGGAGGTGAGCCTGAACCTCGCGACCGCCCACTGGCCCCACCGCCGCACCCTCGCCCTGGGCGCGGTGCTTTATGCCGTGGGCTTCGGCGCCATCGCCGTGGTGCACTCGAAGACCGGGATCCTCGCCACGGTGGTGGCGTGGACCTTCGGGGAGATGATGCTGCTGCCGGCCTGCAGCGACTACGTGGCGCACCTCGCGCCGCCGGAGCGCCGGGGGGAGTACATGGGTGTCTGGGGGCTCGGCATCGGCACCGCCTTCGCCTTCGGCCCCTGGCTCGGCACCTGGATGCTCGACCGCTGGGGCGCCACCCTGCTGTGGTCCTCCATGGGCGCCCTCGGGCTGCTCTCCGCCGCCCTGCTGCTACGGATCAGGGCCGCAGGAGCTCCCGCCGGTCCGACAAGGCCCACGTCCGCCCCTTCCACTGGGCCGAGTCCGGATTGAATTGGATCTCGGCGGGCTTGAGTTCCACGGGCTTGCGCTTCGGGTCCGAGGTGAACAGGAAGACCTGCTCGATCTCCCGGAAGGCCTCGCTGCCCTCGGGCAGCATCACGTAGCGCGCCAGGAACTGGCCGTCCGCGACGTAGGCCTCGTAGAGGTAGTGGCGGCAGTCCACCGCCGCCACCGCGTGGGACGCGGCCCGGAGCCAGACGGGCGCGGGAGCCGCGCCCTGGGGCAGGGAAAAGTGCCCGACGCGGCGCGAGCCGTCGGGCTCGGGCTCGGCGGGCAGGCCCGGCAGGAGCAGGGCGGGGGGAGGCGGGGGCAGGACGAGCATGGGGCGGAGGCTCCGGATCCAGCTTCGGACGGCGCGGCGTCCGGCAGCGGTGAATTCTTGTAAAATTTCCATGAACCCTGAATTATCCCAGCAGCCGGTCGGCCCCTGAATCCCTCCCGACGCCCCCGTGAGGGCGGTCACCCGGTGGACGCGCTAGCCTGCGAGGGTTCCAGGGCCATTCCCTTCCCCTGCCGGAACCCGCCCCGCCACCCTCCCAGGAGCCGCCATGACCGCCGGAACCCTCTCCGCCCAGGCCCTCATCGACCTCGAGTCCCGCTTCGGGGCCCACAACTACCATCCCCTCGACGTGGTGGCCGAGCGCGGGGAGGGCGTCCACCTCTGGGACGTGGACGGCAAGCGCTACATGGACTTCCTCGCGGCCTACTCCGCGGTGAACCAGGGCCACAACCATCCGCGCATCGTGCAGGCCCTCATGGTGCAGGCCCAGCGCCTGGCCCTCACCAGCCGCGCCTTCCGCAACGACCAGTTCCCGCCCCTGCTGGAGAAGCTCTGCACGCTCACCGGCTTCGACAAGGCCCTGCTCATGAACAGCGGCGCCGAGGCGGTGGAGACCGCGCTCAAGGCCATGCGCAAGTGGGCCTACGACGTGAAGGGCATCGAATACCCCAAGGCCGAAATCATCGTCGCCGAAGGCAACTTCCACGGCCGCACCACCACCATCGTGGGCTTCAGCACGGACCCCGACAGCACCAGCCGCTTCGGGCCCTTCACGCCGGGCTTCCGCATCGTCCCCTACGGCGACCTGGCCGCGGTGGAAGCGGCCATCAACCCCAACACCGCCGCCATCTTCATGGAGCCGATCCAGGGCGAGGCCGGCGTGCTCATCCCGCCGGCGGGCTTCCTCAAGGGCCTGCGCCAGCTCGCGGACCAGCACGGCGTCCTGCTGGTGCTCGACGAGATCCAGTCGGGCCTGGGCCGCACGGGCAAGCTCTTCGCCTTCGAGCACGAGGGCATCCGGCCCGACGCCATCACCATCGGCAAGGCCCTCAGTGGCGGCCTCTATCCGGTCAGCGCCTTCCTCGCCAACGACGCCGTGATGAACGTCTTCACGCCGGGCATCCACGGCTCCACCTACGGCGGCAACCCGCTGGCCTGCGCCGTGGCCAGCGCGGCCCTGGACGTGCTGAGGGACGAGCGCCTCGTCGAGCGCGCCGCGGAGCTGGGCGCTCACTTGGCCTACCGCCTGCAGGGCCTCGCCTCCCCGCGGGTCAAGGGCGTGCGCTGCCGCGGCCTCTGGGCCGGCGTGGACCTCGTCCCCGAGGCCGGCGGCGCGCGGAAGTACTGCTACCGCCTCAAGGACCGCGGGATGCTCTGCAAGGACACCCACGTGGACACCATCCGCCTCGCGCCGCCCCTGGTGATCACCAAGGAGCAGGTGGACTGGGCCGTGGACCAGCTGGAGGCGGTGCTCGCCGAGCCCTGAGTCCCGCGCGGATCCGCCGGAGGGGCGCCCGGTCGGGCGCCCCTCCTCGTTTGGGGGCCCGGCAGGATGCCCGTAGAATGGGCGTTTCGTCCGCGGAGCCGCCATGACCTACCGCCATCCCGACTTCTCGGCCCTCGGCCTGGACGCCGCGCCGGACTGCCGCTTCGAGCCCGCGCCGAAGGACACGACGCTGCCCGACGGCTTCATGAGCACCACGAACTTCCCCACCTACGTGAAAATCGGTGGGACGTGGCGGATGCCGGAGATGCCGCGCATGGACTCCCATCTGGTCTGGGATCCGGCCTCCAAAAGGCTGGCCACCAGGGAGTTCCGCCTCGTGAAGGCCGGCGACCTCGTGGCCGTCGCCACGGCCGAGGACGGCAGCGAGGGGGTGCTGGTGTGGGACAAGGGCTTCCAGGACGAGCCCGACGAGACGGCGGACGAGACCTTCGGCTTCATGAGCTCCGAGGTGAGCCGCGAGAAGCCCGTGAACTACGAGGCGATCTTCAAGCAGTTCATGGAGAACCGCGGCGACAAGGGCCACATCCTCTGGGTCATCGGGCCCGCGCTGGTGCACGCCCGGGGCCGAGAGGCCATGGAGTGGCTCATCAAGCACGGCTTCGCCCACTGCGTCTTCGCGGGCAACGCCGTGGGGGTCCACGACGTGGAGGCGGCCCTCTTCGGCTCCACCCTGGGCATGAAGAAGGACGGCACGCCGGAGGTGGGCGGCCACGCCTACCACATGCGCGCCATCAACGAGATCAAGAAGGCCGGCGGCATCGCGCCGCTGGTGAAGGCCGGCCGCGTGAACGACGGCATCATGCACGCCTGCGTCGTGACGGGCACGCCCTTCGTGCTGGCGGGCTCCATCCGGGACGACGGCCCCATCCCCGAGACCATCACCGACGCCCTGGAAGCCCAGGCCGCCATGCGGGAGCACACGGCGAAGGCGACGATGGTCGTGATGGTGGCCACGGCCCTGCACAGCATCGCCACGGGCAACATGCTCCCCACCTTCTGCCTGAAACCCGACGGCCAGCTCCACGAGATCACCACCATCTGCGTGGACCAGACCGAGTTCCTCGTGGGCAAGCTGAAGGACCGGGGGACCCACCAAGCCTTCGGCGTCGTGACCAACGCGCAGGATTTCATGCGGCTGATCCAGCTGGAGCTGATGGCGAGGATCTGAGCCGGCCCCTCCCGCCGTTGGCCGGAAGGGTCCGGCCGTTCGCCCCCCGAAACCCTTCATTACCCGGTCCGCCGCCTTGGCCTGGCGGCCCCGCGTCATCCTCATGGGCAAGGAGGCTCCCATGACCGACCAGCCTGACGTCAAACCCGAGGCCGAACTCTACGGCGGCGGAACCCCGCCCAAGACGGCGTCACCCGGCCTGGGCGCCCAGATCGCCGGCGTGTTCACCGAGCCCGTGGCCCTCTTCCAGAAGCTGCGCGCCACGCCCTCCTGGATCCCCGCGACGATCCTGGTCGCCGTCTGCGCGGTGGTGGCGGTGGGCATCTGGGGCGCGCGCGTGGACTGGGACGCCATGCTGCGCCCGGCCCTCGAGGCCAACCCGAAGGTCCCCGCCGAACAGATCGACAAGATCATCGAGATGCAGGCCCGGATCATGCCGTTCTTCGCCCCCGTCGGCGCCGTGATCGGCATGGTGGTGGGAACGTTCCTTCCCGCCCTGGTCTTCTTCCTCCTGGGCCGCTCCGGCGCGGAGGAGGGCGCGCCCAGCTTTCCCCAGGCCCTCACCGCCACCGCCGTGCCCAACCTGGTCCTGGTGCCCCAGCAGATCCTCATCGCGGTCATGTGCCTCGCCACCGCGGTGGGCGGCAACACCCCGGACAAGATCCTGCCCACCTCCCTGGGCTACTACCTGCCCCTGGAGAACCCCAAGCTCGGCTCCCTCCTGCGCCACGTGGACCCCTTCTTCATCGGCGTCTACGTCATGACCTACCTGGCCCTGCGCCACCTCCTGAAGCTCAAGCCCCCCCACGCGTGGATCGGCACGCTGCTCTGCCTCGCCACCACCCTCGGATTCCGGGTGATGGGCGCCCGCTGAGCGGGTCCGGAAGCGGAAGGGCCCCGGGAAAGCCCCGGGGCCCTTCGCCGTGAGGGCCTGTCCTACTTCGCTTCGAGCGCCGCCTTCCGCGCCTTGACCACCGCGTCGCCCTCGCGCCCCTCCATTTCCTGGAGGTGGTCGAAGCGCCAGGCGAAGGTGCCCACGCCCATGGTGAGCGAGCGCAGCTCGACGATGAGGTCGTGCATCTCGCTCTGGGGCAGGTAGGCGTTCACCACGTCCCAGCCCTTCCAGCCTTCCTTGGCGTCGAAGCCCAGGATCTGGCCGGCGCGCCGGCCCGTCACGAGGCGCTGGGCTTTGGCGGTGTGCTCGCTGGGGACGCTGATCTCCACGGCCACGATGGGCTCCAGCAGCACGGGCATGCAGTGGGGCATGCCGTCGGTCATGGCCACGCGGGCGGCGGCCTTGAAGGCCATGTCGCTGCTGTCCACGGTGTGGTAGCTGCCGTTGGTGAGGGTGACGGCGATGTCGACCACCGGGAAGCCCAGGGGGCCCTGCTTCAGGAAGTCCCGCACGCCGTTGTCCACGGAGCTGAAGTACTGGCGGGGCACCACGCCGCCGACGATGGTCTCGGCGAACTCGTAGCCGGAGCCCCGGGGCAGCGGCTTGATGTCCAGGTACACGTCGCCGAAGGCTCCGTGCCCGCCGGACTGGTGCTTGTAGCGGCCGTGCTGGTTCACGGACTTGCGGATGGTCTCCTTGTAGGGGACCTGGGGGCGCTCGGCCTTCACGTCCAGCCCGAAGCGGGACTTGAGGCGGTCGAGGGCGTTCTTCAGGTGGATCTCGCCCTGGCCCCAGAGCAGCTGCTCATGGGTGTCGGCGTTCTGCTCCACGCTGAGGCTCGGGTCCTCCTCGCACAGCTTGTGCAGCGCCCCGCTCAGCTTGACCTCGTCGCCCATCTTGGTGACCTTGAGGGCGAAGCAGGTGAAGGGCTGGAGCGGCGCCGGCCACGCCATCCCGGGAGCGGCGCCCGTGGAGACGGTCTGGCCCGTGACGGCGTCCTCGAGCCTGCCGAGGGACACGACCTCGCCCGCGGAGGCCTTGCCCACCTTCTCCTGCTTCGACCCCATCAGCCTCATGATGCCGTTGAGCCGCGCACCGTTGAGGGTGGCGCCGTCCACGATCTCGCCGCGCCAGATGCGCGCGAGGCTCTGCTTGCCCACGTGGGGCGCGTGGATGGTCTTGAAGATCTGGGCCAGGGGCTCCTTGCCCGCAGGCACGCCGACGCGCTCGGCAGTGGCGGAGGCTTCCGGGGCCTCGTCGCGCAGGGCCTGCAGCAGCCGCTTGATCCCGTGGTCCCCCTCGGCGCTGCCGAAGAAGACCGGCACGATCAGGTCCTGCTCCAGGTCCTTCTTGAGGTTCTCGCTGATCTCGTCGGCGGGCGGGTTGATGTCGCCCAGCAGCTCCTCCATGAGGTGGTCGTCGAAGTCCGCGAGGTGCTCCAGCATCTCCTGGCGGGCGGCGTGCTCCTCGGGCAACGCGCTCTCCGGGAGCTGCATGAGGTCGGCATCCTCGTGGCCCTTGTAGCCGTAGGCGTGCTCGCTCACGAGGTCCACGAAGCCGGTGATGACGCCGTTCTCCTTGATCGGGATCTCCCGCAGGATCAGGGGCCGGGAGCTGACCGCCTGGAGGGCCCCGAGGGTCTCCGCGATCTTAGCCTCGCCGCCGGCGTCCACCTTGTTGATGAACAGGACGTGGGGGATCTTCCGCTCGTCGAGGAACTGCAGGATGGGCGCCACCGTCGGCGCCTTGTTGGGCTCGGGCTCGGCCACCACCACCGCGACGTCCACCACCAGGAGCGCGTTCAGCGCGTCCTGGGTGAACTCCACGGAGCCCGGGCAGTCGATGAAGGTCCAGCTCTCGTTCATGTAGGCCGTGCTGGCGACGCTGAGCTCCACGCTCATGCCCCGGGCCTTCGCCTCGGCCGAGCTGTCGCCCACAGTGGTGTGCTCCTTCACGGAGCCCTTCTTGGGGATCGCGCCGCACTGGAGGAGGATCGCCTCCAGCAGGGAAGTCTTGCCGCTGAGGTAGGGACCGACCAGGGCCGCGGCCCGGGGTCCGGAAGGTGCAATGCCCGTCATGGGTTCCTCCGTGAAGGCTTGGGATTCTCTGCTGGGATCGGGTGGGATCGAGCGGGTGGGTGCAGTTTATTGGGGAACGCCGGGGTGGCAAGCGCTAAGAGCCCTTGCCACCCGTGCCGCCGGGACGCCAGGATGCGGCCATGCCTTCCCTTCCGACCTGGGCCTGGGTCCTCGCGGCCCTGCTGGCCGCCCTGGCCGCCGTCCGGGCCGCGCGCCGCTGGGTGAGGCGCTTCTTCTTCCGCCTCGCGGTCCGGACCCGGCGCGACCTCGGCGTGAGGCTCAACCCGGTGACGCTCACCCGCAAGTAGAAGCTCAAGGCGGAGCTGCTGGAGGATCCGGCCCTCGCGGCCTTCGTGGCCGCCCAGGCCGCCGGGACCGGCCGCCCCGAGGAGGCCCTGTGGGCGGACGTGAACGAGTACCTGGAGGAGATCATCCCTGCCTTCAAGCTGCTCACCACCTACCGGTACGGCAGGACGGTGGCCGGGGCCCTGCTGCGCGGCCTGTACCGGGTGCGCGTCGGGCGCAGCGCCGACGCTGCATTGAACCAGATCCCCCGCTCGGCTTCGGTGATCTATGTCATGAACCACCGCAGCAACGCGGACTACGTGCTGGTGGCCTTCCTCCTCGCGAACCGCGTGGCCATCTCCTACGCCGTGGGCGAGTGGGCGCGGGTCTGGCCCCTGGACCGCATCTTCAAGACCTTCGGCTCCTTCTTCATCCGCCGGCGCTTCCGCGACCCGCTCTACCACAAGGTCCTCGAGCGCTACGTGCAGCGCGCCGTGGAGGCGGGCATCACCCAGGGCGTCTTCCTCGAGGGCGGGCTCTCCCGGGACGGCGCCCTGCTGCCGCCCAAGCTCGGGCTCCTGGACTACATGGCCCGGGCGAAGGCCGACGTGGTGTTCATCCCGGTGGGGATCAACTACGACCGGGTGCTGGAGGACGTGAGCCTCACGGAGGAGGCCTTCCGCCGGGAAGCCTCCGGGGGCGCGTCCGGCGGCCGGCGGCGCGCGATCCGCCGCACGGCCTTCTGGGTGCTGGGCCTCGCCTTCCGCGGGGCCACGGGGCGCTTCCACCGCATGGGCTACGCCGTGGCGAACTTCGGCGCGCCGCTGCGGGCCGCGGACCACCTTCCGGAAGCCTTCGCCGAGCTGGGCTGGGAGGAGCGCAGGCCCCACCTGGAACGTCTCGCGGGCAGGCTGATGGCGGCCATCCGCGCGGAGGTGCCCGTCACGCCCGTGGGCCTCGCCGCGTGGTCCTTCCAGAGCCTCGGCGCGGCGTCCGCCACGCGCCAGGACCTCGAGGGGGCCTGCCTGCGCCGCCTCGACCAGGCGAGGGCCCACGGCCTGCCGGCCACCCTCTCGAAGGGCAGCCCCGAACGCGCCGCCGCTATGGGGCTGGGCATCCTCCTCCACCGGGGCGTCCTGGCCGAGGAGGGCGGGCACCTCCGCGTGGTTCCCGGCCGCGAAGCCCTCCTGGCCTACTACGCGGCGGGCGTGGCCCACCACTTCCAGGCTGCGGAAGCATCGGAGAAACCGAAGGACTGAATTCGGATTATCTGGATAACCGACTCCATGCGGCCCCGTATCCTGCCGCAGGAGGTGCTTGATGGCGCGCATGGACGAGATCGACTTCAGGATCCACGGCGAGGACCTGCAGTTCGTGGAGATCACCCTGGACCCCGGCGAGGCGGCCATCGCCGAGCCCGGCGCCATGATGACCATGGACCCCGGCATCGCCGTGGACACGGTCTTCGGCGACGGCTCGGGCCAGGACCAGGGCTTCATGGGCGCGCTGCTGGGCGCCGGCAAGCGCCTGCTCACCGGCGAGAACCTCTTCACCACGGTCTTCCACAACGAGGCGAGGCAGCGCCAGAGCGTGGCCTTCGCCGCCCCCTACCCCGGCCGCATCGTGCCCCTGCACCTGGGCCAGCTCGGCGGGGAGCTGGTCTGCCAGAAGGACAGCTTCCTCGCCGGCGCCAAGGGCGTCGCGCTGGGCATCGCGTTCACCCGGCGCTTCGGCGCGGGCCTCTTCGGCGGCGAGGGCTTCATCCTCCAGCGACTCACCGGGGACGGGCTGGTCTTCGTCCACGCGGGAGGGATGATCCTGGAGCGGGACCTCGCTCCCGGGGAGACCCTCCGGGTGGACACCGGCTGCCTCGTGGCGCTCCAGCCCTCGGTGCGCTACGACATCCAGCTCGTGAAGGGGGTGAAGAGCGCCCTCTTCGGCGGCGAGGGGCTCTTCTACGCCACCCTGACGGGCCCCGGCCGGATCTGGCTGCAGAGCCTCCCCTTCTCCCGCATGGCCGACCGCATCCTGGCCGCCACCCGCCACCGCCAGGAGGAGGGCTCGGTGCTCGGCGGCGTGGGGCGCATCCTCAACGGCGGCTGACCGGGCCCCGACCACGAAGAAGGGCGCCCGGCGGGCGCCCTTCTTCCGTTCAGTGAGGCCCGGCTACTGGGAGACCGCGAAGGCCACCCGGTCGTTCCGCACCCGTTCCAGGTCGAGGATCTTCACCGTGGCGGTGGCGCGGTCCTCGCTGTAGGTCAGGCTGTAGTGCTCGTCCTTCACGAGCGAGCCGGGCACCACGTTGACCTTGCCGATCTTGGCCAGGCCGAGGTCGGCGGCCTTGATGGTGATCACCGCGTCGCCGTCCAGCGGCAGGTCGCGGTCGAAGCGCGCGGCCTTGGCGTTGGGGCCCATGCGGTCCTTGGCGAAGATGGGCACCACGATGACGCCCTCGTCCTCCAGCTTCTTGCGGTCGCCCACGAGGTAGTGCATGGCGTTGAGCTTGGCCTTCTGCTGCGCCGAGAGCGTGGACAGCCCGTTCACCTGCTCCATCAGGCCCGTCTTCTCCACCCGCAGGGCGTCGATGTCCGCCTCGATCTTGGCCTTGGTGGCGATGAGGCCGTCCACTTTCACCTGCAGCTCCTCGGACATCTTCTTCGCGTCGTCGCGCTCGCCCTCGAGCTTCAGGCGGGCCTGCTTGGTGGCCTCGGTGGGGCTGATGTCGGCCTTGCCCTGGGCCACGGAGGTGCCGTACTTGCCGTTGACGTAGAAGTGGTAGACCTCCCAGCCCGGCTTCAGCTCCTCCAGGATGTGGGTCTTGCTGATGAGCTCCTTGGCCTGATCCTCGCCCACGCCCCGCTTGCGCAGGAAGCGCATCGCCAGGGCGTAGTGGTTGTCGCCCTCCTTGGCCACCTCGGGCCGGGGCAGCAGGGCGCGCACGCCCGACAGCTTCTTGTTCAGGACGGCGATCTCCGCGTCCTTGTCGAGGATCACCTGCAGCAGGTCGCCGGTGCTGGTGCCCTTCTCCTCCTTCAACCTCTTCTCGAGGAGCGCCTTCTGCTCGGGGCTGAGCTGGAGGGTCTCCGGGTTCGGCTTGGCATCGGGGACCTTGGCCTCTGCCGCGGCCTTGGCCTGGGTCTGGGCGGCGGACTGGATCTGCTGCTGGATGGCCTGGGCCTCGTTGGCCTTGGCCGCCAGTGTCTGGACCTGCTTGTCCTCCTGCGGCTTCTTGTCGCAGCCGACGGTGGACACCAGGAGGGCCGGGGCGAGGAGGGCCGGAAGGGCCCATCGGGTGAAGGTGGTTCGGTTCATGGGTCGCTCCAATGGGAAATCCAACCTGTGGATGTCTTCATTGTCGCCCAGGCGCCCGGGCCCGCCAATCCGCGCGCGCAGCCCTTCCGAGCCGCACCAGGGACTGGCCGGATGGAAGGGCTGCATGGCTTTGACATACCTGTGACAGTCCCCGCCGGGACCGCGGGGCCCCTACTCGAAATAGCCGTAGAGGTAGGCGTTCACCAGCGTGTCGGAGCTGCCGGAATTGACCTTCGTGACCTTCAGCTCCACCTGGGTGCCGGAGCCGAAGCTGATGCCGGTGCTGAAGGCCTCGGCGAACTCGAAGGTGGCGAGGCTGCCCTGGACGGGGGCCCGCAGCAGCTTGAGGTATTCCGAGTTGTGCACGCCCGAGGTGGAGAAACCCAGGCTCAGGTCCGCGCCGTACTGGCCGGTGAACCAGCCTCGGATCCCGGTGACCACGAACTTCTGTCCCGCTGGCACCGTGATGTTCGAGCTGACCGGGAACTGCTGGATGTAGGCCCCGTTCTGCAGATGGTTCCAGTAGAAGGTCGCGGCGCCATAGACCTGGTTCCGGCGCATGACCACCATGTTCGCGGCCGGCGGCGCCTGGGCGCCCAGCACGGTGGCCGCGAGAAGCCCGAGGGCGAGGGAACTCATGAAGCGCATGGATCCTCCTGGAAGGTGCGCCCAGCCTAGGGCCCCGTCCCGCCGGAGGCCTGGACCACTTTCCAACCTCGACCTTGGACCAGTGCCCCGTAGAATCGAACGGTTGGAGCGACCATGCCGAAGACCGTCCGCATTGCCAATGGCCAGGGATTCTGGGGGGACAGCGTCGACGCCCCGGTGCGTCTCGTGGAGTACGGGAGGATCGACTACCTGAACCTCGACTACCTGGCCGAAGTGACGCTTTCGATCATGCAGAAGCAGAAGCGCAAGAATCCCGCCCTGGGCTACGCCACGGACTTCGTGGACCTCATGGCGCGCACGCTCCCCATGCTCAAGGCCAAGGGCATCCGCGTCATCGCCAACGCCGGCGGCGTGAACCCCGAGGCCTGCCGCGCGGCCATCCTCGAAGTCGCGAAGAAGCTGGGCGTGAAGGGGGTGAGGATCGCCACCGTCACCGGCGACGACGTCATGGACCGCCTGCCCGAGTTCAAGGCCGCCGGGCTCAAGCTCGCCAACATGGACACCGGCGAGGGCCTCTTCGACCGCGAGCTGGAGATCATCAGCGCCAACGTCTACATGGAGACCCAGGCCATGGTCGAGGCCCTGGACACCGGCGCCGACATCGTGCTCACGGGCCGCTGCACGGACCCCGGCCTCACCCTGGCGCCGCTCATCCACGAATTCGGATGGAAGGCCGACGACTGGAACCGCCTCGCGGCGGGCACCGTGGCGGGCCACATCCTCGAATGCGGCGCCCAGTCCACCGGCGGGAACTTCTCCCGGTGGTGGGAGGTGCCGGACCTCTGGAACGTGGGCTATCCCATCGCCGAAGTGAGCGAGGACGGCACCTTCGTCATCACCAAGCCCGAGGGCAGCGGCGGCATGGTCACCGTGGACACGGTGAGCGAGCAGCTCGTCTACGAGATGGGCGACCCGCGGAACTACATCACCCCGGACGTCGTGGCCGACTTCACCTCCATCCATCTGCGCCAGGAAGGCCCGGACCGCGTGGCGGTGAGCGGCGTCCAGGGCCGCCCTAAGACACCCTTCCTGAAGGTGAGCGGCAGCTACCTGAAGGGCCACAAGGCCACGGGGCAGCTCGTCCTCAGCGGCCCCAGGGCCCTCGAGAAAGCGAGGCTCTGCGCGGACATCGTGTGGAGGCGCCTCGAGGCCGCGGGGGCCACCTTCGAGCACACCGACGCCGAGTTCCTCGGCGCGAGCACCGTGCACGAGGGCATCGCCTTCGAGCCCGCGGATCCCGCCGAGATCGTGCTGCGCCTCAGCGTGAAGGACGCCGACAGGCGCAAGGTGGAGCGCTTCGGCCGCGAGCTCGCGCCCCTCGTCACCGCCGGCCCCGCGGGCGTCACGGGCTTCGCGGGCGGCCGCCCGAAGGCCCAGGAGATCGTGGCCTACTGGCCGGCCCTGATCCCCCGGGAGCTCGTCTCCTGGCAGGTCTCCGTCGAGGAGGCCTGAGGCTTGGCGCGGGGGTCCGGAGCGGGTCCCGAGGCCCTGCTGCGGGAAGGCCTGGCACACCACCGGGCCCGCCGCTGGGCGGAGGCCGCGGCCGCGTACCGGGCCCTGCTCGACCTCGATCCCGAGGAACCCAACGCGTGGAACCTGCTGGGGGTCGTGGCCCTGGAGGAGGGACGCCCCGCCGAAGCCCTGCCCCTCCTGGAGCGGGCCCTGGCGCTGTACCCGCGGGGCGCCGCCTACCACGTGAACCGGGGGAACGCCCTGCGCCATCTGGGCCGCTGGGACGAGGCCGAGGCGGCCTACCGCCAGGCCCTCGGGCTCGAACCGGCGCTCCCCGACGCGGTGCTGAACCTGGGCCAGCTGTTCAACGACCGCGGACGCTACGTCGAGGCCGCCGAGGTCCTGGAGACCGGGCTGCCCCGCGGCCTGGAGCATCCGGCCTTCTGCCTCCAGTTCTCCCGCGCCCTCCGGACCCTCGGCCTCCTCGCGGAAGCGGAGGCCTTCGAGCGGCAGGCCGCGGCCCTGGCGCCCGAGGACCCGAAGGTCCTGAATTCCATCGGCATCACCCGCCTGGCCCAGGGCGACGCCCGGGGCGCCGTGGCGGCCTTCCGCCAGGCCCTGGACCAGGATCCTGCCCACGTCGCCGCCCACTCCAACCTCCTCGGCGCCCTGCAGTACGACGCGGCCGCCGACGCCGAGGCCTGCTTCCAGGCCCACCTCGGCTGGGGTCGGACGCATGGGTCCGCCGGGTCCGGAACCGACGCCGGATGGCCGAACCCAAGGGATCCGGATCGCCGGATCCGGTTGGGCTACCTCTCCCCGGACTTCCGGGAGCACTCCGTGGCCTACTTCCTGGAACCCCTGCTGGCCCACCACGATCCCCGGGCGGTGGAAGTCCACGCCTACGCCCACCTGCCCTCCCCCGACGAAGTCTCCGGGCGCCTGCGGGGCCTGGTGCACCACTGGCGGGACATCACGACCCTGGGGACCGAGGAGGCCCTCCGCCTCATCCACGCGGATCGCATCGACATCCTCGTGGACCTCACGGGCCATACCGGCTCCGGCCGTCCCCTGGTCTTCGCGCGCCGGGCGGCGCCGATCCAGGTCGCCTGGCTCGGCTACCCGGGCACCACGGGGATCCCCGCGATGGACGCGCGCCTCAGCGACGCCATCGTCGAGCCCCCTGGCGCCGAGGCCTGGAGCAGCGAGCGCATCGTGCGCCTTCCGAGGGGCTTCCACTGCTACCGCCCACCGGCGGCGGCCCCCGCCGTGGCGCCGTCGCCCGCCCTCGACGCGGGCCACGTCACCTTCGGCTCCTTCAACAACCTCGCGAAGGTGGGACCGGCCGTCCTGGACCTCTGGGCCGCCCTCCTCCGCCGCGTCCCGGGGAGCCGGCTGCTGCTGAAGGACCGGGCCTTGGCGGACGCGGCCGTGGCAGGCCGCCTGCGGGACCGGTTCGAAGCGCTGGGCGTGCCCGCGAACCGCCTGGACCTGCTGCCCAGGATCCCCGGCAAGGAAGGACATCTCGGGGCCTACGGCCGCGTGGACATCGCGCTGGACCCCTTTCCATACAACGGCACCACCACGACCTGCGAGGCCCTCTGGATGGGCGTCCCCGTGCTCACCCTGCCCGGGTCCCGCCATGCGGCGCGCGTGGGCGCCAGCCTCCTGACCCGCGTCGGGCTCGAGGACTGGATCGCCGCGGACCCGGCGGACTTCCTCGCCCGGGGCGCCGCCTTCGCCGCGGACCCGGCCGCCCTCGCCGCCCTCCGATCCGGGCTGCGGGAGCGCATGGGCCGCTCCCCGCTCAGGGACGAGGCCGGCTTCGCCCGGGACATGGAAGCCGCGTACCGGGGCCTGTGGTCCGAGTGGTGCCGGGGGAGCCTGGCCGGCAGCCATCCCCACGCCGGGGCTTGAGACCTGGGTCACAGGGGCCGTGTCGACGCAAAGCCTTGCTGCGCTTGGCTTCACGCGGATTCCGGATGCGGCCATGCGTTGTGACGGATGTCCCTCCGGTTTAAGGGCCAAGGAGTCCAATATGGTGCCGTGATTCCGGTGACGGTTTCACCTCCTCCCCAGGGAGAAGTCCCGGAGCGACCCCGGGGCCCCATCCGCAGCACCCCGAGGGCCCGCCACGCCGCCCCAGGCCGTCCAGCCGGACCGGACGCGATCCATGCAATCCCCACCCACTTCATGGAGGTTCCGCATGCGCAAGGGATTCCTGGTCATGCCGGCCGGCCCCTCAGGCCGGATCGCGTGGGGAGGCGCGCCATGAAGCTGCGCACCCATGCCCTCCTGGCCGCCGCCCTGGTCTCCGCACCGGGCTGGTCCCAGGACTTCAGCCTCACCAGCACCACCATCGCCCAGATGTGGAAGCAGGACGCCCCCGGGTTCGACAAGGCCACCTTCACGCCGGCCACGCAGTACCTGGGCATCGACGTCACGAACCTCTACCGGGACGAGATCTCGCTGCACCTCTTCGGCTGGGGCCGCGCGGACCTGGGCGACGCCTCGATGCCGAACGGCAGCAAGAGCAGCGGCGAGCTCACCTACGGCTACGTCAGCTACCGGTTCAAGGAGGCCAACGCCGAGATCAAGGCCGGCCGCTTCACCGTGAACCAGGGCGTGGCCATCGAACAGGTCGACGGCGCCAGCTTCCGCGCGGACCTCGTGGGCGGGTTCACCGTCTCCGCCTTCGGCGGGCGCCCGGTGCTCTACAAGGTGCGGGACTACGTCAGCAACAAGGACTACGACTACCAGCGGGACGTCATCGCCGGCTTCCGCGTCGGCCTGCGCGTCCCCAAGTTCGGCGAGTTCGGCGTGTCCTACCTCGTGGACGGCACCAAGCCGGCCAAGGACCTTCCGATCCCCTCCGCCACGGACTACACCCGCGAGCAGGTGGGCCTCGACCTCCGCATCGCCCCCGTCGCCAGCTTCGACCTCAGCGGCCGCACGGTGCTGGACGTGGCCGACCACACGGAGACCGCCGCCACCCGCGCGAACAAGCCCTCCAAGATCGCCGAGCACGACTACGCCGCGACCTTCCGGATCAACGGTTCCTGGGCCCTCACCGGCGCCTACACCCAACGGAACTACTACGCCTTCTTCGCCGGCACGAACCTCCCCACCCTGTTCCGCCAGGACGAGAAGGACAAGTTCCGCGCCTTCGGCGGCAGCGTCGTCTACGGCGGCGGCGGCCCGGTGGAAGTGGTCGCCGACTACCGGCACACCACCCGCGACGCCTTCGGGGACTCCAACCGCTTCGGGGCCACGCTCCGCTGGAACCTCGAGAAGCAGAAGATCCAGACCGGCTTCAGCTACCACCGCGTGACCACCGACGACGCCACCCTCGTGGATCCGGCCCGGCCGGCCTTCGGCCTCTCCCACCACGAGGCGAGGGCCTGGGCGATGGCCGAGCGCGGCAGGCTCTTCGGCAGCGTGGACGCCATCGTCCAGCGCTACGACGACGAGAAGAACCCCTACCTCAATGGGAAGCCGAACCTCTTCGAGACGGTGGCCAGCCTGGGCGTCTCCCTCTCCAAGAACGCGAAGCTCTCCGGCGACCTCAGCTACGCCACGAACCCCCTGTTCAAGAAGGATGTGCGCGGGCTCCTGCGCCTGGAGTACCGCTTCGTCTCCGCCAGGAAGGGAGCCGGCAAATGAACCGCAAGAACCTCCTGCTCGCCTTCGCCACGGCGCTCTGCGTCCTGGTGATGACCGCCTGCTCCATGCTCGCCCCCGGGACCAGCTGGGCCCCCACGCATCCCGAGGAGCTGGGCCAGGGCCGCCCCCTGTGCTCCAGCTGCCATGGCGACGAGGCCATGAAGGGCGGCTACAAGGCCTACGCGTCCTTCGATCACACCGACGCCTTCGTCAAGAACCACCGCTACCAGGCCAACCAGGACGCCGGGACCTGCGCAACCTGCCACAGCCAGTCCTTCTGCTCCGACTGCCACGGCGGGAAGGTGCCCATGACCCCGGCCACGCTGAACGCCAACCGGCCGGACCGGGACATGCCCCACCGTCCGAACTACCTCGCCATCCACCGCATGGACGGGAAGCTGGACCCCAGCGGCTGCTTCCGCTGCCATGGCCGGGCGAACAACGAAAAATGCACGGCTTGCCACAGGTAGGGGTCCGACATGAGAACCAGGATCACGATGCGCAACGCCTCCCTCCTCGCCCAGTTCATCCTCGCGGCCGCCTTCGCCCTCTTCCTGGGCGGCTGCACCACCGCCAACACCCAGGCGCCCTCCGTCTCGCCCCAGGGCAAGCACCCGGCCGACTGGGTCAACGTCCACTGGTCCGAATACCTCAAGAACCCCGACCAGTGCCGGACCTGCCACGGCTCCATCACCGACAAGGCCGCCGCCGGCGGGATCTCCGGGGTGAGCTGCTTCACCTGCCATCCCACGGGCCCGCTGCACCAGGCCGGCTGGGCCGCCCCGCAGAAGCACGGCCGCCTCGGCGCCCAGGCCGCCCCGGCGGAGATGGCGGGCTTCGCCTACTGCGCCAAGTGCCACGGCTCCACCTACGACAACGGCCTCGCGGTCTCCTGCAAGAGCTGCCACACCCGCGCGCCGCACCCGAGCGCGCCCTGGAACGGCGCCACGGCTGACGCCCCGAGCCACGCCCGCACCGACGCGGGCAACGCGGCCGAGTGCGCCAAGTGCCATCTGAACGGCGCCAACTCCACCCTCAAGCCCAATCCCCCCGCTCCGGCCGGAACCGTGCCGGGCTGCTTCAACAACACGATGTGCCACGGCCGGAGCTTCGAATGAGCGAGCGCCACGAATCCC
>JBDIBF010000018.1:0-43429 GCA_039812765.1 Holophagaceae bacterium
CCTGCTTCGCCTTCGCCGCCCAGCCGGCCGCCAGCGCCGCCGCCGCGGTCGCGAAGCCGGGCACGAGGGCCGCGATGCGGCCGGGGTGGAAGGCCGGCCCCGCCAGGCGCCGCCGCCGGGCCCAGGCGGCGCCGTTGGCGGTCAGGAGGCTCTCGCCGGTGATGTCCATGAGCAGGGCGACGGAGCGGGTGCGCCGGTCGAAGGCCGCCGCGCGGGTCTGCAGCACCTCCTTCGCCAGTTCCGGGGTGGAGAGCAGGTGCAGGGGAAGCGGGCCGAGGCGCAGGCGCGCGACATCGTGGATGAAGCCGGCCTCCGTGAAGACGCCAAGGATGTCCTGGCGCAGGCGCCAAGCGTGGCCCAGCAGCGGCAGGCCCTTCGGACCAGGGGCGGTCCTCAACGCGAGCCCTTCATGGAAGGTTCGGTTCCGCGGGGCGGGCAGGCATCGGTCTCCGGGGGTGCGCGGCCAGTGTAGCCGCCGCCCCGCCCGGGAGCGAAGGCGCGTGGGCCCCGCCGGGGGAGCCTCGCTATCCTGGACGGATGCGCCGAACCGCCTTCCCCGCCCTGCTCCTCCTCGCCGCCTGCGCGAAGCCCGCGGCCCAGCCGGCGCCCGCGGCCCAGGCCGCGGCGGCGCCGAAGCCCGGCATCCTGCCGATGCTTCCGCCGGAGAAGGAGGGCGACCTGCCCTGCGATCCCAAGGACCGCGGTCCCCTGCTCATCGGGCCCACCACCCGGGAGAAGATCCTCGCCCACCGCCCCGTGTTCAGGACCAACACCGAGAAGGCCGCGCTGGACTCGGCGTGGCAGGCGCGCTGGAAGGCCATCGACACCCCCATGGCCATCGTCACCGCCTTCGGCTCCTGGTGCGGCGACAGCCAGCGCGAGATGCCCGACATGCTGGCCCTGGACGCCCTGGACAACCCCTTCATCCAGGTGCACTACTTCGGCGTCTATCGCGACAAGAAGGCCCAGGACGGCTACTGGCCCAAGGACCTCCCGCCCCAGCCCCTCTCCCACGTGCCCACGTTCTGGCTCTACGTCCAGCAGCCCGGCGGCGGCTGGAAGTTCGTGGATGCCATCGTAGAGAACCCGCCCAAGAAGGGGCAGCGCATGGGCGAGGCCATCCTGGAGATGGTGGAGCGGGCGAAGTAGGCCGAACCCTCCAGCGCGGGAACGGCGCCCCGTGGGGCGCCGTTCCGTGGCGAGGGGACGCGCGGCCTAGAGCCGCTCGACGCGGACCTCCACCTTTCCGGGCTTGCCCTTCGGTTCCTCCTTCGGGGCCTCCCGGTCGCGGTCCCGATGCTCGCGCCGGGGTTCGTCGCGGCGGTGCTCCTCCCGGCGGTGTTCCTCCCGGCGGTGTTCCTCGCGCCGCGGCTCCCGGGCCTCCTCCCGGCGATGCTCCCGCTCTTGCCGCGCCGGCGGAGGCGGCGGCAGGGGCTTGGGCGCCGGGGCCGGGGCGGCGGCCACGGGCTTGCCGCCCCAGGCCACGCCCACCTGCTTGATGCGATCCACCAGGCGCTGGGGCTCCAGCACCTGGATGCCGTCGCCGAACTGCATGCACCACCGCGCGATGGCCCGGAGGTCCGTGGCGGTGAAGGTCACCGTGGCCTTGCCTTCGGCGGCGTCCTCCAGGTGGAAGTCCGGGAAGGGCGCCGGCGCCTGCTTCACGGCGAAGATCCACTGCTTCATCAGCGTGGCCTTCACAGGGATCGGCTCGCCGCCGAGCCAGCCGCCGATCTGGTTGGCGGGGGTGCCGTCCTTGAAGGGGCCCTGGGCCGCGCGGCCGGGTCCCTCCACCGGATTGACCTCCTTCAGCTGGTCCAGGCGGTGGTGGCGCTCTGCGTTGTAACGGCGGTCCCAGCCCCAGGCGAACCAGGCCCGGGTGAACACGTCGAAGATGAGGCTGCGGGGCTCGAAGGTGCGCGGCGGGTTCGCGGCCTCGTCCAGGAAGATCAGCTCGATGGCCTGGCCGGCGCCGATGGCGGCCAGCACCGTGGCCGCATGGGCCGTGAGGACGGGAGGTTGGCTGGACGCGGCCGCCGCGGCGGCGGCGGACGTCGGATCGGCGGCCTTCCGCACCTTCCCGGCCGCTTTGGCTTCGGGAGCCGCCGCGGCCTCGGGGATCAGCGGTGTGGCCACCGCCTCGGCCTTCGGGGCCTTGGCCGGCTTCTTGGCCGCCGCCCTGGGCCCGGCCTTGGGCTCCGCCACGGTGTTGGCCTTGGTGTCGGGTTTCACCACGGCCTTCGCGGCCTTCGCGGCCTTCACCGGCGCGGCCTTGGGCCCGGCCTTCGCCTTGGGGGCCGGCTTCGCCGGGGCCTTGGCGGCCTTGGGCTCCGCCTTCGCCGGGGCGGCCTTCGCGGTCTTCGGGGCCTTCGGAGCCTTTTCGGCCGGCTCGGCCTTGGGGGCTTTCGGGGCGGTCTTCTTCGTCGCCATGCGGGGGATTCTCCGCTTCCCATCATGGCCGGGCCCGCGCCGGGCCGTCCATCGAGGGTTCAGGGCGCCGCGCCCCCGGACGGGGCCCCCTCCGCGATCGAGCGCAGCGAGGAGCGGGAGGACAGGACTCGCGCCTATCGAATGCTTCGCGTCCTCCCAATCGCTTCGCTCTTGGAGGCGGGAGCCCTTGTCCTGTCCGATCGGGGGGAGGGTTCCCGCCTCTGCGAGCCTTTGGGCGAGCAGGAGCGCGCCCAGCGCGCGTCAGGCGGGACCGGCGGAGCCGCGGGGATGGAGCCTGTCATACAGCGCCCTCAGCCGCGCCTGGTGGACGTGGGTGTAGATCTGAGTGGTGCTGATGTCCGCGTGGCCCAGCATGGCCTGCACCGAGCGCAGGTCGGCGCCGTGGTCCAGGAGGTGCGTCGCGAAGGCGTGCCGCAGCACATGGGGGCTCACGGCCCTGGCGGGGAGGCCGGCCTGGACGGCGTAGCGTTTGAGGAGGCGCCAGAGCTGCTGGCGGCTGAGGCCCTCGCCGCGGCGCCCCACGAAGAGCTCCGGCCCGCGGGGCTTGAGGCTGGCCCGCACCTCCAGCCATCGGCGCATCCACACCTCGGCCCCTTCGCCAAAGGGGATCAGGCGCTCCTTGCGACCCTTGCCGAAGACCTTCAGGAAGCCCTCATCCAGGAAGACCGCCAGGGCGGGCAGCGCCGCCAGCTCGCTCACCCGCAGCCCCGAGGCGTAGAGCAGCTCCATCCAGGCCCGGTCCCGCAGGCCCAGCACCGACGCGGTGTCCGGGGCGGCGAGCAGGGCCTCCACCTGGCTTTCGCTGAGGGTCTTGGGGAGCAGCCGCGGCGGCCGGGGCGCCTTCACCACCGCCTCCGGGCCCGCGCCGCCCTCCCCCTCCAGGCGCAGGAAGGTGAGGAACTGCCGCAGGGCCGAGCTCAGCCGGGCCATGCTCCGGGGCGCGCGGCCCGCGCCCTGCTGCGCGACGAGGAAGGCCGTGAGCCGGCTCCGGTCCAGGTCCGGCGGGGCGAGGCCCGCGCCGGCCGCCCAGGCGGCGGCGAGGCGGAGGTCGGAGAGGTAGCCGGAGACACTGCGGGGGCTGAGGCCCCGCTCGATGGCGAGGTGGGCCTCGAACTCGTGGAGGGTGGCCGCCCAGCCCAGGTCCTCCGCACCCTCGCGGTCGGGTCCAAGGCCATGGTTTTCAGGAGGCTGGGGCATCGCTTGAAAGTCTAGCGTTGGTCCGTCACGGCCCCTGTGATAGGCTCGTCCGGTTCCAGTCAGGAGAGCCCAATGGCCGAAATCCGGAAGAAGGTCATCGCCATCATCGCCGAGCAGCTGGCGAAGCCCGAGGATTCCATCACCGAGAGCAGCCACTTCGTGGACGACCTGGGCGCCGACAGCCTGGACACCGTCGAGATCATCATGGCCATCGAGGAGGCCTTCGGCCTCGAGATCCCCGAGAGCGAGCAGGAGAAGATCAAGACCGTGGGCGACGCCATCGCCTACATCGAGAAGAACGCCAAGGGCTGAGGCCTTCCGAGCCTGAACGCGCCGCATGGACCCGTCCCTGCGGCGCGTTCGCCGTTCCGAGAACCCGTTCCAGCACCCCCGCGAGGTAAGACCATGAGCCAGACCAACCGCCGCCGCGTCGTGATCACCGGCATGGGCACCCTGAACCCCTGCGGCAATTCGGTGGCCGAGACCTGGGCCAACCTGATGGCCGGCAAGAGCGGCATCGGCCTCATCGACCGCTTCGACACCACCGACTTCGCCTGCAAGATCGCGGGCCAGGTGAAGGGCTTCAACCCCGACCTGACCATCGACAAGAAGGAACAGAAGAAGATGGACATCTTCATCCAGTACGCCCTGGCCGCGACCCACGAGGCCATGGTGGATTCGGGCCTCGCCGACCGGGAGATGACCAAGGCGGAGCGGGAGATGTTCGGCGTCTACATCGGCTCGGGCATCGGCGGCCTCTCCACCATCTGGGAGGAGGCCAACGGCTACCGCGGCCCCCGGCGCACGAGCCCCTTCTTCATCCCGAGCCTCATCATCAACCTGGCCTCGGGCTTCGCCTCCATCCGCTACGGCCTCCAGGGCCCCAACTCCGCGGTGGCCACCGCCTGCGCCACGGGCAACCACGCCATCGGCGACGCGGCGCGGCTCATCATGCACGGCTACGCCGACCGCATGATCGCCGGCGGCTCGGACTCGGTGGTGAACCAGCTCGGCGTGGGCGGCTTCGCGGCCATGCGGGCGCTCTCCACCCGCAACGACGCGCCGGAGAAGGCCAGCCGCCCCTTCGACGTGGGCCGCGACGGCTTCGTCATGGGCGAGGGCGCGGGCATCGTCATCCTGGAGGCGTACGAGACCGCCTTGAACCGCGGCGCCAAGATCTACGCCGAGGTGGCGGGCTACGGCATGAGCGGCGACGCCAACCACATCACCAGCCCCGCCCCCGAGGGCGAAGGCGGCCAGCGCGTGATGAAGGCCGCCATGAAGGACGCCGGCATCGCCCCGGAGCAGGTGGGCTACATCAACATGCACGGCACCAGCACCCCCGTGGGCGACAAGCTGGAGTGCATGGCCATCCACCGCGTCTTCGGCGAGCACGCGAAGAAACTGAAAGTGAGCTCCTCGAAGTCCATGCACGGCCACCTGCTGGGCGCCGCCGGCGGCCTGGAGAGCATCGTCGCCATCATGGCCGTCAAGACCGGCCAGATCCCGCCCACCATCAACGTGGACCAGCAGGACCCCGAGTGCGACCTGGACGTCACCGCCAACGTCGCGGGCAGCTTCGACGCCGAGTACGTCCTGAACAACGGCTTCGGCTTCGGCGGCACGAACGCCTGCCTCGCCCTGCGGAAGTTCCAGGCCTGACCGCCCTCCCGTCCCTGGACGACGGTCGCGCCCAGCCCAGCAGGGTTCGAAGCGAACCGACGGCGAGGCCGCCTTTCAAAAGGCATCACGATCCGCGAGCACCGCGCCTTCCGGTGCTCGCGGATCGCGATGCGGCCAAGCGGAGCGCGGCAGGTTCATGACGGATGTCATGGCCGGGCCGCCCTCTTGCCCATCCACGCTGCCATCCTGTTCGCACCTCCCGAGGCCCGACCATGCGCCAAACCGCCCTCCTCCTCCTCGCCGCCCCCGCCCTCCTCGCCCAGGCCCCGGGCGCGCCGCCGCGGCCCTGGACCGACAAGGCCACCCTCTCCTTCGTCTCCGCCCGGGGCAACGCCGTCACCGACACCCTGGGTTTCGCCAACGCCTTCGCCTGGGCCTCGGGTCTGGACGCCTTCGCCTTCAACGCCGGCATGGTGCGCGCCTCCTCGGAGACCGTGGCGCGCAAGGCCATCGGCACCGCCGGCGGCTACGCGCTGGAGGAGACCCGCACCAAAACGACGGTGGCCGACCAGGTCTACGCCAACCTGCGTTTCGACCGGAAGTTCAAGGACGTCTGGTACGCCTACGCCGGCGCCGGCTGGGAGCGCAACCGCCCGGCGGGCCTGGACGGCCGCACCAGCGCCGCCCTCGGCGTGGGCCGGACCTGGATCCAGACGCCCCGCACCACCTTCAAGACCGACCTCGGCCTCGGCCACACCTGGGAGTCCCCGGTGGTGGCGGACCCCACTGCGAAGACCCGCTACGGCACCGGAGTCATGACTTCGAAGTTCGCCCAGAAGATCGGCGCCTCCGCCGAATACACCGCGGACCTGGCCTTCACCGAGAACCTCAGCGACAGCCGGGACTGGACCGGCGTCCTGCGCCAGGGCCTCGCGGTGAGCCTCAACAAGCGTCTCGCCCTGAAGGTGGGCTACGACCTCACCACCCGGAACCGGCCCAAGCTCATCGCCGTGGACCTCTACGCCACGCCGACGGCCCCGGCCCCCGCGGGGAGCGTGAGCATCCCGGCCAAGAAGACCGACAGCCTCCTCTCCACCAGCCTGGTGCTCACCTTCTAGGGGCGGCTCAGTCCGGGAAGTCCATGGCCAGGGCCGTGGCCTCCCCCGCCTCCAGCTCCCGGCCCACCTGCCGCAGCTTCAGCTTCATGCGGTCCACCGCCACCTTGCCCAGCAGGACGCGCAGGGAGGGCGAGCCCTCCTCCACCAGCCGGATCATCTCCCGGGCCGCGCGGACGGGATCGCCCTTCTGCTTGCCGTCGATGTCGCGCACGTACCGGCGCGTGGCGTCCACCGTGGCGGCGTAGGCCTCCAGGGGCGGCGTGTCCACGATGGAGCGGCCCGCGAAGTCCGTGCGGAAGGGGCCCGGCTCGATGATGTGCACGCGGATGCCCAGCTTGGCCACGTCCAGGGCCAGGGCCTCGGAAAGCCCCTCCACGGCGAACTTGGTGGCGTTGTAGATGCCGAAGCCCGGGGTGGCCGTGAAGCCCGCGATGGAGGAGATGTTCAGCACCACGCCGGAACCCTGGGCCCGCATCAGGGGAAGCACGGCCCGGGTCACCGCCATCAGGCCGAAGACGTTGGTCTCGAAGACCCGCCGGATCTCGGGTTCCGGCACCTCCTCCAGGGCGCCCACCACGCCGTAGCCCGCGTTGTTCACCAGCACGTCCAGGCGTCCGAAACGGGCCCGGGCGGCCTCCACGGCCGCGGCGACCTGGTCGGAGTCCGTGACGTCCAGGCCCAAGGCCAGGAAGCGCGCGGGATCGCCGGGATCCAGACCGGTCAAAGTCTCCGGCCCGCGGGCGGTGGCGGCGACGCGGTGGCCCGCCGCAAGCAGTTCCTGGACCAGCACGCGGCCCAGGCCGGTGGAGCAGCCGGTGATGAACCAGACCGGGGCAGCGGGCGGGGCGGCGTCCATGGCGTCCTCCTGGATCCGAGTCTGACGGCCCGGGCCAGGGGCGGGGGGATCCGGGATCCGGACACCGGGCCGGTGACGCCGTTCCGGTCAATAAAATTGACCAAAACGCTCGGGAATCCTATTTTTGAATGGAACGGAGAGGAATCGGCACGGTGAAGATCTCGGCGCGGGGACGCTATTCCATGCAGGCGCTCTTCGACCTGGCCCACCACAGCCACGGCGCGCCGGTGCCCCTGCACGCCATCGCCGAGCGCCAGCAGCTCTCCCTGCCCTTCCTGGAGCAGATCTTCAACAAGCTCAAGAAGGCCGGCGTGGTGGCCTCGGTGCGCGGCCCCAAGGGCGGCTACGTGCTCTCGCGCCCCTGCAACGAGGTGGCCGTGGGCGAGGTCCTGCGCATCACGGACCCGGGCTTCCACGCCGCCGCGAAGGCCGACCCCGAGGAGGCCAAGGGCGCCCTCCTGGAGGACCAGCGCATGGCCCGGCTGCTCTGGCGGCAGCTCGATGAGCAGATCGCGGCCTTCATGGAGAAGGTCACCGTGGCCGACCTCTGCAGCGAGTCCGGCAGCAACACCTGCCCCATCTGCACCTGCCCGGACTACGTCAAGGGCGTCCAGGAGGGGATGCAGAACGGCAAGCCCAAGGGCTGCGCCGCGCTGATGGCCTGAGGGCCCGGTGGTGAGCCGACCGTGAGCAACCTCTGCGCGCTGTCCAGCCTGGCGGCGCCGCCCACGGACGAGGACCGGGCCGGGCTGGCGAAGCTGGAGAAGCGCATCCTGCGCCGCGCCGGGGAGGCCATCCAGGCCTACGACCTCATCGAGGAGGGCGACCGCATCCTGGTGGGCCTCAGCGGCGGCAAGGACAGCTGGGCCCTGCTGGAGGTGCTGGAGATCCTGCGCCGCCGCGCGCCCGTGGCGTTCGAGATCCACGGGATCACGGTAGACCCGGGCTTCCCCCGCTTCGATCCGGACCGCATCGCCGAGGAATGCGAGCGCCGGGGCGTGAGCCACGCCGTGATCCCGGCCCCCATCGACGCGATGGTGCGCGCCCAGCCCGACAGCACCCCCTGCATCATCTGCTCGCGGCTGCGCCGGGGCGTGCTCTACACCTGGGCCAGGGAGCACGGCTTCACGAAGATCGCCCTGGGCCACCACCTGGACGACCTGCTGGAGACCCTGCTGCTGAACCTTTTCTTCGAGGGCCGACTGGCCTCCATGCCCCTGCGCCTCACCAGCGACGACGGCGCCAACGTGGTGATCCGTCCCCTGGGGACCGTCGAAGAGGTGGACCTGCAGCGCTATGCCTGGCTCAAGGGCTATCCCATCGTGCCCTGCGGCTGCCCCCTCTGCGGCGCCTCGGCCCTGGAAAGCCGCCGGGCCCAGGCCAAGGAGCTCATCGCGCAGCTGCAGGGCAGCATCCCGAGGATCAAGAGCTCCATGCTGAAGGCCCTCCAGAACGTGAAGGCGAGCCACCTGCTGGACCTGGATCTCGGCGCCCTCGCGGCCTCGGGCTTGGACGAAGGCGTGCAGCGCCTTGGGTGAGGCGCATCGAGGCTAGGCTCCGCCCGCGGTTGGCCCTATGCTGGGCAGCACGAACCGTGGGGGACGCATGAAGGCCATGGCCAAGGCGTGGGTCGAGAAGGCGGAAGCCGACTACGGCACGGCCCAGCGGGAGCAGAAGAACAAGAAGGACCCCAACTACGACGCCGTCTGCCTCCACGCCGAGCTCTGCGCCGAGCGCTACCTCAAGGCCCGCCTCGCCGAAGACGAGATCCCCTTCCCCTCCACCCGCCACATCGTGGTGCTGCTCATGCTCGCCGTGGACCTCGAACCCAAGTGGGAGAGCTTCCGGGAGAAGATCCGCACCCTGAGCAGCTTCGCCATCGAGGTCGAGGATCCCGACATGGTGGCCGACGAGAAGATGGCCGAGATGGCCATGGAGGCCTGCGAGGCCTTCCGGACCGCGGCGCGGAAGAGCCTGGGGCTGAAGTAGCCTCAGGTCCGGCCGAGGATCTCCTCCCGGATGGGCCCCAGCACCTCCGCCTCCAGCCGGTCCCGGTAGAACAGGTTGAAGGTGTCGAAGGGGATGATGCGCCCGTCGGGCTGGGCGATGTGGACGCAGGTCTTGCGGATGGACCGGAGGTCGAAGCCGTGGGCGTCGATGAAGGCCATGATGATCACCCGGAAGACGTTGTCGTACTTCAGGCCCGCCGGCCCGATCACCTTGGGCAGGCAGCAGAGCAGTTCCGACAGGCTCTCGGCGCTGCTGGCCGGGCTGTGGGCCGTCGAGAAGGTCTTGAACAGCGCGGCCTGCAGGCCGGCATCCTTCTCGTAGACGATGGTGTTCCGCCCGCCTTCGATGAGGACCGATGGCTCCACGTAGCGGGTCAGGGGATGGATCTGCCCGTCCAGCTTCAACGCGTAGGCCATGGCCAGGCTGTCGGGATGGCAGGGCACGGGCAGGAGGTCCTCGGGCTGGAAGACGGAGGTCTGCTCGAGGATCCTCCGCCGCACTTCGGTGAGGGTGAGGCGGTCCTTGGCGGGGTCATAGCCCTCATTGCGGCCGGCGTCCTGCACGGGCTGGAAGGTGACGCCACGGACACAGGGTTGCTGGAGGGCGAAGTCGAGGATGGACCCCAGCTCGCCGTCGTTGAGGCCCTTCTTCACCGTCACCACCAGCGTCGTGGAGAGGCCGAGGGCGTTGAGGCGTTCCAGGGCCTTCAGTCGGACCTCACGCAGGTCGGCGCCCCGCAGGTCCAGCAGGGCCTCGCGCTCGAGGCTGTCCCACTGGAGGTAGAGCTCGAAGCCGGGCATGTAGGTGGCCAGCTTTTCGGCGAACGCCGCGTCCTGGGCGATCTTCAGGCCGTTGGTGTTCACCATGAGGTGGCGGATGGGGCGTTTCTTGGCCTCGTCCAGCAATTCGAAGAACTGGGGATGAAGGGTCGGTTCGCCGCCGCTGAACTGCACGATGTCGGGCTCGCCCTCGCTGGCCACCACGGCATCCAGCATGCGGACGACGTCCTCGAAGCTCCGGTGGGTGAGCCGCTCGGGCCCGCTGCCGGCGTAGCAGACCGGGCAGCGCAGGTTGCAGTGGTCCGTCAGCTCGATGAGCGTCAGGCAGCTGTGCTGCTCGTGCTCCGGGCAGAGCCCGCAATCGTAGGGGCAGCCGTACGTCACCGGCGTGTGGGGCGCGCGGCACATCTCCGAAGGCTTGAGGAAGACCTCCCGGCAGCGCCGGTAGTAGTCCACGTCGTCGGCGATGAGGACCCGTTCCGCGCCATGCCGCGGGCAGCGCTTGAGCATGTAGACGCACCCGTCCTGGAAGACGATCTTCGCGTCCACCTTGCGCAGGCAGGTCGCGCAGACGGAGACGGCGGTGTCGTAGTAGAGGTAGGGGCGGGTGGGGGCGGGCATAGCCTGTCGTCCTGGAGGCGGCTTTAGCGCCGCACGGTATCCATGGCGCACTGGGTGAAGGGGTTGAGGAGCAAAGCCCCCAGGGCGGCAAGGCCGAAGGCCAGCAGGGGAATCCGGAAGGCCAATGCCTTCCAGCGACGGAAGGCCATGACCAGCACCAGGATATGGCCGAGGGCGAGGGTCCCGTTGGCCACGAGGAAGCGCAGGGCGGCCCCCTTCGTCATCGGGCGATTCATGCCACCGGTGTCGCTGAGGAGCTGGAAGAGTCCGCTCAGGCTTGCGTAGGCCACCAGGCCGGACCCCAGGGCAACGGCTGCCCCACCGAAGATTCGTAGCAGGGTCCGGAAGGGGCCCGGTTTCGGATCGGCCGGAGTCAGGCCTGTGCCTTCGCTCACTTCATCCCCGCCGCCACCGCGATGGCCCCGAAGCAGATCACCACGGGCAGGAGTGTGAGGAAGGCGTAGGCGATCACGCCGCCCACGATCCAGCCGGCGCGGTGGCCGCTGGGCCGGCGGCGGAAGGCGAGGACCACCACCAGGGCCAGCGGCACCAGGCCCATCAGCATGGAGAGCAGGATCGCGAGGCCGCCGAGGTTCTGGTCGATCTTGTAGCTCATGCCGATGGCGAGGACGCAGGCGCCACCGAGCAGCACACAGAGCAGCAGGCAGAGGCCGAAGCCCTTCCAGAAGTCCGGCCAGAAGCGCCACGCGGGCGGCGGAGGCGGCTCGGGGGCGGCGGGCGGCGGGAATTCGGAGAGCATCCGGAAGGATACCCGGGCCTGGGCTCAGGCCGGGACGGGCTTCCGGTGCCGGGAGATCTCAGAAACGGCCAGCCACACCAACCCCGCCAGCGCCGCCCACTGGATGGCGTTCAGCCCCGCCAGGACGGGATAGGGCTTGAGGCCGTCCACGAAGAGGCGCCACGCGCAATAGGCGGCGAGGAAGAGGCGCCAGAGGCCGCCTTGCCGCAGGCGCTTCCGCGCGAACAGCGCGACGGCCATGAACACGAGCGCGAAGCCGACTTCGTAGAGCTGCGTGGGATGTCGCCGCACGCCATCGCCGAAGTCCACGCCCCAGGGCAGCGACGTGGGATTCCCGAAGGTCCCGTCCGCCAGCCCGGTGAGGAAGCAGCCCAGGCGCCCCACGGCGATGCCCACCAGCAGCGGGAACACGAAGAGGTCGCCGGTGCGGCGCGTCTCGTGGACGAGCTTCTTGGCGATCTCCACGCCCAGGTGACCGCCGAGGATGGCGCCGAGGATGCTCTTCCCCCCGAGCACCGCGAACCAGCCCACGGCCTGCCGATCCGGCAGCAGCGTCAGGATGTGCAGCGCCTTCGCCCCCAGGCCGGCGCCGAGCAGCGCGCCGGCGACGACGCTCAGCCGCAACCGCGTGTCCAGCGGGTCCGCGCCCCGGCGGCGCAGGAGCCAGAACAGCTGCCCCGCGAGCAGGTAGGCCAGCACCTCGAAGACCGCGTGGGGGTGGAGCTTCCAGGGGCCGAGGGGGATGAGCCAGGGGAAGGTCATGTCTTGAATGGCAGCCCCGCCATCAAGAGGTACAGGACGGGGTTCATGACGGCCCAAACACCAAGAAAGATCAATCCACCCAGAATGGCCCCCTGCCCCATGTCCTTGGGGGTGTTACCCCAGCGGAGATAGCCGACCCTTGCCAGGGCAAAAAGGATGGAAATCAGTCCAAGGAGGAAGCCGAGCGCACCAAACAGGATGAGAGCAGGATCGAAAACCAGCAGTGCTACCAGGTGCCCGCAAAGATTGGAACCTACGCCCATTGCTAGTGGAATCCCTCCCCACTTCAGAACGCTGATGGCTCCCCTTCGCTTCCGTGCGCTTTGGAGGTCACGAGGGACACGGAGGTGCGCACGAGGTGGATCGTACGGATTCTCATCCCGAGGAACCATCACACCACCCTCACCCACAGCCCCTTGAGGTAGAACCCCTCCGGATGGTTCAGCCCATAGGGGTGATCCACGGGCTGCCCGAGGTGCGCGAGCACCTGGGCCTCGCGGCCGGCCTCCAGCAGGGCGGTCCACACGGCCTCCTGGAAGCGGATGCGGTCCAGGTGCTGGCTGCAGGAGAAGCACCACAGCAGGCCGCCGGGCGCTGTCGCGCGGGCGCCGAGGCGGAAGACGTCCTTGTAGGCCTTGAAGGCGTTGTCCACGTCCTTGCGGGCCTTGGCGAAGGCCGGCGGATCCACGATGACGCGGTCCCAGCCCTCAGGTTCCAGGGTTCGCATCAGCTCGAAGGCATCGCCTTCCATGCGCGTGTGGCGCTCGGGATCCAGGCCATTCGCAGCCCAGTCCTTCTGGGCCTGGTCCAGGGCCGCCGCGCTGATGTCCAGGGTCGCCACTTCGCTCGCGCCGCCCAGCCCCGCGTGGATGGAGAAGCCGCCGGTGTAGCCGAAGGCGTTGAGCACCCGCTTCCCCTGCGACACGCGTCCGACCGTCAGGCGGTGCTCCCGCTGGTCGAGGAAGAAGCCCGTCTTCTGGCCCTTCAGCAGATCCACGCTGAGCTTCGCGGGGCCTTCCTGCACCGTGATGGGGCCGCCGAGCGAGCCTTTGATCAGCCGGTTCACCGGGTCCAGGCCCTCCTCCTTGCGCCCCGCCTGGCTGCGCTCCACGAAGACCGTGCAGCCTTCGCGCTTGCCGAGCTCGAACAGCACGGGCCACCAGATGTCGCGCAAGGCTTCCAGGCTCGCGGTGCCCACCTGGAGCACCAGGGCGTGGGCGTAGCGGTCGATGACAAGGCCCGGCAGGAAGTCGCCCTCGCCGAAGACCCAGCGCGTGCCGCCGTTCGGATCCCAGAGGCCGAGGTCCTTGCGCAGCGCCAGGGCCGTTTCGAAGCGGTCCCGGAAGAAGGCCTCGTCCAGCGGGGCGTCCTCGAAGCGGAAGATCCGCGCGGCCAGCGGGTTCGACGGGCTGGCGGTGCCCACGCCGAGGACGTTGCCGGAGTGATCCGCGATGCGCACGAGGGCCTGCTCGGGCGGCGCTTCCAGCGCGCCGGAGAAGAGCCAGGGGTGGCGGCGGGAGAGCATCGCCTCCTTGCCGGGCTTGAGGCGGAGGAGGGGGTAGGGCCAGCGGGAGTGCATGGGTTTAGGGTACGGCATCTTGGTGGGGCCTCCTGGAACGAGGGATCACGACCCAGCCTGCCGCGCTCTCGCTTGGCCGCATGCGTGTCCGCCACGGCCGAAGGGCGCGGCCGTGGTGGACGCGCATGCCTTTGGAAAGGCTTGGGGCTCGTCGGGACATTCGAAGGCTCCGCAAAAAATTTCCCGCCGCTGTGATTTTTCCCGCGCCCCGCCGAATCATGGTTCAACGGTGCCCCATGGGCCCCCGACACTCCCGGAGCCCATGTCCCCCGCCGCCCCCACCGATGCCTTCCTCGAACAGGTCGAGCTGAACCGGGGCATCCTCTTCAAGGTCGCCCACGCCTACTGCCGGGACCCCCACGACCGGGAGGACCTGGTGCAGGACATCCTGGTCCAAGTCTGGCGATCCTTCGAGCGCTTCGACGGACGGTGCAAGTTCTCCACCTGGATGTATCGCATCGCCCTCAACGTGGCCATCAGCTTCACCCGCGCCGAACGCGCCCGGGCGGCGCCCCTGCTGCAGGACGAGGCCCGGCTCTGCGGTCTGCCTGACCTCTCGGACCCCGCTCCCCTCCCTGAGGGCCTGGCCTTCCTCCAGCGTTTCATCGACGGCCTGCCGCCCCTGGACAAGGCCCTGCTCCTCCTCTACCTGGACGACCGGCCCCACGCCGAGATCGCCGACGTGCTGGGCCTCACCGCCACCCATGTGGCCACCAAGATCGGCCGCCTCAAGCAGCGCTTGCGCGAGCAGGCGGCCCCCACCCGCTGAAGGACCTATGGAACTCGACGACCTCAAGAGCGCCTGGCAGAGCCTGAACGCGTCCCTCGCCCGGCAGAACGAACTTAACCTGGCCCTCCTCCAGGAGCGCCGCCTCGAGAAGGCCCGCCACCTCCTCCGCCCCTTGGCCTGGGGCCAGGGCCTGCAGATGGCGGCCGGCGCCCTCCTTGCCCTCGCCTCCGCCACCTTCTGGGTGCGCCACCGGGCCGTGCCCCACCTGCTGGTCACCGGCCTCCTGCTGCATGCCTACGGCATCCTCCTCATCCTCTTCGGTGCGCGGGTTCAGGCCCTCATCGGCCGCCTCGACTTCGGCGGCCCCGTGCTGGAGCTGCAGCGGCGCCTCGCGGAGCTGCGGCGCTTCTACGGCCGGGGCGGCCTGTGGATCGGCCTGCCCTGGTGGGTGCTCTGGCTCCCCCTGGTGGAGATGGCCTTCGTGGGCCTCTTCGGGGCTGACCTCTACCTCAACGCCGGCGCCACGTTCCTGCCCCTCAACCTGGCCGTGGGCTCCCTAGGCTGGATCGCCACCCTGGTCCTCGCGGGTTGGGCCCGCCGCCATCCGAGCCTGGGGCCCAAATTCCTCCGGGTCCTGGAAGGTTCCAGCCTCACCCGCGCCCAGCGCCTGCTGGACGAACTCGAGAGCTTCGAGCGCGAATGACGGGCTGACCGCGCCTGTCCCCTTGTCCCCACCAACCCAACCCGGCCCGCCTCCCGCGAGCCCTTCCCGAGGCTTGCATGCTCACCACCTTCCCCGTCCTGGCGCCCCTCGTCCTCCTCGCCCCGGCCCTCCTGGCCCAGGCGCCCCAGGGGCCCACCCTCGAATCCATCCTCGCCAGCCACATCCAGGCCCGGGGTGGCCTGGCGAAGATCCGGGCCATCCAGTCCCTGACGTCCCGGGGCCGCATCGAGATCGGCCCCATGGTCTTAGCCCTCACCATCGAAAACCCACGGCATGCCTTCCGCAGCGACACCACCCTCCAGGGCATGACCAAGACCGAAGCCTTCGACGGCCGGTCGGGCTGGGTCCTCGATCCCTTCGCCGGATCCACCCGGGCTGAGCCCATGAGCCTCGATCAGCTCAAGCAGGTGGATCTGCAGCGGGATTTCGACGGCCCTCTGGTGGACTGGAGGGAGAAGGGGCACCAGGTCGCCTTGGCCGGCGAGGCCCTCGTGAACGGCACCGAGACCTACGTCCTGAAGGTGTCCCTGAAGAACGGCGACGAGCTCACTTCCTTCATCGACATGAAATCCTTCATGGAGGTCAAGGCCGTCAACCGGGCCGTGGTAGGGGGCAGGGTGGTGGAGGTCGAGACCCTCCTCGGCGACTACCGTCCCGTCAACGGCGTACTGCTGCCCTTCTCCCTCGACATCCGGCCCAAGGGCCAGCCCCAGGGCCTGAGGATCTTCCTGGAGCGGGTTGAAGCCAACCTGCCCATGGACGAGGCCCGGTTCAGGTTTCCCGCCGCACCCCCGAGGGACTGAACGCGCAGGTGCGGAAGCTGGAACGTGAACCCGGCCCTGCAGGCGTCGCGCTTCGCCCGGCCCGGCCGCTCAGCCGGGGAGGGGCCCGGCGGCCCTCAGGCCTTCAAGATCTTCCTCAAGGCCTGGAGGAGCGACGCCACCTCCTGCTCCGTCGTGCCGGGCAGCATGGACACGCGGATCACGGAGCGCGCCTCGGCCTCTGTGTAGCCAAGCGCCATGACCGCATGACTGGGCTTCGTGGCGCCGCTGTGGCAGGCGCTGCCGGTGCTGACGGCGAAACCGGCGAGATCCAGGGCCATCTGGACGGCCTCGCCGCTATGGCCGCGCAGGAGGAGCGATGAGGTGTTCGGCAGCCTCGGCTGGCCGTGTCCCAGGATCTCGAAGTCCTTCGACCAGGCGAGCACTTCGGCCTCGAAGGCGTCCCTCAGGGGCGCCAGCGCCGCGTTCGCGGCGATCCGCCCGGGCAGGTGCCTCCCAGCTTCGGCGAGGCCGAGGATGGCCGGCGTGTCCTCGGTGCCGCCCCGCCGGCGGCGTTCCTGGGGGCCCTCCATCACCGGAATCCAAGGCAGCTCGGGACGCATCCACAGCAGGGCCGCGCCCCTCGGCCCGCCCATCTTGTGGCCGCTGAAGACCGCCGCGTCGCAGGTGGACAGGTCCACGGGCACCTTGCCCCAGGCCTGGGCGCAGTCGCGGACGCGCACGGCTCCCTGAGCCTGGGGCATGTCGTGGAGGATGCCCGTCTCGTTGTTGGCCGCCATCTGCACCACCGTGGCGATGCCCTCGAGGCCGCAGGGCAGCCACCGCACGTCGGTCCACTCCTTCAAGGGATTCAGGCAGGCGCTGTGCTCGCTGGGGTTCACGACGGCGGGCTTCGGCCCCAGCGCGGGCGCAAGGCCGCGGATCAGCAGGTGCAGGGCCTCGGTGGCGCTGGCGCAGAAGACCAGCTCGGCGGGCTTCACGCCGAGGCCCTCCGCGATCCCGCGCCTCGCCTCCTCGATCGCGTGCCGCGCCGCCTGGCCTTCGCGGTGGGTGGATGTGGGATTGGCCCAGAGCTCCCTCGCGGCCCGGGCCATCACCTCCAGCACCGCCGGATGGGGCGGCGCGGTGGCGTTGGCGTCGAAGTAGAGGCGGGGCATGGCTCCAGTGTCGCCCAAGATCGCCGCAAGAATCGGGTCGAGGGCGCCGGCCCGGGACCCGAAGCTGGGGATCTGGAGCCCGACCATGCCCTTCGCCGCACCGATCCTTCGCCTTGCCTCCCCGCCCGCCCTCGCCCACCGTAGGCCCATGGCCTCCGACTACGCCCGCATCGAGGCGGCCCTCCAGTACCTGGACGCCCACGCGGCGGAGCAGCCCTCCCTGGCTCAGCTCGCGGCGGTGGTGGGCCTCAGCGGGTTCCACTTCCAGCGCCTCTTCCACCGCTGGGCCGGCGTGACCCCCAAGACCTTCCTCCAGGTGCTCACCTTGCAGGCGGCCAAGCGCCGTCTGGAGTCCAACGGCAGCGTGCTGGAGGCCAGCCTGGAATCGGGGCTCTCGGGCCCTGGGCGGCTCCACGACCTCTTCCTGGGGCTGGAGACCCTCACCCCCGGCGAGTACAAGGCCCGGGCCGCGGGCCTGGAGATCCGCTGGGCCATCCATCCCACGCCCTTCGGCGAGGCCTGCTTCGCGATGACGGACCGGGGCCTCGCCGGGCTGAGCTTCGTCGCGGGCGACGCCGCAGCGGCCCTGGAGGACCTGCGCCAGCGCTGGCCTGGCGCCAGCCTGCGCCACGACCCCGCCGCCACCCGGCCCGCCGCCGAGGAGCTGGAAGCCCGCCTGCGGGGCCAGGCCCCGAAGCCCCTCGCCCTGCTGCTCAAGGGCTCGCCCTTCCAGCTCCGGGTCTGGGAGGCCCTGCTGCGGGTGCCCGAAGGCTCCGTGGTGTCCTATGGCCAGCTCGCCGAGGCCGCCGGCGCCCCCGGCGCGTCCCGGGCGGTGGGCACGGCCCTGGCGAACAATCCCATCGGCGTGCTGATCCCCTGCCACCGGGTCATCCGCGGCACCGGCGCGCTGGGGGAGTACCGCTGGGGGACGCCCCGCAAGCGGGCCCTGCTGGCGTTGGAATCCGCCCGCAGCCTGGAAGCCGGCGCCTGACCGTCCGTTGCGGGTGGCGGAGCGCGCGTGAGCGCGGCGCAGCCGGGACCCGCAGGACGATCACACGCTCGCGGTTCTCCGGCCCGGTCCCTCGATCACCGATCACCCACCCAGTTCACGGAGGCCCGCCATGGCCCTGTCCTTCCGCATCTCCGCCCTGCCCCGGGAGCCCTTCGAGGCCCTGTTCAAGCTGGACGACCTCGAACTCGCGAAGCTTGGCATCCGCCGCCGCATCGCGAGGGAAAAGCCCGGCTACCCCTGCCGCGTCAGCCTCGAGGACGCCGAGGTGGGCGAGTCCCTCCTGCTCCTGCCCTTCGAGCACCATCCAGTGGATTCGCCCTACCGCGCCTCGGGGCCGATCTACGTGCGCGAGACCTCCCGGCAGGCCGCCCCCGGCCTCAACGAGGTCCCGGCGCAGCTGCAGTCCCGGCTGCTGTCGGTCCGCGCCTACAGCGCGAGGGGCATGATGCGCGACGCGACGGTGGTGGAAGGGACGGCGCTGGAGGGCGCGCTGGAGGCCTGCTTCGCCGACCCCAAGGTCGCCTACGTGCATCTGCACAACGCCAAGCCAGGCTGCTTCGCCGCGCGGGCGGACCGGGTTTGAACCCAGGGCACGGGGCTAAGATGGGGACATGCCTGCCACCCTCGAAGGCCAGCTCGTCGTCGCCATCTCCAGCCGCGCCCTCTTCGATTTCGAGGAGGAGAACCGGATCTTCGAAGCCGAGGGCGAGGCCGCCTACACGCGGCTGCAGCTGGAGCGCCTGGAACGGCCCGCCCTGCCCGGGGTGGCCTTCCCGCTGGTGCAGAAGCTGCTCGCCTTCAACCAGGGCGAAGCCAAGCGCGTGGAGGTGGTGATCCTCTCCCGCAACGATCCCGTGAGCGGCCTGCGGGCCTTCCGCAGCGCGAAGGAGTCCGGGCTCGCCCTGGAACGCGGCGTCTTCACCCGGGGCCGCAACCCCTATCCCTACCTTGAGTCCCTGGGCGCCAGCCTCTTCCTCTCCGTGAAGGAGGAAGACGTGCGGGCGGCGCTGGAGGCCGGCTTCCCCGCGGCCCGGGTCTATCCCGAGAGCGCCGTGCAGGCCGAGCGCCACCCCGACGAGGTCCGCATCGCCTTCGACGGCGACGCCGTGCTCTTCGGCGACCAGGCGGAACGCGTCTACCAGGACCAGGGCCTCGCCGCCTTCCACCGGCACGAGGCCGACCACTCCGCGGATCCCCTTCCTCCCGGACCCTTCAAACCCTTGCTGGAATCCCTCCACAAGCTCCAGATCGCCAGCGCCGGCGGCACCATGCGCATCCGCACCGCCCTGGTCACCGCCCGCAGCGCCCCGGCCCACGAGCGGGCCATCCTGACGCTGCTGAAGTGGAACATCGCCGTGGACGAGGCCATGTTCCTGGGGGGCCTGGGCAAGGCGGAGTTCCTGCGGGAATTCGCCCCGGACTTCTTTTTCGACGACCAGACCCGCTATTGCGACGCCGCGGCCAAGGAGGTCCCCACCGGCCACGTCGTCGGCGGCGTGATGAACCCCGAGGCGAAGCCGTGATCACCGTGCGCGCCTTCGCCCGCTACAAGGCGCTGCTCGGCTTCGAGCGCCTCGAGCTGCCCTGCCCCGCCACCCTGGACGAGCTGCTGGCCGGCGACCGCTTCGCCGCCCTGCCCAAGGACGCCCTGCTGGCGGTGAACCAGACCTTCGCCGGGCGGGACGCGGTGCTCAAGGAGGGCGACGAGGTGGCCCTCATGCCGCCGGTGAGCGGCGGCTGAGGAACCCTCATCCCGTCCTTGGCGACGGGTGAAGGGCCGCCAACGCCTTGCGGTAATACGCCTCCTCGCCCTTCAACCCGGTCCGGCCGCAGAAGTCCGCCATGCGCCGCAGATGGTCCGCCGGCGGGGTCTCCGTGGCCCAGCAGAGCTTGGCCACGCACTCCGGGCAGAAGGCCAGGGGAGAGCGGTCCGCCTCCTCCAGCGTCTCGCTGCCGGCCATGGTGCACTCGTAGCGGGTGCAGTGCTGGAAGGAGAACATGTGGGCCGTCTCGTGCCCGGCGGTCTTGATCGTGCGCAGCAGGCAGCGGCGGAAGGCCTCGGGGTTCCTCGAAGGGTCGCCGAGGCGGGCCAGGGACCAGACGCCGACGCGGTCCTGCAGCGAGGCGTCGCCGAAGACGAAGTTCCACCCCTGCCCGGGCCAGAGGTCCGTGGCGGTGAGGCCCAGCATCGCCGCGCCATCCGAGGGCAGCCGGGGTTTCAGCAGTCCGTCGCGCAGGAAGGCGGTGAGGAACTGGAGCCGCCCCTCCCCGGGATGTCGGCGCCGTGCCTTCACCGGGACCAGCACCTCCGGCAGCCCGGGCAGCACCTTCACCGGCCGGCGGAAGGTCAGCTGCAGGTACTCCGCCGTGAGGTCGACCACCCGCCGCTGGGCGGGCGTGAAGGCGCCCAGGGGTTGCACGTAGATCACCCGGCGCGCTCCCCGGGGAAGGGTGGGACCGCAGGCCAGGTACTGTTCGAAGGTCTGGCCCGGCTCCGGGTGGAGGCTGAGCCACTCCCCGGGCCGCGGCCGGCCCATCACCGCGTGCAGGGGACGCAGCGCCGCCATGGCCTGCCGGAGCTGCCCGGGCGAGGGCGCGCCGCCGTCCGCAAGCACCGCGGCCCCCGCCGAGGCGAGGGCCGCGAGGGTCCGGAGGGCGCGCGACGTCATGCCGCCATGCTAGCCGTGGCGGCCGGGGGACATCACCCCGCGGGGGAAACCTTCCGCCACGCCTGGCCGTCGTAGCGGAAGAGCAGACTGGCGGCCCGCCCGTCCGGGAGGACCGCGTGGACGTGCGCGATGCGGCCCACGCGGCGGGCCTTGAGGGTGACGGGCAGGCCCTCGGCCTCCCCTTCGACCTCCGGGTTGACCGAGATCGCAGCCTCCACCGCGGCCCTCAGCAGGGCCTCCTCGGCGGTGGCCTCGAGGGCGGCCTCCGGCGAGGGCGCGGCCATGAGGCTCGCAGGAACGAGGGCGCAGGCGGCGGAATAGGGCACGCGGCGGGGCATGGAAGACTCCGGATTGTCGAAAGAGCTTGGAGCGGGTACGGCGGGTCGGCTGGATTCGTTTATCGGATGGCGGAGCCCGCCGGGATGTTCCCGGAAATCTGGAGGTCCCGGCGGCCCCTGGGGCGGGCCGTGTCACAACGGTGTGAACCGTGGCCAGGGGCGGGGTCAGCCCTCGGTCCGCACGTCCACGATCTCCCCGTTCGTCGCCTTCAGCAGCTCCTGGAAGGCGGGCTCGCGGCGCAGCCGGTCCTCGGGCTTCTCGTTCGCGCCGTCCTCGAAGCGCAGGTCCAGGGCCTCCACGCCGGGCACGACCTTGCGGACGGCGTCCATGAGGAAGGGGTCGGCCTTGTGGTGCTCCAGGTCCTTGGCGGTGTTGCGCACGTTGGCGGGGAAGTGGAAGCGCAGGGTGAAGCCGTCCACCTCGAGACGCGTGGCCATGTGGGGCAGCGTGGCCAGGGTGCGCGGCAGGGCGTTGCCCAGGGACTTCAGCACTTCGGAGACGGCGCTGCGCAGGGCCTCGGGATCGGAGGGGTCCACGGGCTTCAGGGCCGGCGCCGGCGGAGGCGCGGGGGCGGCGGGTTCCGCGCGGGGCCGCCGAGCGTCGGGCCGGACCGGGGCCGCCTCGGCACGCGGGGTCTGGGCCTTCGGGACCTCGGACCGGGGAGCCGGCACGCCGCCCACGAGGGCGTCCAGGGGCGCCAGGTGCGGCAGCTGCGCGGCGGTGAGGAGGGCCAGCTCGACGACGACCCGGGGCAGGCTGGTGTCCCGCAGGTCCCGCTCCCGGGCCAGCAGGAGCTGGAGCATGCGGGCGCTGCGCAGCAGGGCCTGGGGGCTCGGGTCCCGGCGGGTGTCGGCTTCGAGCCGGTCCCGGAAGGCCTCCATCAGTTCCTTCCAGAAGCTGGTCCAGTCGGCGCCCAGGCCATGGAGGGCCTGGCAGTGGTCCAGGATGGCGGCGGTGTCTCCGGCGTGCAGCGCCTCCAGGACGCCCTGCACCCGCACCGCGGGCACCACGCCGAGCTGCTCCCGGACCAGGTCCTCCTTCACCACGCCGTCCCCGGCGGCGATCACGCGGTCAAGGGTGGTCAGCGCATCTCGCATGGATCCCTGCCCGGCCTCGGCCACCAGCCGCAGGGAGCCCTCCTCCACCGTGACGCCCTCGGCCTCGCAGACGTGGCGCAGGCGATCCTCGATGAGGCCGGTGGGGATGAGGCGGAAGGGGTAGATCTGCACCCGGCTCTTGATGGTGTCCGGCACGTCCTGCAGCTCGGTGGTGGCCAGCACGAAGACCGCGTGGGGGGGCGGCTCCTCGAGGATCTTCAGCAAGGCGTCGAAGGCCTGCCGGCTGAGCATGTGCACCTCGTCCACGATGTAGACGCGGTAGCGGCAGAAGGCGGGCCGCGTCTGCACCTGTTCCCGCAGGGCCCGGGCGTCCTCCACTGAGGCCCGGCTGGCGGCATCGATCTCGACGATGTCCAGGTTGCCGTCGGGGTTCTCGGAGGCCTTGCAGGGATCGCATGCGCCGCAAGGGGTGGCCGTGGGACCGTGGACGCAATTCAGGGCCCGGGCCAGGATGCGGGCGGTGCTGGTCTTTCCCGTACCGCGCACCCCGGCGAAGAGGAAGGCCTGGTGGTGGATACGGCCGGCCTCCTTCCCACGGCGCAGGGCGTTGCCAAGGGCGCGCACGGAGGCCTCCTGGCCGACGAGGTCGGACAGCAGCCGAGGACGGTACTTCAAGGCGAGGGTGGTCATGGATCTTTCATTCTACGGGGCTTGTGAGCAAGGTCCGGAAATCCATGCGGACCCTTGCAGGATCGAGGCCTAGCATGGCGCCAGAGGGGACGGAAGCCATGCACGTGCTGGTGGCAGGAGCCACGGGGTTCGTGGGGCAGGCCGTGGTGAAGGAGGCCCTGGCACGGGAACACCAGGTCTTCGCGATGGTGCGGTCCGAGTCGGACTCCGCCTTCCCGGTGGATCCCGAGGCGCGGGGCCGGTTGACCACAGTGCCCTGGGGCGCCGCGGCCGACGCCCTGAGGGAGGACTTCGGGATCGAGCCCGGGGCCTGGGTGGTGAACGCCGCGGGCCTGCTCCGGGAGCGGCCCGGCCTGGATCCCCATCGCGTCCACGGCGACATCGCCCGGATGGCGGTGACCCTGGCCGAGGACCTCGAGGCGGATCGCCTGGTGCACTTCGGCCCCCTCCTGAGTCCCACCGGGGACGCGTTCATCCACAGCAAGGCTGAGGCGGAGCGCATCGTCCGCTTGGCGAAGGTGCCCTGGTCCGTGGTCCGCTCGGGGCCGGTGTACGGGCCAGGGGATGAGCTCCTGGATGAGGTGGGGGCCTGGATGATGCACAGCCCGGCCATCCCCCGGTTTCTGGAGAAGGTCCCCCTGCAGCCGGTGTGGGTGGGCGACCTGGCCGTGGCCCTCCTCTCGGCCCGCCCGGGGGACCAGGAGGTCGGCGGCGAGCGACTGCTCTGGGGGGAGTTGCTGGAGCTCTGCGCCCAGGCCTCCGGCCGGAGGCTGCTGGGTCCCTCCCTGGCCGACGACACGGTGCGCCGCCTGGCGCGGGCCTTCGGGCACCGGCCGATGTTCATGAACCTGGTTCCGTTCAATGAATCGGGCTTCATGCGGCATCTCGCGGGCTATGAGGTGAAGGACAACATGCTGGCGGAGCTGCTCGGGCATCCCCCCCGGACGGTGGCGGACTATCTGGCGAAGGACTGGCCCTATCGGAAGGAGCCCGCCCGGGTGGCCGGAGCCGCGGAGGAGGAGGAGGAGACTCCCGTCCGCTGAATTCAGCTGGCGTGCTCGAAGAGACTGGGCTGGACGGCCTGGTGGCCGCGGGCCGGCGACCCGGGGGCGCCTGGGAGGCCGGAGGGAACGGGCACCCACACCGGCTCGGGGCGCAGGCGCGTCACCGGGCGCGCCTGGGGCGGCAGGGCGGCGCGGAGGGCGGCGCGGACGCCGTCCACGTAGGCGCTCTCAAGGATGTGCAGCCAGCCGTGCTGCTCCAGGAGGGCTCGGAAGGGATCGTCCTTCAGCAGGCGCAGCCCGCCCACCCAGGCGCTGCCGGCACCGCTGGCCCGGGCCCGCCGGGCGAAGGCCTCCGGGTCATGGACGGGCATCAGAGGGGCCGCGGCGATCCCGACCCGCACCCCGGCCTTGGCCAGCTTCTCCACGGCGCTCCAGCGGGCGGGGATGGGCGGCGCGTCGGGCTCCACCACCTGGCGCACCGTGTCGTCGTCGGTGGGGATGGAGAAGCCCACCACCAGCCGCTCCCCGAAGGCGCGGATCAGGCCGAGGTCCTGCAGGATCAGGGGCGACCGGGTGTGGAGGACGACCTTCGTCGTGGGGCAGGCCAACAGCACCTGGAGGCACTGGCGGGTGAGCCGGAAATCCTTCTCCACCGGCTGGTAGGGGTCCGTGGCGCTGGCCATGAAGACCTTCTGGCCGTGGAGCTTGTGGCGCTGGGCCCAGAGCAGGGCCGGGGCGTTCACCTTGGGCGTGACCCAGGTGCCCCAGGCCGCGGGGTCATGCAGCTTCGGCCGGCCGTTCCGGGGGTCGTGCCCCGGCGCCGGGGCCGGGTACTCCCGCACGTAGCAGTAGCGGCAGCCATGGCTGCAGCCCCGGTAGGGGTTCAGGCTGAAGCCCCAGCCGTAGCGCTCGTCCTTCTGGGCCCGGAGGATGCTGCGGGCCTCCTCGGGCTCCACCTGGAGGTCGCGGAAGAGGCGGGGCGGGACGCCGGGCAGGGTCAGGAAGGGGGCCATTCCCCAAGTTTTCGCTTTTTGTTCGCTTCGTCAAGGTGCAGATCCAACTTTTCACCGAGGCTCGAGGGCCTCCAGCATCGCCTCCAGCCACGCCCGGTTACTGGATCCACCCATGGACGGAACCACATCACTGCCCAACACCACCATCGCGTCCGCGAGTTCCTCCTCTGATGCATCAAAGGCGAGCAGGATCTTGAGGTCGCCAACCAACCCGTCTCGTTCCTCTCTGGAAAGGTCCTTCTTCACACTCCGCACGACCTCCCCGCTGTCGTGGCCCTGAAGGTCCCAGTCCTGATGGAAGTAGCACTCCATGAATCGCCGGAGCGCGTGGAGTTGACCCACCTGTTCGAAGTTCATAGTCACTTCCCGATGACGTTGATCCGCCCCGTGTTCTCGAAGATCGCGTAGCGCACCTCCGCCAGGTCCGCCAGGCCGGCCTGCCGCACGGCGCTGAGCAGCTCATGGCGGGTGATGCGCTCCCGGCGCAGGGCGGCCTCGTCCACGGCGCCGTTCTTGACGATCACCAGGGGCTGGCCCTCGAGGATGGCCTCCAGGCGCTTGCTCTTCCAGGTGAGCCAGCCCATGACCGCGTTCACCGCCACCAGGGTAAGCACCAGGATGTAGCCCGCGCCCACGGTGTTGTCCCCGGCGTTCATGCTGTTCTGCACCGCGTTGCTGAGCACCAGGAGCAGGACCAGGTCGAAGGGGGCGAGCTGGCCCACCTGGCGCTTGCCCGTGAGGCGCAGGACGACCAGCAGGAAGCCGTAGACGAGCAGGGCCCGCACCACGAACTCCCACCAGGGCTGGTTCAGGTGCCAGAGGGAGGTGGAGACAGGGAGGCTGGGGTCGAGCAGGGCCAGGGCGGGCATGGGGGCTCCGGGGACGCTGTCCGCAGGGTACCGCCCCGGCTCAGGCCTTGAGCCATTCCTCCAGCCCCTCGGCCACGTCCCGCACGCCGGGCCCGAAGCGGGCATTGGAGATCCAGTCCAGGCCCGGGGGCAGGCCGCCCAGGGCCGTGGCCACCCGGGCGCGGTGGCCCATCTCCGCCCGGGGGATGGCGTTCTCCGCCACTTCGGCCCGCACCTGGCGCGGCGCATCCAGGGACGGCTGCCAGCGTTTCAGCACCGCCTCCACGCCCTCCCAGCGGTGCAGGCGGGGATCCGTGGGGAACGCGCCGCCGATGAAGCTGCGGAGCTGCATCGTTCCGGCCGGCGCGCAGCCCGGGTCGATCCAGGAGGGCACCAGGGCGCCCAGGAAGCCTTCGCCCTCCGGTGGGTGCACCAGGAAGCCGAAGCCGTCCTTCAGTTCGGGAAGGGGCGCATGGCGGCTGTGGAAGAGGCGGACGCTTGTGTACGGGATGGCGGCCAGCGCCTCCGAGGAGGACGGGGCGAGGCCCGCCAGGAGGGGCGCCGCCTCGTAGGCCGGCAACGCGAGGAGGAGCCGCGTCACGTCCCGACGCTCGCCGTTCTCGGCCGTCACGCGGTAGCCCTCCGGAAGCTTCTCGAGGGACGCGGCCTTGAGCCCGCACCGCAGGGTCGGCACCCGCGCCGCCAGGGCCTTCGTGAAGGACCCCATGCCGCCCACGGGCACCGTCAGCGCGCTGCGCGCGCCCGACATGCCCTTGGTGAGGCTGCCCATCGCCTCCCACGTCTTGAGCTTGGGCAGGGCGTCCACGCTGAGGATGTCCGGCGGCGCGGCGAGGATGCCCGCCACCATGGCCGGCAGCAGCTCGGACGCCATCTCCCTCCCCAGGCGCCGGGCCACGAAGGCCGAGAGGTTCTCCTCGGGTTCCTCCGGACGAACCTTGATGAAGGGCTCCAGGGCCAGGCGCAGCTTGGCGCGCACCGAGAGCAGCCGGGAGGTGATTAGGGCCGGCGGCGCCGAGGGCACGGGGATGAGCTTGCCCCCCTTCCCCACCCAGCGCGCGCCGTGGCCAGGGCTGCGGGTCGCGAGGTCCAGATCCCTGAAGATGCCCTCGATGACCGAGCCCTGCGCGACCAGCACCCCTTGGGGACCGCGCTCGACGTAGCCCGGCTCGCCCTGCTCCCCCTCCCAGGGCAGCGTGCGCACCCAGCCGCCGGGCACCTCCGCGGCCTCCCACACCTCCACGGCCTCGCCCCGCTGCTGGAGCTTCCAGGCCGCCAGGAGGCCGGTGACGCCGCCGCCGAGGATGAGGGTGGTGGTCAATCCAAGCTCCTGGTGCTCAATCCAACCAATCCTACGAGCTCACCCTTCCTCGCCATCGTCGAAAGGAAGAGATATACGTCATCTTGCAGGTATTCAGGGCCGCTTCTGACCAACAGGTCGAGCTTCCCATCACCGTCCAAATCTCCAGCCCAAGCTAGATCGTATGTACAGTCCGGTCCACAGGAGCCAGGGCTGCCAAAAAGGACTTGGGAGCGCCCATGAATCTCCAGCCTGAGCTGAAATGGTGAGGCCCGACGCTTTGAAGGAGGTCCACCTTGGATCGGGACCAAGTTGAAGGGCTGCTTTCGAAACCGACCATGGGTTTCTGGATGTCGGAAGCCATCCAGCTTGGGCTCCTCAGATTCACGTTTGAATTCCGCCGCAGGTGCCTTGCCAGCTTGAAGCTGAACCCCTCGAATGAGGATCAACGTGTCGGCGGCGTTGGTTCCATCCAGCACGATCTTCGTGGTTTCCAGTTCCTGCTGGGGATCACAAGGCTTGGAGACGCTCAGCCGAACTGCTCGAAGTTCGAAGCCACCATCCGTTGTGCGAACCAAGGCCTGCCATCTTCCCTCAGGCTGCTTTGGGAGGTTGTAGCACCTACCCTCAGTGGGCCAGAGCAATTGAACGCTCCCTTGCTGAGCGAAAAGGCCCAGATTGCTCAAGAGAAGTAGCGAGGCAATACGCTTCACTCTCAGTCCCCGAAGTCCCAGGCATGGGTGGCCGCCAGGGCCAGCAGCCCTGGCGCCTTCGCCTTCGAAGAAAGGAAGAGGCGCATGAGGCCCTTGTTCTCAAGGTGGGTGGTGCCCACCAGTAGGTCCAGCCGCCCGTCGCCGTCCAGGTCGCCGGCCCAGAGCAGGTCCCAGGTGCAGTCCTCACAGTCCTCCAGCACCAGCACGGCGTGGGTCTGGCTACTCATGCGCAGGCGCAGGATGGCCTTGGCGGTGGTCTCGCCCATGGACTCGGACCAGAGCTCGAAAGGTTCGCCCTGGAAGGCGCCGGTGACCTTCTGGGCCCCGGCCTCGTTGCCTTCGAGCTTCAGGTCCGAGGCCGCAGGCACCGGACCGGCCTGGAGCTTGAGCCCGCGGACCAGGAGCACCGCCTCGGCGTCTTCGGCGGTGCCGATCTCCACCCCGTCCATCACCTTCGGATGGGCCTCGTCCAGGGACAGGGGCATGGCCTTCACTTTCAGGGGGCGGAGGCTGAAGGCCTCCTGCTCCTTCACGAGGCCCCACCACACCCCCGCGGCGTCCCTGGCGACCTCGGTGCGGGCATAGGTGCCCGGGGCGAGGATGCGGACAGCGGAGGCCGGCGTCGGTTTCACGGCGGGCTTGGGCGCGGGCGCGAGGGCGAGCAGCAGGGCGAGGGCGGGCATCATGCGGGGGCGTTCTCCTTCAGGGCGTCCAGGGTGTGGCGTTCGAGGCAGCGGATGTAGCGGGGATGGACGCCGGGCACGGGCACGCGGCGGTAGGCGCGCACGCCGACGTGCCCGGCCACCTCCCTGTACTCGATGTCCAGCTCATGGAGGGTCTCGATGTGCTCGCTCACGAAGCTGATGGGCACCACGATCACGTCCTTCCCGGCGCAGTCCGCCAGCACCTCCTTGAGGTTCGGCTCCAGCCAGCGGATGGGCCCCACCCGGCTCTGGTAGGCCAGCCGGACCGCCCCGGGGAGGTCTCCGAGCTTGGATTCCAGGGCCGCCACGCAGGCCTTGATCTCGCCCTCGTAGGGGTCCCCCGTGCGGGCGACCTGCTTCACCGGCAGGCTGTGGGCGCTGAGGATCACCGTGGCGCCGGGCAGCTCCGCCAGGGCCGCGCGGATGGGCTCCGCGACGGCTTCCAGGTAGTCCTCGTCCTGGGCGTAGTGGTTCACGCCTTCCAGGAGCGTGAGGCCGAGGCCCTTCGCCACCTGCGCCAGCTCCCGCAGGCTCGATCCGGTGGTGGCCTTGCAGTCGTGGGGGTAGAGGGTGACGGGGAGGAGCCTCGTCACGCCCCGGCGTTTCAAGGCCTCCAGCAGGCCCGCCGCCCGGGGCTGGGAGGTGCGGAAGCAGAGCTTCACGGGTGAGGCGATGCCGCGTTCCCGCAGCTTCACCCGCAGCTCCCGCGCCTGGGCCGCGCTCTCCTTCAGCAGCGGCGAGCCGCCGCCGATCTCCGCGTAGCGCGCCCGGGCGGCCTTCGCCCGACCCTTGCTGATGAGCCTGGCGAAGACCGGCTGGAACCAGGCCGGCCCCGGCAGCCGCACCAGGTCCCGGTCCGCGAAGAGGGCATAGAGGAAGGGCTCCACGTGCTTCAACGTGACGGGGCCGCCCAGGTTGAGCAGGAGGATGGCGGTGTCGGCGTGGGCGCCGGCAGGCTCCGAGTTCGAACCCTTCACACCGTCCTCGAGAAGGTCTTCCCCGCCAGCTTCGCGAGGTACGCATCAAAGGGCATCGCGAGATTGCGCACGAAGCGCTGGCCGAGCTTGGTCACGTGCACGCCCTCGCCGTCCACCGTCACCACGCCCCAGGGCTCCTCGTCCTTCAACTGCGCGATGGCGTCGGCGAAGTGGCTCGGCCCGTCCACGCCGAACTTGGCCTTCAGGTCCTCCCAGCGCAGGTCGAAGCGACCCATCACCTGGTGGATGACCCAGCGGCGCATGCGGTCCTCGCCGTCGCAGGTGAAGCCCTTGTGCATGGCGAAGTGGCCGGAGTCCACGGCCTTCTCCCACTTGCTGAGGATCTTGTCGTTCTGGTGGTAGACGTAGCCCACGTCGCTGATGGCGCTGGGGCCCACGCTCACCATGTCCGGTCCGCCCTGCACGGCGTAGCCCATGAAGTTGCGGATGATGGAGCCGTCCTGCACGGCCCGCGCGAGGCTGTCGCTCGGGTGGGCGAAGTGGTCCATGCCCACGGGGACGTAGCCCGCCGCCTCCAGCTTCTCGGAGGCCAGCAGGAGGAGCTGGAGCTTGGTGTCCGGGGTGGGCAGCGTCTCCTTCGGGATGCTGCGCTGGAAGGGCATCATGGCCGGCAGGTAGGCGAAGCCGTAGACCGCCAGGCGGTTGGGCTGCAGGGCGATGACCTCGTCGAGGGTGCGGCGGAACTTGGCCACGTCCTGGCCCGGGAGCCCGTAGACGAGGTCCACGTTCACGCCCTCGAAACCCACCTTGCGGGCCTGCTCCACGGCTGCGAGCGTCTGCTCCCAGGTCTGCCCGCGGGTGATGAGCTCCTGCACGTCCTCATCGAGGTCCTGCACCCCGAAGGAGACGCGGTTGAAGCCGAGCGCGCGCAGGGCCGGCAGCTGGTCGTCGGTGAGGAAGGTGGGGTCGGCCTCGAGGCTGATCTCCGCGCCGGGCAGGGTCGGGAAGCGGTCGGTGATGAGGCGGAAGACCCGCTCCAGTTCGGGCACCTTGAGGTAGGTGGGCGTGCCGCCCCCCCAGTGGAGCTGGATGACGCCGCGGCGGTCCGGGAGGTGGGAGGCCCAGAGGTCCAGCTCGCGCTCGAGGCTCTGGAGGAAGGCATCCACGGGATCGTAGTGGGGGCTGATGACCACGTTGCAGCCGCAGTAGGCGCAGCGGCGGCGACAGAAGGGCAGGTGCGCGTAGAAGCTGAGGGGCTCGCGGCTGGCGTTGGCCCGCCTCAGCCCCGCGACCAGCTCGGCCTCCTGGAAGTCGTCGTGCCAGGCCGGCGGCATGGGGTAGCCGGTGTAGCGGGGACCCGGGCGGTCGTAGCGCTGGATGAGTTCGGAGAGGGAGGCCATGGTTCACCTTAGCCCGGGCGGGGCGCAGGCCGGTACGCCGCCGGCCTGGACAGGGCCGGAACGACGGGCGCCCGGCCCGCGAACGTTCATCGTTTCACTTCCTCGATCACCGCCGCCAGCACTTCGGGGTCGGTCTCGGGCAGGAGGCCGTGGCCGAGGTTGAAGACGTGGGGCGCGCCCTTCATCACGTCCACGATGGCGCGGGCCTTGGCGGTGGCGGGGCCGGCCCCCGTGAGCAGGATGGCCGGGTCCAGGTTGCCCTGGAGCACCTTGCCAGGCCGGCCGCCGTGGGGGGCGAAGCGGTGCCGGGCCTCCACCATGGGCACCTGCCAGGGCACCGCGAGGCCTTCGCAGGGCAGCTCCCGCAGTTCGTCCGGCAGGTGGCCGCTGCGGGCGAAGAAGAGGCGGGGCGCGCCCTGCACCTGCTCCAGGGTGCGCCGCACCGCGGGCAGGGAGAAGGTCTGGTAGTCCATGGGATCCAGCTCGCCCGCCCAGGTGTCGAAGAGCTGCACGCCCTCGGCTCCGGCGCCGATGTGCAGGTTCAGCAGCCGCGCCGCCGCGTCCGCCAGCTTGTCCAGCCAGGCTTTCGCCTTCGCGGGCTCGCGGTGGAGGAAGGCCTTGGCCTTGGCCCAGGTCTTCGACCCCTTCCCCTCCAGGCCGTAGGCCAGCAGGGTCCAGGGGGCGCCGGCGAAGCCCAGCATGGTCACGTGGGGGGGCAGCTCGGCCTTCACCTTGCGGATGGCCGCCTGCACGGGCTCGAAGACCCGCTCGTCCAGCTCCACGGAGGGGTCGAGCTGGTCCAGGGTCTTCGCCAGCCTCGGCCCGCCCTCGGGGATCGTGACCCCGCAGCCCAGCGCGTCCAGGATCACCAGGATGTCGCTGAAGATGATGGCGCCGTCGATCTTCGGGAAGCGGCGGATGGGCTGCAGCGTGACTTCCGCGGCGAGGTCGCTGTCGTTCAGCAGCTCCTCGAAGGTCGCCTTGGCCCGGATCGCCCGGTACTCCGGCAGGAAGCGGCCCGCCTGGCGCATGAACCAGACCGGCGGCGGCGAGAGCGTCTCGCCCTTCAGGACGTTGAGCAGGGGCTTGGTCATGCGGGTTCCTTGTTGCCGAAGAGGCTGCCGTCGTCGGGGAGCGGCCGCAGATGGATCCACCAGAAGACCGGCATCGCGAAGAAGCCGAACATGAGGATGAGAATGAGCCAGAGGATCCGGCGGTCCTGGGGGAGGCCGGGATGCTTGAACACGCAGACGGCGTAGAAGCCCAGCAGCCCGAAGAGGATGACCATCGTGAGGATGTGGAAGATGAAGATCAGGACGAACGCGGGAGGCGGCCCCACCCCCTGCCCCCCGCGCATCCCCGTGACCAAGGTCCAGACCATGAAGGCGAGAAAAAGGGCCATGTAGAGCGGGGGCCAGAAGGTGAGGATGCCGATGATCCGCTTGAGCCATGGATTCATGCGGACACCTTGGGACCGAAGAAGGGCTCGCCCGCGGGCTGGGGCCTGATGAACATCCAGAAGTAGACGGGCACGGCGAAGATGCCCAGGAAGAAGAGCAGCAGCACCCACAGCACCCGCTGGTTGCCTTCGGCGAAGCGGCGGTGCTTGAGGCAGTGCACCACGTAGAGGATCTGCGTCCCGATCATCAGCAGGATGCTCAGGAAGTGCACGGCGAAGAGGGCGATGATGCCCGCCATGAAGAGCGGCCCGGGCTGCCCGTGGCCGCCCTGGCTCGCGGTGGTCGCCACGAGGCCGAAGATGGCGGCGAAGAAGAAGGGCAGGTAGAGGAAGAACCAGTGGGAAAGGATCCCGAGCGCCACCTTGTGCCAGGGCTTCATGGCGCGCCTCCCGGCTTCGACGGCATGACCCGCGCCCAGAAGTAGGCGGGCACCATCACGGCGCCGAGGATCACCATCGCGAGGGCCCAGAAGGCCTTCAGCCCCGCGGACAGCGAGGCGTCCTTCGCGCAATGGACCAGCCCCGCCACCAGCGCCGCGAGGAAGCCCAGGCCCGACACCGCCAGGGCGATCCCGAAGGACCTCCAGGCCCGCTCGATCGAGGCCCCCTGCTCCGGCGAGGCGACTGGCCCCGGCGGAAAGAGGAAGAGCATCCCCACCACCGCCACGGGCCCCACCACCCAGGGGCTGTGGGCGCCGAGGGCGAAGAGGACTTTCCCGATCCGGCTCATCCCGCCTGTCCGAAGCTGGGCGCCACCGCCGCCACGGCCTTCTCGAAGGCCGCCAGCGCCTCGTCCCCGTGGGCCGCGCTGAGGAAGGCCACCTCGTACCCGCTGGGGGCAAGGTAGACGCCCTGCGCCAGCATGAGCTTGTGGAGCTTGTTGAAGGAGGCGATGGCGCCGGACTCGATGCGGTCGGCGCGGCGCACCTCGGGCTGGAAGAGGGGCCACAGCAGGCTGCCCACGTGGGGGCAGCGCAGGCCGGGGATCGTCTCGAAGGCGGCGGCCCACCGGGTGGCCTTCCCTTCGAGGTCCGCGAAGAGGGCCGGCGTGAGGCGCTCCATCGTGGCGAGGCCCGCGGCCATGGCCACGGGGTTCCCGCTCAGGGTGCCCGCCTGGTACACGGGCCCGTCGGGGCTCACCACGCCCATCACGTCCTTGCGTCCGCCGTAGCAGCCCACGGGCATGCCGCCGCCGATGATCTTGCCGTAGGTGACGAGGTCCGGCGTGATCCCCAGCCGCTCCGCCGCTCCGCCCGGCGCGACGCGGAAGCCCGAGATGACCTCGTCGAAGATGAGCAGGACGCCGTGCTTCGTGCACAGGGCGCGGAGCGCCTTCAGGAAGTCTTCGCGCTGCACCAGCAGGCCGTTGTTGGCCGGGATGGGCTCGATGATGGCGCAGGCCGTCTCGCCGCCGTGCTTCGCGAAGTAGGCCTCCAGGCCCTCCAGGTCATCCAGGCTCAGGACGCTGGTGAGCTCGCCCACGGCCTTGGGGATGCCCGCGCTGCTGGGCTCTCCGAACGTGACCAGGCCGCTGCCCGCCTTCACCAGCAGGGCGTCGGCGTGGCCGTGGTAGCAGCCGTCGAACTTGAGGATGCGCTCCCGGCCCGTGAAGCCCCGGGCGGCCCGCAGGGCGCTCATCACCGCCTCGGTGCCGCTGGAGACGAAGCGCATCTTTTCCATGAAAGGCACCATGGCCTTGATCTTCCGGGCCAGGGCCAGCTCCCGGCGGGAGGGCGCGCCGAAGGTCAGGCCCTCGTGCATGGCCTCGGTGACCGCGGCGAGGATGTCGGGGTTCGCGTGGCCGAGGATCAGCGGTCCCCAGCTCATGCAGAGGTCCAGGAAGGTGCGTCCCTCCTCGTCCTCGAACTGCCAGCCCCAGGCCCGCTTGAAGAACTTCGGCGTGCCGCCCACGGCGCGGAAGGCGCGCACCGGGCTCGAGACGCCGCCGGGGAAGTGGGTGAGGGCATCCTGGAAGAGGGTGTCGTTGCTCATCGGGTCCTCGTGAGTTCGCTGCGCAGGAAGGCCACCAGGGCGTCGGCGTCGGGCTCCACGGTCCCGTCCGCCGGACGTCCCGACGCCGCGAAGGCCTCGGCGGTGCGGGCGCCCCAGGCGTAGCGGCGCAGGCCCGCGGGCGCGCCCGCCAGCAGCTCGGCCTGCAGGGGGCTGAGGGCCAGCACGGCGTCCAGCCCCTCGAGGGAGGGCGGCGGATCGTCGGGGACCTCGCGATGGGTGATCCAGGGCTCGATGCGCCACGCCGTGCCCGCCGAGGCCTGTTCCAGGAAGCCGCGGCTGCGCTCCCCGCGCACCAGCAGGAAGCGGCCGCCCTGGGGGAAGCGGGTGCGGAGCAGCTCCCAGAGCCCTTCCGCCCGCGGGCTGAAGGCCACCTGCGCCGCGCCCTCGGGCGCGCCCAGGGCCTCGAAGGTGCCATGGCCCTGCACCAGCACGGCCTGGTCCGGCCGCAGCCGTCCCGCCACGGCCTTGGCGCCGGCGGGGCTGAGCACCAGCACGCCGTCGGCCTCGGCCACGGGGAGGGGCGGCGGATCCTGGCCCGGTTCCGCGTGGCTGAGGGGCAGGAAGACCTGCTCCCAGCCCGAGCGCGCCACGGCGAGGCTCAGCGAATGCTTGGGGCTCCGGGCCAGGCCGAGCCTCAAGGGACCCCCAGGCCCGCGAGGACGGCGCGCAGGGCGGCCGCGTCGTCCCCGGAGGCCTCAGCGCGGCGGATCCCGGCGTCGGCGGCGTGCACGGCCTTCAGCGTCACGCTCCCGTCGGGGGCCACGGCCGCCAGGGCGCCCAGGGGCATCTGGCAACCGCCCCCCAGGCCCTTGAGCACGCCGCGTTCCAGGGCAACACAGCGGGCCGTGGCCTCGCAGTGGAGGTCGGCGAAGGCCTCGATCACGTCGGCGCGGTCCGGCCGGGTCTCCGCCAGCAGGGCCCCCTGCCCCGGCGCCGGCAGCAGCTCGTCCGGCGCCATGGGCCGCACGTCCAGGTCCGAGAGGTCCAGCCCGAGGCGCTTGAGGCCCGAGGCCGCCAGCAGCGTCGCGTGGAGGGGCTCGTCCCGCAGCAGGCCGTCGCGCACCCGCTGCACGCGGGTGGGCACGTTGCCGCGGATCCAGGTGAAGCGCCACTCCGGGTGGGCGGCGCGCAGCATGCGCTCGCGGCGCACGGAGCTGGTGCCCACCACGCCGTCCGCGGGAAAGTCCCGGCGCATCACCATCCAGTCGCTGGGGTCCTCGCGCTCGGGGACGCAGGCCGTCACGATGCCCGCGGGGCGCTCGATGGCCACGTCCTTGAGGCTGTGGATCAGCACGTCCACGTGCCCCTGCACCAGGGCGTCCTCCAGTTCCTTCGTGAAGAAGCCGGTTCCGCCCCGCTGGTCAAGGGGGCCCTCCAGCCAGCGGTCGCCGCTGGTGGTGAAGAGCTTCCAGGCCACCTCGAATCCCTTGGCCTTGAGGTGCTCCACGAGGAACTCGGCCTGGGCGGTGGCCAGCTTGGACCCGCGGGTCCCGACGATGACGGGCTTCATGAGGCTTCGCTCTCCGGGTGCGGGTTCGGGTCGGTCCCGGGCGCCTTGGGCGCGCCGCGGGTGAGCAACGCCAGCACCTCGGGGGGAAGCTGGCTCTGCGCCAGGGCGCGGTAGGCCAGGGTGCGGCCCCGCTGGAGGAACTGGGCCATGTGCTCCCGCTGCTCCTCGTCCAGCTCGCCCAGGGCCTCCTGCACGAGCAGTTCCCAGGCCTCCTCGAGGCGGGTGGAGGCCAGCTCCCGGTCCCGTTTGTGGGCCCGCTCCTCGGCGCGCTTGCGCAGGCGGGCCACGGCGGCGATGAGGTAGGGCTCGGCCTTCTCGGCGGCCTCGGCCCGCTGGGCCTTGGTGGTGGCGGTGGCCTCCAGGAAGACCGGCAGGTCCACGCGCTGGACCCAGGGGATGCGCTCCAGGGCGGGCTCGCTGTCCGGCGGCAGGGCCAGGTCCAGCAGGCGGAGGTGGGCGCGCTTGGGGAGGCCCTTCCACGCGTCGTGGGTGAAGATGGGTTCCGGCGCGCTGGTGGCGGTGACGATGGCCCCGAAGCCGTTGGGGTCCCGGCGCAGCGCGTCGAGGGGCAGGACCGGCAGCCCCAGGGGCTCGGCGAGGGCCCGGGCCTTCGCCTCGGTGCGGTTGACCACCGTCACGGGAAAGCCGCGCTCGGGGAGGCGTTCGGCGAGATAGGTGCTCATGGGACCCACCCCCACCACGGCCACCGGGGTGCCGGGCTCCAGGGCCTCCGAAAGGTGGCGCAGGGCGGCCGTGGCCACGCTGACGGTTCCATCCGCCAGCCCCACCCGGGAGCGCAGGCGCTGGGCCTCGCGGATGACGTCCTCGAAGACCGCCAGGGCCTCGCCGTCGGCGGCGCCGGTCTGCCGGGCCACCTCCAGGGCGTCGCGCATCTGGCCGGGGACTTCCCGGTCGCCGAGGTTCGCGCTCTCCAGGCCCGTGGCCACGTCCAGGAGGTGGCGCCAGGCGGCCTCGCCCTCGAGGCGCTGGGCTTCGGACTCGCCCAGCCCTTCAGGGCGGCCGCCCCAGAGCAGCCACATGACCCGCTGGCAGGTCGCCACGTAGACCAGCTCCCGGGCCTCCGTGGCCTGCTTCCAGGCCGAGAGACGGGATGGAAGGTGGTCCGCCACCACGTGCCGGGCCACCTCGTCGAGTCCGTGGGCGGCGGCGTTGTAGCTGAGGATGACGGGTTCCATGGGCATCCGGGACGGCGGGACCCTGCTGTCCAGCCTGAGACACAGTCTAGCCCGCCGAGGCCCGGCGGACCTAGGTTTCCGGGGAACCTGTGATCTTCGCCAAGAGGCTTGTGACGTTTTCCCAGTCCCAGTCCTCCGCCTCGGGGAGGCTTCCCTCCCGCAGCGACTGCTGGGTCTGCCACGCGTCGTAGACCACCAGGGCCGCCATCGCCTCCAGCACGGGCACGATGCGGGGCGCGATGCAGGGGTCGTGGCGGCCCTTCGTGCTGATCTCCGCGGCCTCGCCCGCCTTCGTGATGGTCTTCTGGGCGTGGGCGATGGAACTGGTGGGCTTTACCGCCGCGCGCAGCACCACCGGGGCGCCCGTGCTGATCCCGCCCAGGGTGCCGCCGGCGTCGTTCTTGAGCGGGCCCTCGGGGCTGAGGGGATCGTTGTTCTCGCTGCCCCGCTTGCGGGCCGATTCGAAGCCGGAGCCGATCTCCACCCCCTTCACCGCGCCGATGGACATGGCGGCGTAGGCCAGCAGGGCGTCCAGCTTGGCGAAGGTGGGGTCGCCGAGGCCGATGGGCAGGCCCTCGATCCAGACCTCGGCCACCCCGCCGACGCTGTCGCCTTCGGCCCGGGCCGCCTCCACGGCCCGCTTCTGCGCCTCGAAGGCTGCCGGGTCGGCGACCCGCAGCGGATTCATCTCCACGAAATCCCAGTGCACCCCCGAGCCCTCGATGCCGGCGATCTCGCGGTTGAAGCCGCGGATGGTGACTCCGAGGGCGGCGAGCTGCTGCTTGGCCCAGGCCCCGGCGGCGACCCGGGCCAGCGTCTCCCGCCCGCTGCTGCGCCCGCCGCCCCGGGGGTCGCGCAGGCCGTACTTCCGGTCGAAGGTGAGGTCCGCGTGGCCGGGGCGGAACAGCTCGGCGATGGCCTGGTAGTCCGAGCTCTTCTGGTTCTCGTTGAACACCACGAGGGCGATGGGGTGGCCCGTGGTGCGGCCCTCGAAGACGCCGCTGAGGACCTGCACCCGGTCCGCCTCCTTGCGGGGCGTCACCAGGTCCGACTGCCCGGGACGGCGGCGGTCCAGCTCCTTCTGGATGGCCTCCAGGTCGAAGGGCAGCCCGGGCTTCACGCCGTCGAGGACCACACCCACCGCCGGCCCGTGGCTCTCCCCGAAGGTGAGGATGCGGAAAGCGCGGCCGAAGGTGCTGGGGGAGTCGAAGAGCATGGTCGGGGCCTCGGATCGGAAGCGGGTCAGTCCGCGGGATTCAGGCGCTGGAAGATGGGCCCCCAGGCCACGCCGGCGGCCCGGGCGAGGCGCACGGTCCGCTCCCGGCGCCGGGAGGCCTGGAACGTGAGCGCCGCGAAGGCGACGGCGAAGGCCTCGGTGAAGGGCTTGTGCCACCGGCGGCGCCAGAGGCTCCAGCCTTGCTCCATGAACTCGCTGAGGCCTTCGGCGAACTGGTGCTTCAACACCCAGGACCACGTGAAGCGGCTGCCGCGGATCCAGTGCTTCACGTGCGCCGTCGCGCAGTAGGCGGAGGCCCAGCCCTTGGCGTGGATGCGTTCGGAGATGTCCAGTTCCTCCCGGCCCAGAGGGAAGCGCCCCCGGCGGCCCAGCTCGGGCCGGCAGCGGATGTCCCCCAAGGCGTCCATGCGGTACATCAGGCAGGCGCCGATGAGGCAGGGATGCTCGGGAAAGACCCTGTCCTCGGGGCCCAGGTCCTGGCCGTTGGTGTCGAGGAACATCCGCGCCAGGTCCGGATTGCCCTCGCCGACCTGCATAGCCTGGATGCGGCAGCCCACCATGCCGATGCGGGGATCCAGGCGGGAGGTGGCGAGCATCCGCTCGATGAGGTCCGGCGTCTCCACGGAGGCGTCGTCGTCGAAGTAGAGCAGCCAGTCGCCCTTCGCCGCCTCGATGCCGGCGTTCCGGGCGTGGGAGACGCCCTGCCGCTCCTCGAGGATGCGCCGCACCGGGTAGCCCTCCAGCAGCTCGGCGGTGCCGTCGGTGGAGCGGTTGTCCACGACGATGACCTCCTTGTCCGGGTACGTGAGGGAGGCCAGGGCGTCCAGGCCCCGCCGCAAGTCTTCCTTGCGGTTGTAGGTGCAAATCACGATGGAGACCCGCGGCGCCTCGGGCAGCGGTGGGAAGGCCTCCGGTCCGCCGCCGGCCGTCCCGGGCCCGGCCGTCACAGCGTCCACACGCAGGCGCCCTCGGGCGCGGAAGCCCGGCCCGGCAGGGCCGCCCAGGGAGCGTCCTCGCCGACGAACCCTGCCACCCTCACGCCGCCGAGGCGTTCCGCGCCGTAGGCCAGGTAGGCCGCCAGGGCCCCTTCCCCGGCGATCCACACCTCCTGGGCGGCGGGATCCCGGAGCTGGAAGGGGCAGAGGAGGCCCGACATGACGTCGCCCGGCAGGCGCTTGAGCTTGTGGTCCAGAGGCGGGAGCCCCTTCACCATCCACCGGAGGGCCTGTGAGGCGCCGGTCCGCCCCTTGGAGCGGGGATAGAGCACCCGGGCGCCGTGGGGCGGCTCGTCCCGGATGGGCAGGCCCAAGAGGCGGTTCTCCGCGCCGATGGCGGTGGCGTCCACGAAGCCGGCCACGGCGCGGTGGAGCTCGCCGCAGGCCCAGGCCATCCAGAACGACCCGGGGCCGGTCCCGCTGATCCAGACGGGGTCCACGCCGCCCAGACCCGAGAGGTGGCGCTCGCAGCGGATGCGGGCCATGCGGGAGGCCACGGCCACGTGGCCGCGGGCGCGGTCCAGCCCGCCCGCGAACGGGTCGGGGAGCCCGGCCGGGCGTTCCCGCGCCGCCTGCAGCACCGCGCGGTGGATGGCCTGCTGCACCCGGTCGAGGCCCCCCTGGAGGAAGCGGGAGGCGGGGTGCGTCCGGTACTCCATCTGAGGCCGGTGGAGATTCACCCGGGGGCCGAAGACGTCGGCCTTCAGCACGAAGAGCACGTCGTCGGCGAGGTCGTCGGCGGAGAAGCCCCCGACCTTGCGGGCGAGGTCCAGGCCGGCAGCGAAGGGCACGCCGAGGGTGTCGGTGCTGAAGAGCCGCGCCAGGGGGAAGGGATCAGGTCGGCGGCGCAGCTTCTGGCGCCGTCCGTCTTCGGAGATCTCCCAGTAGTCGCAGACCGCGAGGGCGCCGGGGTGAGCCTGGAGGGCCTTCCGGTGCTCGGCCACGAAGCAGGGGAGGAGCCGGTTGTCGGTGTGGAGGTAGGCGAAATAGGGCCCCTTCGCCTCGGCGAGCATGCGGTTCAGGCAGGTGCCCACGTCCATGCGTCCGGGAATGTGGGTGAACCGGATCCGCGGATCGGCGTAGCCCGCCATCACCTCGGGCGTGCCGTCGCTGCTGTTATCCAGGATCAGCAGCTCCCAGTCCGGATCGGTCTGGGCGAGGACACTGTCCACCGCCTCGCCGATGTAGCGGGCCTGGTTGTAAGAGGGCATCAGCAGGGAGAAGGGCATGAACCTTCCAGCTTAGCCCAAGGGCGAGGGATCTCCTCCCGCGCGTTCCAGGACGGACTCGTAGACGGCGTGATAGGCCCGGGCCGTCCGGTCCCAGCTCCGCGGGGCCATCCGCGCGGCGCCCCGGGCGCCGAGCTCCTTCGCGAAGGATGGATCGCTCCAGAGCTTCTCCACCGCCGTCGCCATGGCCGCGGGGTCCAGGGGGTCGAAGAGGAGGCCCGCGTCCCCCACGGCCTCCGGGATGCCGCATGCGGTGGAGGCGGCCAGGGGCCGGCCCAGCGCGAGGGCCTCGAGGACCGGGATGCCTGGCCCGCCCTCGAACAGCGTGGGCACCACCACCAGGTCGCAGGCGCGGTAGAGGGCCTTCACCAGCGCCTCGGGCACGAGGCCGAGGAAGCGCACGTCCCGCTCCAGGCCCAGCTCCAGCAGCCGCCGCTGCAGCACGGGGAAATGCGCGTTGGTCTGTCCGGTGCAGACCAGGGGCACCGCCAGCCCCCCCGCCTTGAGCGCCGCCAGGGCCTCGAAGAGCCGCGCGTGGTTCTTGTGCGCCCAGGTCTGGGCCGGATAGAAGGCGAAGCGCTCCGGCATCCCCTCGGCGGCCACCCGGGCCCGGGCGTCGGCCTCCGACGGGACCTCCGAGGCTTCCCAGGTGGGCGCCAGGGGCACCGCGTGGATCCGGTCGGGGTCCAGGGGCAGGTGGGCGAGGATGTCCCGCTTCGTCCACGCGTCGGCCACGAAGACCGCCGCGGCGGCCTGGGCCGAGGCGAGGAAGCGCTCCCGCCGCTTGCGGAGGTCCTTGGGCGAGAAGAATTCGGGGAAGTGCTCATGCTGGAGGTCCGCGAGGTTCATGGCGTAGGGCAGGTTCCAGTGCCTCGGGGGCAGCGGGTGGATCGTCTGGGTCGGCACGTGCACCACCGTGTCGTGGCGCCACGCCGTAGGGAATCTGTGGGCGCGCCGCGCGAGGCGTCCGGCCAGGACCGCGAGGCGGCGGCCCGGGCGCGACGCCTCGAAGGCCCGCTCCACCGCCCAGCCCAGGGCCGGCTTGGAGAGGCCCGTGCCGTCGAGCTGGCGGAAGGGGCCCTCCAGGGGGAAGCTCTCCGCCCAGGTGCGGTGGCCTAGTACCGCGAGGCATTCGGTGCCGGGACCGGCGGTCTCGGAGAGGTGCCGGGCCAGGCACTGGGCCAGCCGCGCGGCCCCGCCGACCTGGAGCGGGTCCATGGACGCGAGGTTGAGGATGAGCCGCCGGAGCCGGGCCATGGGCCCATCTTGACGCACTTCGCCGGCGCCTTCGCCGTGGCATCCTGGACCTTCTCCGCGGGAGCCGCCTTGACCCACCGTGTCGCCCTCATCACCGGCATCACCGGCCAGGACGGCAGCTACCTCGCCGAGCTGCTGCTGGCCAAGGACTACGAGGTCCATGGCGTCATCCGCCGCGCGTCCAACTTCAACACGGAGCGCATCGACCACCTCTACGTGGATCCGCACCAGCACCCGAAGCTGCACCTCCACTATGGCGACCTGGCGGACGGCGGCGGGCTGCGGCGCCTGCTGGACGAGGTGAACCCCGACGAGATCTACAACCTGGGCGCCCAGAGCCACGTGAAGGTGAGCTTCGACCAGCCCGAGTACACCGCCGACGTGGTGGCCCTCGGCGTGCTGCGCCTGCTGGAGTGCGTGCGCAACTGGCAGAACGCCTCGGGCAAGCAGGCCCGCCTCTACCAGGCGGGGAGCTCCGAGATGTTCGGCTCGGCGAAGCCGCGCCAGCACGAGGGCACGCGCTTCGAGCCGCGCAGCCCCTACGCCGTCGCCAAGGTCTACGGCCACTACCAGGTGGTGAACCACCGGGAGAGCTACGGCCTCTTCGCCTGCAACGGCATCCTCTTCAACCACGAGAGCCCGCGCCGGGGCGAGACCTTCGTGACCCGCAAGATCACCCGCGCCGCCACGCGCATCAAGCTGGGCCTGCAGGACAAGCTCTACCTGGGGAACCTGGACGCCAAGCGGGACTGGGGCTTCGCCGGCGACTACGTGGAGGCCATGTGGCGCATGCTCCAGCAGGACGCGCCGGACGACTACGTGGTGGCCACGGGGGTCTCCATCTCCATCCGCCAGTTCCTGGACCTCGTCTTCCAGCAGCTCGACCTGGACTGGAACCGCTACGTCGAGATCGATCCCCGCTACTTCCGGCCCGCCGAGGTGGACCACCTGGAGGGCGATCCGTCCAAGGCCCAGCGCCAGCTGGGCTGGACACCCGCGACCTCCGTGGAGGCGCTGGCGCGGATGATGGTCGAGGCCGACCTGCGCCTGGCGGAGCGGGAGAAGGTGCTCCGGGAGGCCGGCCACCACGAGGCGCCGCGCGGGGGCTACCGGTGAGCTTCCCCGAATCGTTCCCCCTGGAGAACCGCACGATCTGGGTCACTGGCGGCCACGGATTCCTGGGCCGGGCGGTGGTGGCGGAGCTCCAGCGCCGCGGCGCCACGGTCATCGCCACCCGCAGCACCGAGGTGGACCTGCTGGACCCCGGCGCGGCCGCGCGCTTCCTCCGGGCGGCGCATCCGGATGGCGTGGTGCACCTTGCGGCGCGGGTGGGCGGCATCGGCGCCAACCGCGCCCATCCGGGATCCTTCTTCTTCGCCAACATGGCCATGGGCCTGCACCTCATCGAGGCCTGCCGCACCCAGGACATCGAGAAGCTGCTGGTGCTGGGCACGGTGTGCGCCTATCCGAAGTTCTGCCCGGTGCCCTTCCACGAGGACGACCTGTGGAACGGCTACCCCGAGGAGACCAACGCCCCCTACGGCGTGGCGAAGAAGGCGCTGCTGGTGCAGATGCAGGCCTACGCCCAGGAGTACGGCACCCGCGGCATCTTCCTCATCCCCGTGAACCTCTACGGCCCCGGCGACCACCTGGACCTGGAGACCAACCACGTCATCCC
>JBDIBF010000019.1:0-43373 GCA_039812765.1 Holophagaceae bacterium
CCGCGGCCCTGGACCCCGCGGACCCCGGCCTTCGCCACAACCTCGGCGTGGCCCTGCGCCACCAGGGCCGGCTCGAGGAGGCCCGCGGCGCCTTCGCCGCCGCCCTCGACCTGGACCCGCGCTTCGCCCCCGCCTGGACCGCCCTGGCCGCCGTGGCCGCGGAGCAGGGGGAGCAGGAGGAGGCCTGGGCGTTGCGGCGCCGGGCGGAGGCGGCGCTGGGGGACCGCGCCCCGGCGGTGCTGCTCGAAGCGGCGGTGAACTACCATGCCGGCCTCTCCCGGGAGGAGGTCTTCCGCCGGCACCTCGCCTGGGGGCGGTGGATCGAGGCGCGGACCGAGCCCCTGCCCCCGGCCGCGCCGGAACCCCTGACGGGCCGCCCCCTTCGCATCGGCTACGTGAGCCCCGACCTGCGGCGCCACAGCTGCGCGGCCTTCCTCGAGCCGCTGTGGGAACACCACGACCCCGCCAGGGTCGAGGTGCACGCCTACGCCCTCGCGCCGGTCGAGGACGCCACCACGACGCGCCTGCGGCGCCTCGCACACCACTGGCGGGACTGTTCCGCCCTCGCGCCCGAGGCCGTGGCGCGGGCCGTCCGCGAGGACCGCATCGACGTGCTGGTGGACCTCGCCGGGCACACCCATGGCCGCCAGCTCCTCGTGTTCGCCCGGAAGCCCGCGCCCGTCCAGGTGGCCTGGCTCGGCTACCCCGCCACCACGGGACTCACCCGGATGGACGCCCGCCTCACGGACGCCCTGGCCGACCCTCCCGGCGCCGAGGGCTGGCACACCGAGCGGCTCGTCCGCCTGCCCCGCTTCCTCTGCTACCGGCCGGAGCCTGCCGCGCCGGAGCCCGGGCCCCCGCCGATGACCGGAGGCGGCGCCTGCACCTTCGCCTCCTTCAACAATCCCTCGAAGCTCGGCCCTGCGGTGGTGGCCCTGTGGTCCCGCCTGCTGCGGCGCGTCCCCGGATCGAGGCTGCTCCTCAAGGCGGCCCCCTTCACGGATCCGGGCACCCGGGAGCGATGGATCCGCAGGTTCGAGGCCCACGGCGTGGCCCGACAGGCCCTGGACTTCCGGCCCTTCGAGGCGGACACGGCGGACCACCTGGCGCAGTACCGCGAGGTGGACCTCGCCCTCGACCCCTTCCCCTACAACGGCACCACCACCACCTGCGAGGCGCTGTGGATGGGCGTCCCGGTGCTGTCCATCGCCGGAGACCGCCACGCGGCCCGCACGGGCCTCAGCCTCCTGCACGCCGTCGGGCGGCCGGCCTGGGCGGCCCCGGACCCGGAGGCCTGGCTGGAGCTGGCGGCCTCCCTGGCGACGGATCCGACCCGGCTCGCGGCGGCGCGCGCGGACCTGCGCGCCGCGATGGCGCGCTCCCCCCTCTGCGACGGGCGCGCCTTCGCCGCCGCCGTCGAGGCGGCCCTCGAGGACCTCGCCCGGGTCCGGGAGGCGGGTGGATGAGCGGTCGGGAGGAGCCCTTCGCCCGCGCGCGGCGCCGCTATGCCGAGCGCGCCTTCGCGGAGGCCCTGGAGGCCTGCCTCGAGGTGCCGCCGGGCTCGGCGGACCACGGCGAGGCGCTGCACCTCGGGGGCGTGGCCGCCCAGGCCCTGGCCGACCTGCCCCGCGCCGAGGCCCTCCTGCGCGGCGCCGTGCAGGCGGACCCCGGGGATCCCGCGCGCCGCCTCCACCTGGGGCGGATCCTGCTCGCGCGAGGCCGGACCGGGGCGGCGGAGGCCGAGCTTTCCGAGGCCGTGCGCCTGGATCCCGGGGACCCGGAGGCCCGGCTGCACTTCGGCGTCCTGCTCCGGGACGCCGGCCGCTCCGAGGCCGCCGAAGCCGCCTTCCGCGCGGGCCTCGCCGCCGCCCCGGGCCACCCCGCGCTGCTGGGCTTCCTGGGCCTCCTGCTCCTCGGCCAGGGGCGCCGGACGGAAGCCCTGCCCCTCCTGGACGAGGCGGCGCGTCGCCAGCCGCGCAGCCCCGAGGCCCAGTTCAATCTCGGGAAGGCCCTGGACGCCGCCGGCCGGCCCGGGGCGGCCATGGAGCGCTACGCCGCCGCGCTCGCGCTGCGGCCCGACTTCGTCGCGGCCCGCACCAACCTCGCGATCCTCCAGGCCGGCTGCGGCCAGGTTCCCGAAGGCCTGCTCAACCTGCGCGAGGCGCTGGCCCAGGCCCCGGACCGGTGGCCGACCCGCAGCGCCTACCTCTTCCACCTGAACCACGACCCCGCCATGGACGGCCCCGCGCTGCTGGCCGAGCACGTGCGCTGGAGCTCCGCCCCGGAGGCGCCCCGCCTGCCCCCGCGCCCCGGCGGGGGCAGGCTGCGAGTGGGCCTCGTCTCTCCCGACTTCCGCCGCCACTCCTGCGCGTACTTCCTGGAACCCCTCCTCAGGCACCTGGACCGGGAGGCCGTGGAACTCTTCGCCTACGTCGACCTGGCCCATCGCGACGAGGTCACGGCGCGCCTCGCGGGCCTCTGCGAACACTTCGTGGAGACCACCGGCCTCGACACCGGGGCCGCGGTGGCCCGCCTGCGGGCCGACGGGCTGGACGTGGCGGTGGACCTCGCCGGGCATTCCCCCGACAACCGGCTGCCCCTCTTCGCCGCGCGCGTGGCACCCCTCCAGGCCACCTGGCTCGGCTACCCGGGGACCACCGGCCTGGCGGCCATGGACCTGCGCCTCACCGACGCCGAGGCGGATCCGCCGGGTTTCGAGGCCCACCACCGGGAGCGGCTCCTGCGCCTCCCCCGCTTCCTCTGCTACGGCCCGGATCCGGCCGCCCCGCCGGTGACGCCGCCGCCCTGCCTCGCGTCCGGGCGGGTGACCTTCGGCAGCTTCAACAACCTCTCCAAGCTCCACGACGGGGTCCTCCGCACCTGGGCCCAGGTCCTGGCCGCGGTCCCCGGCTCCCGGCTCCTGCTCAAAGGGCACCGGGCCTTCAACGATCCCCTCGTGCGGCGCCGTACCCTGGACCGCCTCGCCGCGGCGGGCTTCGCCGAGGGCTCCGTGACCCTCCTCCCCTTGGACGCGGACCCCGCCGTCCACCTCGCCCGCTATGGCGAGGTGGACGTGGCGCTGGACCCCTTCCCCTACAACGGCACCACCACCACCTGCGAGGCCCTGTGGATGGGCGTCCCCGTGGTGGGCCTAGAGGGAAACCGCCATGCCGCGCGGGTGGGCCGCAGCCTCCTGCGGGCCGTCGGGCTCGGCGGGTGGATCGCCCCCGATCCCGAGGCCTACGTCCGCCTCGCCGCCACCCTCGCCTCGGATCCCGAGGGACTGGCTGCGCGCCGGGCAGGGCAGCGCCCCTGGATGGCGGCCTCGCCCCTCTGCGACGGCGCGGCCTTCGCCCGCGACTTCCTCGGCGCCCTGGGCGCCGCCACCGGCCGGGAGGGCCCGTGGACCTGAACGCGATGGTCGGGGAGGGCGTCAGGCTCTGGCGCGAGCAGCGCCACGGCGAGGCCCTGGCCCGCTTCGAGGCCGTGCTCGCGCGCGCCCCTCGCCACTACCATGCCCGCTACCACGCGGGCCTGGCGCTGCGGGACCTGGGGCGCCTGCGCGATGCGGAGCAGGCCCTCCGGGAGGCCGCGCGGCTGGAGCCCCTGCGGCCCGAACCCCTCGTCGCCCTGGGCAACCTGCGGCGCGAGCTGGGGCGGGTCCGGGAGGCCCTCCTGCAGTACCACAAGGCCCTCGCCCTGGACCCGCGCTCGACGGCCGCCCTCCAGAACCTCGCGCTCGTCCTGCACTGCGACGAGGACGCGGAAGGGGAGGACCTGCGCCGCGCGGCGGAGTCCTGGGCGCGCGTGGCCGCCCCCGTCACCGGGCCCCGGCCCCGGCCCCGGGATCCGGATCCGGAGCGCCGGCTGCGGGTCGGCTTCCTCTCGCCGGACTTCCGCCGGCACTCCTGCGCCTTCTTCCTCGAGCCGCTCTTCCGGCACCTGGACCGCGGGCGGGTGGAGGTCCTGGCCTACGCCGACGTCCAGGCCCGGGACGACCGCACCGCGGCCTTCGAGGGATGGTCCGACCGCTTCGCCTTCGTCGCCGGGGACGACGACGACGCCCTCGAGGCCCGGATCCGCGCCGAGGCCCCTGACGTGCTCGTGGACCTCGCGGGCCACACGGGGAACAACCGTCTCGCGCTGTTCGCGCGGCGCCTCGCCCCGGTGCAGGCCACCTGGCTGGGCTGCCCCGGCACCACCGGCCTGGCGGCCATGGACGCGCGCCTGACGGACTCGATCGCCGACCCGCCGGGGAGGTCAGAGGCCCACCACACGGAGCCCCTGGCGCGGCTGGACCCGGTCTTCCTGTGCTACCAGCCTCCGGCGGAGGCGCCGGAACCCGTCCCGGCCCCGTCGTCGGCGGGCGCCCCCTTCACCTTCGGCAGCTTCAACACCCTCGCGAAGGCCGGCGCGGGGACGGTGGCCCGCTGGTCCTCCATCCTGCGGGAGGCCCCGGGCTCCCGCCTCCTGCTCAAGGACAAGGCCCTCCCCGACCCCGGCCACCGGGCCTGGGTGCAGTCCCGCTTCGCCGCCCACGGCGTGGACCCGGCGCGGATCCTGGGGATGGGGTGGCGGGCAGGGGACGCCGAGCACCTGGCGACCTACCACCATGTGGACGTCGCCCTCGACCCCTTCCCCTACAACGGCACCACCACGACCTGCGAGGCCCTCTGGATGGGCGTGCCCGTCGTGGCCCTGGAAGGCCGCCGCCACAGTGGGCGGGTGGGGGCGACCCTGCTCCGCGCCGTGGGCCTCGACGGGCTCGTCGCCGCGGGCGAAGCGGACTACGCCGCCCTGGCCGTCGGGCTGGCGCGAGACCCGGCCCGCCTCGCCGCGCTCCGCGCAGGCCTGCGGGAGCGGGTGGCCGGCTCGCCCCTCTGCGATGGGTCCGGATTCGCCCGGCGCTTCGAGGCCGCCCTGCGCGGGCTCTGGCGGCAAGCCTGCGACCGGGCAGAATCGAAGCCATGACCCCGGGCCTGCGCGCACGCCTCAAGGAACTCGCCGACCAGGTGCGCCTGCACCGCTTCCGCTACTACGTCCTGGACCAGCCCACGCTCTCCGACGCCGAATACGACGCCCTGGAGAAGGAGCTGCGCGAGCTGGAGGCCGAGCACCCCGGCCTCGCCGACCCCAACAGCCCCACCCGCCGCGTCGGCGCGCCGCCGGTGGAGGCCTTCGAGAAGGTGAGGCACCGGACGCCCCTCTACAGCCTCGACAACGCCTACACCGACGGCGAGCTGGAAGCGTGGTACGCAAGGGTGCTGAAGGGAACCGGCCGGGAGAACGTCGAGCTGGCAGGGGAGATCAAGGTGGACGGGCTTTCGCTGGCCCTCACCTACGAAGGCCGCGCGCTGGTCCTCGCCGTGACCCGGGGCGACGGCGAGGTGGGCGAGGACGTCACGGAGAACGCGCGGACCATCGCCGACATCCCCCTCGCCCTGCCCGACGATGCGCCCGGCTTCCTCGAGGTGCGCGGCGAGGTCTTCCTCAGCCGCGTGCGCTGGGAGGAGCTCAACCGCGACCGGGACGCCCGCGGCGAGCCACGCTTCGCCAACCCCCGCAACGCCGCCAGCGGGACCATGAAGCTGCTGGACAGCCGCGAGGTGGCCGCCCGGCGCCTGCAGTTCCTGCCCTGGCAGGTGGTGGGGGAGGCTGACCACGCCGAAGCCATGGCGCGCCTCTCGGGCTGGGGCTTCGCCACCATGCCCGAACGCATGGAAGGGGGAGGCCTCGAACCCGCCAGGGCATTCATCCAACGGGTGGGCGCTCGGCGGGAGCGCCTGGGCTTCGACCTGGATGGCGTGGTGCTGAAGGTGCGCAGCGCCGAGCTCCAGCAGCGCCTGGGCTTCACCGACCGCGCGCCGCGCTGGGCCATCGCCTTCAAGTACCCCGCCACCCAGGCCACCACCGAGGTCCTCGGCATCACCTGGCAGGTGGGGCGCACGGGCAAGCTCACACCGGTCGCGGAACTCGCCCCCGTGGAGGTGGCCGGCAGCACGGTGCGCCGGGCCACCCTGCACAACGCCGACGAGCTGGCGCGGCTGGGCCTGCGGATCGGATCACGGGTCTTCATCGAGAAGGGCGGCGACGTGATCCCGAAGGTCGTGGCCCTGGTGCCCGGCGCCGAGGGCGATGGCCCCCTGCCGCAGGTCCCGTCGGCCTGCCCCGAATGCGGCGGCGCCGTGGGCAAGGACGACGACGCCGAGGTGGCCATCCGGTGCCTGAACCCCGAATGCCCCGCCAAGCTCGCCGCCCGCCTCCTCCACTTCGGCAGCCGCGTGGCGCTCGACATCGAGGGCCTCGGCGACGCCCTGGTGGAGCAGCTCGTAACCTCGAGGCGCTTCGGCCAGCCCTGGGAGGTCCTGACCCTGCTCCAGGATCCGCTCCAGGGCACCGCCTTCCTCGCGGGGCTCGAGCGCATGGCCGAGAAGTCCGCCCAGAACGTGATGGCGGCCCTCGATGCCGCGCGCACCCAGCCGCTCGCCAAATGGCTCCATGCCCTCGGCATCCCCATGGTGGGGGCCCGCACCGCGGAACTGCTGGCGGAGGCCTATCCGTCCCTGGAGTCCCTCTGGAGCGCCGGCGAGGACCAGCTCCAGGCCGTGGACGAGGTGGGTCCGAAGGTGGCCGCCGCGGTGCGGACGTTTTGCGCCCTGCATCCCGACCTGCCCGCGCGGCTGGCGGACCTCGGCGTGCGGCCCGAGCCCCCGGCCCCCGTGGACCCCAGCGCCATGCCCCTCGCCGGCCAGATCGCCGTGGTCACCGGCACCCTGCCCACCCTGTCGCGGGAGGAGGCCGAAGCGCTCCTGAAGGCCCTCGGCGCGAAGGTCGCGGGGTCCGTCTCCTCGAAGACCACCGTGCTCGTGGCCGGCGAGAAGGCGGGCTCGAAGCTGACCAAGGCCGAGAGCCTCGGCATCCCCGTGCGGGACGAGGCCTGGCTCCTGGCCCAGCGCCCCGCGTGAGGCCGGCCCGCCGCGAGGCCCTGCTGCTGGGCCCCGCCGCCAAGCCCCGCTGCTAGGCTTGGAGTTCCCTTCCCCCGCCATGCGCGACCGCATCGGAAAGTTCGAGATCCTCCAGCCCCTGGGCCACGGCGCCATGGGGGACGTGTACCTGGCGAAGGACCCCATGATCGGCCGCCACGTGGCCATCAAGGTGATCCGCCAGGACGCGCTGCAGCTCGCGTCCAGGCAGGAGGTGGTGCGGGAGCGCTTCTTCCGGGAAGCCCGGGCCGCGGGGGGCCTCAACCACCGCAACATCGTCACCGTCCACGAATTCGGCGAGGACGGCGACCTGCTCTACCTCGCGATGGAGTACGTGGACGGCGAGGACCTGGGAACCCTCCTGGAGGCGGGGTCCCTCACCGCGACCGAGAAGCTGGAGATCCTCGCCCAGGTCTGCGACGGCCTCGCCCACGCCCACGCCAAGGGCGTCCTGCACCGCGACATCAAGCCCTCGAACATCCGCGTGACCCTCGAGGATGGCCGGCTCCTGGCCAAGGTCATGGACTTCGGCATCGCGCGCCAGGGCGGCTCGGACCTCACGGGCACCGGCACGCTGGTGGGCACCTTCTCCTACATGGCGCCGGAGTACATCCAGGGCGGCAAGGCCAGCGCCTCCTCCGACCTCTTCGCGGTGGGCGTGATCCTCTATGAAGCCCTTGCAGGGAAGCGCGCCTTCCAGGGGGACAGCGGCGCGACGCTGCTCTACGCCATCGTCCACCACCAGCCCGAGCGCCTCGAGCCCGCCCGCATCGAGGGCCTCTCGCCGGCGGTGCAGTCCCTGCTGGACCGCGCCCTGGCCAAGGATCCCGCCTGGCGCCTACCCGACGCCGCCGCCTTCGCCGCCGCCCTGCGGGCCGCGAAAGACCCGGCGTGGCCGGGGCTCCAGGACTGGCAGGAGGACGCCACGCGGGAGGCTCCGAAGCCCCAGTTGCCCGTGGGGCCCGTCCGGCCCGCGACGCCCGCGACCCCCGTGCCGCCGCCCCCGCCCCGCAGGCAGGCCCCCGTGATCCTCACCCGGGAGCCTGAACCCGAGTCGTCCCGGACCCTGCTCTGGCCCGCCCTCGGGGTGGTCCTGGGGCTCACGGCGGGGGGGCTCTGGATGGCCAGCCGCCGCGGGGCCGAGCGGCCCCCGGCGGCGGCCGCGCCCCTGGTGCCCCTGGTACCGGCCCGGACCGGGACGCCGGCGACCCCCGCGCGCCCGGCTCAGGCTCCCTCCACCCCGGAAAGCGCGGCCCCGCCCGGGGAGGGCGGGCCGGGTCCGAGCGCGCCGAGGCCGGAGCCGCCGCCGGACGCGCAGGCCCCGGACATCGGCCGGCCGAAGGATCCACAGGCCTTCGAGGCAGGGCTGCGCCTCCTGGAATCCGACCCGGAGGCCGCCCTGGCGGAGTTCGAGCGCGCCCTCCGGGAGGAGCCCGGCCATGTGCCCTCCCATGCGACCCGGCTCTACGCGCTCTTCCGGCTCAATCGGACCCGGGAGCTGAAGGCCGCCCTCGACGAGGCGGGCGCGGCCGGGGTGACCCCCGCGCGGATGGAAGGCGTCCCCCATTACCGCCGGTTGCTGGAGGAGGCGCGCCGGACGCGGCGCCTGCCGCCGGACCTCCTGGGCGCCCTGGTCCAGGGCCTTCCCCTGCCCGACCGGCCCGGCGGCGGGCCCCCCGGAACCTGACCCTCAACCCGGGACGCCCCGGCCGCGTCTCTAGCCTTCCAGGCCCGCCCCATGACCCCCCGCATCGGCAAGTTCGAGATCCTCCGGCGCCTGGGCGAAGGGGCCATGGGCGAGGTGTTCCTCGCCCAGGACACGGTCATCGGCCGGGAGGTCGCCATCAAGACCATCCGGAAGGACTCCCTCGCCCTGGGAGAGGCGAAGGACGAGGCCCGGGAGCGCTTCTACCGGGAGGCCCGGGCCGCCGGGGGGCTGAACCACCCGAACCTCGTCACGGTGCACGAGTTCGGGGAGGAGGAGGGCCTGCTGTACCTGGCCATGGAGTTCGTCCCCGGAGAGGACCTGGGCGCCCTCCTCGCGCGCCGGGGCCTCGCCCCCCGGGAACTCCTGGAGGTCCTCGCCCAGGTCTGCGACGGGCTGGCCTACGCCCACGCCAAGGGCGTGCTGCACCGGGACATCAAGCCCTCGAACATCCGCGTCGCGCGCCTGCAGGGCCGGCTCCTGGCGAAGGTGATGGACTTCGGCATCGCGCGCATCGGCGGCTCGGAGATGACGGGCACGGGGACGCTGCTGGGGACCTTCGGCTACATGGCGCCGGAGTACATCCAGACCGGTCATCCCACGCCCTCGGTGGACCTCTTCGCGGTGGGCGTGATCCTCTACGAGGCGCTGGCCGGACGGCGCCCCTTCGTGGGCGACACCACGGCCACCGTGCTCTACCGCATCGTGCACGACGAGCCCGCGCCCCTGGACCTGACCGGCCTCCCGGAGGTCTCGCCCCGCCTGCAGGGTCTCGTGATGCAGGCCCTCGCCAAGAACCCCCGGGAGCGCTTCACCTCCGCCGAGGCCCTGGCGGCGGTCCTGCGGGGTGCCATGGATCCCTCCTGGTCCGGCCCGGCCGACACCCTCCCCACCCAGCTCACGGTCCGCCCCGCACCCCGGTCCGACGAGCCGACCGCCGGCGGGGATTCCGCGCCTCCCGGCTCGCCTCGACGGATCGCGCCCTGGCTCGCCGCCGCGGCGGGAATCCTGCTCCTCGGGGGCGGCCTCTGGACCTGGAACCGCCGCTCCAGCGCCCCGCCGCCCCCTGCGCCGACGGCGCCGCCCCCGCAGGCACCAGCCCCGGCACCGGGCCCTCCGTCGGCCGGGCCCGCGGCCAGCGCCGCGTCCACCCCCCCCGCCGCCACGCCTCCCGCACCTCGGCCGGCCCTTCCGGTCAGGCCCGCGCCAGCCGCCCGGATGCCCGCCCCCCCCGGGCAGGCGGATCCTCCACCGGCTCGGGTCGCCGAGGTTGCGCCCCAGACGCCCGCACCGGACGAGACCCTCGAGGCCCCCGCGCACCTGAAGGGGGATCCCCTGATGACCCTGCGCTGGTCGGAGGAGCTGCTGCGCAACTTCCCCGGCAATCCCAAGGCCACCGCCCTCCGGATCGTCGCCCTCTACGACCTCGGCCGCTACGGGGAGATCCCCGGCGCCCTCCAGGTCGCGGCGGCCTCGGGTGTCCCGCTGCGCACCCTCTTCCGCTTCCCGCGGTTCGTCCGGATGGTCCAGGAGGAGGCGCGGGAGCGCCGCCTCCCCGAGCCGGTGCGGGCGCAGCTGGGTCGGATGCAGGAGGAGCGGGCCCAGTCCCTGCCCCGCCCGCCCGCGGAACGCCGGAAGTTCCGCTTCCGCAACTGAGGCCGGGGCTCAGGAGGCCGGTTCCGCCAGGGTCTCCGCGCGCTTCAGGCGCCAGGTCTTCTCCCTCAGCTCCCACCGCAGGCGGAAGGACTTTCTTGACGAATCGTCGGGGAAGAGTCCCTTGCCCGAGCGCCCGGTGAGGAGCACCGACACGTCCTGGTAGGCCGTCCGCTTCTCCACCCGCACCGCCTCCTGGAGCACGGTGACCCCCACCTTCTGCTCCCGGAAGATGCCCACGAGCATGAGCTGCAGGGTGCCCTTGTCGAGGCCGTCCGGGCCTTCGAAGTCCGGCGCCAGGAAGGCCGCCACGCCCGGCGCGTCGGAGGCTTCCACCTTCTTGACCATGTCGTGGAAGGTCCGCTTCACCTGCTGCTCGGGGCGCTCGGGGCTGCAGGCCAGCAGGAAGAGGACCATCGGAACGGCAAGTCGGCTTCTCATGGCGGCCCTCCGCTCCCATCCTAGAAGGTCGAGGCGCCCATGGATTCCCAAGACCACTTCGACACCCTCTGCATCCACGCCGGCCAGGCCCCGGATCCGACCTCGGGCGCCATCATGACGCCGGTCTTCTTCACCTCCACCTATGTGCAGGAGGGGCTGGGGAAGCACAAGGGCTTCGAGTACGCCCGCACCCGCAATCCCACCCGGGACGCGGTGGAGGGGAACCTGGCGGCCCTGGAAGGGGGCGCCCACGGCGTCGCGTTCGCGTCGGGCCTCGCCGCCACCCAGGCCCTCTTCGAGCTGATGAGCGGCGGGGACCACCTGGTGCTGGGCCACAATGTCTATGGCGGCACCTTCCGCCTCGTGGACAAGGTCATGGCCCGCTTCGGCCTGGGCTACACGCAGGTGGACACCAGCGACCTGGCCGCCCTGCGGGCCGCCCTGAAGCCCGCGACGAAGATGGTGCTCCTCGAGACCCCCACCAACCCGATGCTCGGCCTCACCGACATCGCGGCGGTGAAGGCCCTGCTGAAGGAAGCCGCGCCCCAGGCCCTCCTGGCGGTGGACAACACCTTCGCGTCCCCCTTCAACCAGCGGCCGCTGGAACTGGGCGCCGACCTCGTGCTCCACAGCACCACCAAGTACCTCAACGGCCACAGCGACAGCGTGGGCGGCGTGGTGGTCACCGACGACGCCTCCCTCAGCGAGCGCCTCCACTTCATCCAGAACGCGGCCGGCGCCATCCTCAGCCCCATGGAGTCCTGGCTCGTCCTCCGCGGGACCAAGACCCTGCACCTGCGCATGGCGCGGCACAACGAGAGCGCCCTGCGCATCGCCCGCTGGCTGGAGGCGCGCAAGGACCTGAAGGCCGTCTACTATCCCGGGCTCGAATCCCACCCGCAGCACGCCCTCGCCAAGCGCCAGATGAAGGGCTTCTCCGGCATCGTCAGCTTCGACACCGGCGACGCCGCCCGCACCGAGCGCATCGCCGCGCGCTTCCGGCTCTTCTCCCTGGCCGAGTCCCTCGGCGGCGTGGAGAGCCTGGTCTGCCACCCGGTGAGCATGACCCACGGCAGCGTGCCCGAGGCCGACCGCGCGACGCTGGGCATCACCGAGAGCCTGCTCCGCCTCAGTGTGGGGGTGGAGGATGCCGAGGATCTCCTGGCGGACCTGGACCGGGCCCTCTCGGCCTGAGCCGGGCTTCAGTCCGAGGCCAGCCCGGCATAGAGGGCCGCGTAGCTGCGCGGCTCCACGTGGGAGGCGTCCAGGGCCAGGCCCTGCATGGCGAGCCGGATGGCCGCCGGTTCCCCCTCCAGCTCCAGGAAGCAGCCGAAGGGCGTCTCGTCCAGGCAGGCCTCCAGCTCCTCCCGGGCCCAGACGGCGCGGGTCTTCACCATGGTGAGCACCGGCGCGAAGCCCAGGGCCCCGAGGATCGCCTCGAGGGCCTCGGCGTCCGCCACGGCGGTTTCCCGCTCGGGGCGGATCTTGAGCACCGGATCCGGCGCGCGCGGGCCCTTGAAGGTGAGCAGGCAGCCGCCGCCGTAGCGACGCACCCTCAGGGCGCTCCCGCGCCGACGCAGCTCGCCCCCCCGATCCCAGAGCACGCTCACCTCCTCCTGGGCCGGCGACCGGAGCGTGAAGCCGAGGGCCTCCAGCATCGGCGCCAGGGCGGCGGCCGAGGGGACGCGCAGCTTCACTTCGGTCTCGAGGGGCAGGCGATGCTTCACGGACGGCCTCGTTTCGTCATCATGGTGGCAATCTCCACGGCGCTCCGTGATCCCCCAAAAGTACCTCATCGCCACGCTCTTCATCGCCGCCATGCTGCTGATGGTGGCCATCGGCCTGGGGTTGCGGCCCCCGGGCCAGGGAGGCGTGGCGGTTCCGGGCGCGGTCACGCCCGGCATGGTGATGGACACCTTCGACGCCCTCGCCGAGTGGCCCCTGGAAGACGGCTGGTCCCCCCGCTTCATCGGCGCGCAGGACCCCGACCAGCGCGAGCCCTGGCCCATGGAGGGAGCCTTCGGCGCGCCTTGGGAGCCCGCCAGCCCCTATCTCGCGGACCAGGCGGTGGCGTTGAACGGCCCCCGGGGTGCCAGCATGGTGGCCCTCTGGCGGGGCCTGGAGTGGCGCAGGTACCGGTTCGACGCGCCGATGTGCTCCGCGCGGCTCGCCCCCGGGCGGACCAACCGGCTGCTGGTCACGCTCATGCTGGGACCCTCGCGCTTCGAGACGCGGCTCCTCGAGATTCCCGAGGGAAGGGTGCTCTGGTCCGTCCAGAGCGGTCCCTGGAGCCGCTTCTCATGGGACGGCAAGGCGGCCCTCGTCGGACTCGCGGATCCCACGCGTCCGGACCGGCTCCTCCTCTCGCTCCTGCCCGCCGACGGCGAGCCCCCGGAGCCGACCCTGGCGCGATGGGACGAGACGGGCCTTCCGCCGCCTCCCCGCGGGTGGCCGGCCACCCAGGACGGGCTCTGGGAGGACGGCCGCGACCTCCGCGGCGCCAAGGTGCTCCTGCCCTGGTCCTCCGACGGCCTCCTGTGGGTGCCCCGCGCCGACCGGCTCTGGACCTGCGTCTCCCACGCCTGGACCCTCTGGAGGCTCGAGGACGGCGCGTGGACCCGCGCCGCCACCGGGGATGGCCAGGTCTTCGCCCATCCGCCGAGGTGGATGGCGAGGGTCGGCGGCGCCCTCGCCGAGCCGCGGGACCTGGAGGAGCCGGCGGGCACGCCCCGCTTCCTCAGCCCGGCGGACGCTGCCGAGTGGAGGCGCGTGCCCTCCGACGCGCCTTCCTGGCCCGCCTACGATCCCGCGTGGAGCTGGCGGAGCGAACGGGACGCCCTCACCGCCTGGGATCTCCGCTGGGGTCCCGAAGAGCAACCGCTCGCGCCGGAACCGCAACGGGAGGCGCTGCGCCGGGCCTTCCGCGCCGAATGGCGGACCAGCCTGCGGCTGCGCGCCTCCGTCGCCGGCTGGCTCCCGACCGGTCCCGAGATCGCCCTCCGCGAGCCCTCCCATGCCGCCTGGGTCTGGGTGGGCAACCGCATCCTGCTCGTGCGGCTCTCCGAGAGCGAGCGCACCCGCCGGCTGCGCGCCCTGCTGCGCTGATTCCGCCCGCCATAACGTGCTTGCCAAGGGCCCATTTCTGGTAGCGTTAGGCGCAAACGCGCCGCACTCTATCCCCAAACCCTGAGGTTTCCATGGCCCGCCTCCTTCTCGTGGACGACAATCCGAGCATCCACAAGATCGCGGAAACCCTGCTCGGCGCGTCCTACGTGGAACTGGTCTGCGTCGAATCCGCCGAGGCCGCCCTCGGGCTCCTGCAGGCCGGCGAATCCTTCGACATCGCGCTGCTCGACACGACCATGCCGGGCATGGATGGCTGGGAACTGCTGGCCAGGCTGCGGGCCAACCCGGCCACCGCCCACATCCCGGTGGCGATGATGGCCGGCGTGCTCGACACCGTGGACCCGGAACGCCTCGCCAACGCCCCCATCCAAGGCTTCCTGAAGAAACCCATCGAGCTGCGGGACCTGCCGGACCGCGTGCGCCAGCTGCTGGGCACGCCGGTGCAGGCGGTGCCGCCTCCCCCTCCGCCGGCCGTCATGCCCGAGTTCGTCCCGACCCAGGGCGACCTCCCCGAGCCGAATCCCTACGCGACCCAGCCCCCGGGGACGCCGCTCCCGAGCCTCCACGCGCCCGCCGGCGTGGACCCGGCCGACCTGGAGACCCTGCCGCCCGGCACCAAGCTGAGCGACCTGCAGGGGATCGGCGGGATGGAATCCGGAGATCTCGTCACCCTGCCCCCCGGAACGAAGCTCGCGGACCTTCCGGGACTCTCCCCCTCCGCCACCACGCCGGGCCTGCAGCTCGACCTGCTCCTCCTCACGCCGGAGGACCTCCTCGCCGAGGAGGTCCCCGCCCCGGAACCCGAATTGGACCTGGAGGAGCTCGACCTGGAGAGCCTGCGCGGGTTGCCGCTCGAGGCTCCTCCGGCGGCGGAGGCTCCCGCCGCCGCGGCGGGGTCCTTCGACCTCACGCCCCCGGCGGGCATCCCGGCCGAGGCCGGCCCCACCTGGGACGAGCTTCCTCCCGTCGAACCCTCCCTCCCCACCGCGGGGGACTTTCCCCTGGAGCTCCCGGCCCTGGAGCCCCCCCCGGGCGGCTTCCAGGTCGTCAGCGGCGAGGTGCTGGGCGTGCCCTCGGAGCCGGAGCCCGCGTGGGAGCCCGCGCCCTCCCCGGCCGCGTCCGTGCCGATGGTCGCCTCCGTCGAACTCCCCCCCATCCAGACCATGGACCTGGACGCGGACGCCTTCCCGGCGGTGGAAACCTCCATGGAGGAATGGTCCGCGCCGTCCGAACCGCACCCCGGCTCCCACCCCATGGCCGCCGCCCTGGCCTCCGGTGCCCTGGCCTCCGGTGCCCTGGCCGCGGGGGGACTCGCCGCCGGGGGCAGCCTGGCCGCGCCGCTGGCGCTCCCGGAGGCCCCCGGGATGGCGCCGGCCACCTCCCTGCCGCCCCTGGAACCGGGCCCCGCCGCCGATCTGCTCCGGGCCCTGATGTCGGATCCGGCCGCGATGGACGCCCTGGCGCGCGCGGTGGTGGCCCGCCTCGGAGACCACGCGCTCCGGGAAATCGCCTGGGAGATCATGCCCGAGCTGGCCGAGAAATTGCATCGTCCCTCCTGAGCACCGATACCGATTTTTTCCGCAGGATTCGAGGGGCAGCGTGATCACCGGGTACAACACCGATGTCCGGCATGGCAACCGGGTCTTCCATGTGCAGACGGAGGACAAGGGCCTGACCAATCCGAAGATCGAGACCCTCATCTACGTGGGTGGCGAGATCCTCGATTCCTACCGCTCCTCCTACGAGGAGCTGGTGGCGGGCGGGACCCACGTGGAGGAGACGGTCATCCAGGGGAAGATGGACGAGCAGCACAAGGCCATCATCCGCGACATCAAGAACGGCAAGTACGACACCACCCCGGGCGAGGTCGCCGAAACGCAGATCTTCAACGAGCGCAGCCTGGACCAGGCGATCCTCGAATACCTCCAGGCGGAGGGCGAGGTGGACACGCTGGAGCTGGTCCTCGATTCGCCGCTGCGTCCCACCTTCGGATCCGTGTTCAGCCTCCAGATGCGGGCCCGCCTCTGCCACAGCCAGAACCCGGTCGGAGGCGCGGAGGTCTCCATCCGGCTCGTCTCCAGCCTCAAGAAGGCCACGACCCTGCTGACTGGGAAGACCGACGGCGAAGGCCTTTTCAAAGGGTCGGTGGAACTGCCCCCCAGCCAGCCCGGACAGTGCGCCATCGTCGTGAGCTGTGCCTCCGATTTCGGGAATGACGAGCTGAAGGCCCTGGTCACCACCTGAGGTCTGCCGCCCTGCGGCGCAACCCTGCCGGGACCTGACCCTGGAGGGCAGCCCGTGTCCAGATTTCACGCATGGTCTATATTGTCCTGGTATTCATCTGGACAATACAATGGTGGCCTGGAGGGCGCCATGGGTCCCACGAACTCCCCCGACCTCATGAGCATCGGCGACATCTGTTCGGAGACGGGCCTTTCGCCGGACGTCGTCCGGGTCTGGGAACGCCGCTACGGCTTTCCCGTGCCGGTGCGCCTGCCCTCGGGACACCGGCGCTACCGGGAGGCCGACCTGAGGCGCCTGCGCCTCATCGCCGAGGCCGTGGCGGAGGGCCATCGGCCCAGCCTTGTGGTCCGGGCCGACGAGGAGGCCCTGCGGCACCTCATGACCAAGGACGCATCCCCGAGGCATGCCGGGGCCGTGGAGGCCCTCTTCCAGGCGGTGGCGGCCCTCGACAGCGACGCCATCCGCACCCGGCTGGAGGAGGCCCGCCGGGACCGGGCGCTCCGCGACTTTCTGCAGAACATCGTGGCCCCCCTCCTGGACCGGGTGGGGATGGCCTGGGCCGACGGAAGCCTGGACATCCACCACGAGCACCTGCTCACGGAGGTCCTCGAGGATCTGCTCCGCCAGATGCGGCTGGAGTATCCTCCGCAGCCCCACCGCGGCAGCGTCCTCCTGGCCACCCTGCCCGGCGAGCGCCACCGCCTCGGCCTCCTGATGGTCGCCCTGCTCTACGCCGCCTCGGGTGCACGCGTGGAGCTGCTCGGCGTCGACCTCCCGGTGGCCAGCATCGCCCACGCCGCCCGCGCCCTGAAGGTGGACCGCGTGGCCGTGAGCCTCTCCATCCAGAGCGCTGGCGAGACCACCCGTCGGCTGCTCATGGACCTCCAGGAGCGTCTGCCGGACGGCTGCCGCCTCATCGTGGGAGGCCAGGGCGCCGCGCGGACCCGGCGGATCGAGGGGGTGGAACGGATGTCGGGGCTGGACATCCTCTGAGGCCTTGCGGAGGGGCGCCAAGGTGTCGCCCCCGCCGCCTGCGGCGATCGCCAGCAGCCCCAGGAGCGGAGCTATGAAATTCCAGGTGCCCAGAACTAAAGGTTGTGCCTCTGTGCCGCATCACCTATAAAAGTTCCCGTCCGCCTTGCCGCAGTCAGGTCCCGCGGCCAGCACCCAAGGCCTGCCTTTCGTGCCCACCCAACCACACCTCGTGGAGGATCCATATGAAGGTCTTTTTCAACTTAGCACGTGTCGGCGCCCTTCTGGCCGCCGCGGCCAGCCTGAGCGCCCAGGCTCCGGGCTCCTTCGCTTTCAAGATGGGCGGCGGCCCCCTGGGGGGCCAAGCCAAGGGCGTCTTCGGCAACGCCGGCTACACCGTCGGCGCCGATCTTGAATACACGACCAAGTTCGGCTCTGACAGCCGTCTCGTCTACGGTTTCGGGTACCGCTACCTGCCCGGGGACAACGACCTGCTCAGCTTCATCCCCTTCAGCATCGCCGCGACCAACGTCAATCCCAGCTACTACGAGACCCGGAATCGTAAGGCCGAGGGACAGACCTTCCACATCGCGGCCCTCTACCGGCAGGACGCGTGGCTGGATGGCGTGTACTGGCAGGGCGGCCTGCGCCTGGGTCGCACCCGCGTGAAGTCGGTGGACACCGGCACGCGCATCACCACCAACGGCCAGGCCATCTCCAACACCACCACCACGACGCCCAGCGCCAACATCCTGGCCATCGACTCCATCGCCACCAACGAATCGAAGGCGTCCACCGCCATCACCCCCGTCCTCGGCGTCGGCTACCGCTTCGGCGACAAGTACGCCCTGGAACTGAATGCGGCCAACGTCACCGTGTCCACGCCCAAGGTGTCCTCGAAGAGCGGCCTCTCCTTCGAGCTCTCCTTCAGCGTGACCTTCTAACCGACGACCTTCGCTGGGAGTTCCAACATGACGATTCCGAACAGGACTACGTTCACGGCGCTGGCTTTCCTCCTGGCCGCGGGTCCCGCCGCGGTCGCGCAGGAGTCCACCGGCCAGATCCTCGGCAGCCTCCGCCTCAAGGACGGCAAGGCCGTGGCCAACGCCACCATCATCCTCACCTCTCCCGCCCTGCAGGGTCAGCGCCGCGTCGCCACGGACAGCGCCGGCGCCTTCCGCGCCCCCCTGCTGCCGCCGGGCCGCTACACCCTGACGGCCTCCAAGGACGGCTTCGTCACGACCCGCGCCGAAGTCGAGCTCGGCGTCGGCCAGATCCTGCGCCAGGACCTGCTGACCGCCGAAGCCGTCGCAGCCACCACCGTCGAGGTCGTGGCCACCGCCTCCACGGTGGACAAGACCGACGTGAAGCAGTCGACGGCCTTCTCCGACGACGTGCTCAACACCATCCCCCGCACGGTCCGGAGCCTCACCAACATCGCGCTCCTCGCGCCCGGCGTGACCACCGGCATCGCCGGCCGTGTCACGATCCGCGGCAGCCAGACCACCGGCAACCGGTACCTGCTGAACGGCACCGACATCGCCGACAACGTGTTCAACGTCTCCGGCGGCCGCCAGTACTACGTGGACGATTCCATCGACCAGGTGCAGGTGCTCCAGAGCCCGGTGCACGCGCGCTACGGCAACTTCACCGGCGGCGTCATCAACGCCATCACCAAGTCCGGCGGCAACGAATTCTCCGGCGTCCTCCGCGCCAACATCAACCGCACGGACTGGAGCGCCGCCGCGCCCCGCGGCCTCCGCCCGGCCGTGGCCCCGTCCAACAGCGGCCTGACCAACGGCGAGGACATCCTCAGCCGCACCTACACCCTCCAGGTGGGCGGCCCGATCTGGAAGGACCGCATCTGGTTCAACTTCTCCACGAAGCAGAACCCCCAGTCGGCCACCCAGGGCACCTTCTCGGCGCCTGGCCCCACCACCACGAACTCCGACGGCAGCCCGCGACTCACCCTGCCCACGGAAGGCGCGGCCTACACGACCACCACCGACCTCACCTTCTATGAAGGCAAGCTGACCTTCGCCATCACCTCGGACCACACCATCGAGGTCGGCGGCAGCAAGCAGAAGCAGCACACGGCCAACAGCCCGTTCATCGGGAACTCCTACGATCCCGACACGCTCTCGGACCGCGACGACACCAACGAGTACCGCTCCATCGCCTACCGCGGCGTGCTCGGCAACAACCTCAGCATCGAGGCCCGCTATTCGAACAAGATCGACGAGATCCTGAGCGGCGGCAAGCTCAACCGACCGCGGAACCAGCGCATCGACGTGCTGCTCAGCAACCTCGCGTACTACCGCTTCAACAACGCCACCTTCAGCGCGGTGAACCCGCTCGAGCGCAATGCGAAGACCTACACCGCCAACGTGACCTGGTACAGCCCCACCACCGCCTTCGGCCAGCACATCGTGGACGTCGGCTACGAGCGCGTGCGCACCGGCCAGAAGTCCGACAATGCCCAGACGCCCACCGGCATCCGCATGTTCGTGTCCGGCATCAACCCCGACGGCACCTACCGCGCCTTCCGCTCCGGCGTTCCCAGCGGCGGGGACAACATCGAGCTGAGCCTCACGAGCGCCGCCGAGGCCACCTCCGTGGCCGACTCTGCCTGGCTGAACGACGTCATCACCTTCTCGCCCTCCTGGCAGGTGATGCTCGGCCTGCGCTACGACAAGGCCAGCGCCACCGACACCCTGGGCACGAAGACCATCAGCTCCAACAAGGTGAGCCCGCGCTTCCAGGTCACCTTCGATCCCTTCCAGGACCAGAGCTGGATCTTCCGCGGCCACGCCGCCACCTACGTGGGCCGCCTGCACGACGGATTCACCACCCGCTTCACCTACTCCGGCAATCCGGTTCGCGAAGGCTACCTGATCAAGACCAACGGGACGGCCTACACCTACGACCAGATCACGAACCTCGCCTCCTGGGACATCAGCCCCAACGGCTTCATCTACGCCGCCGGCGGCCCCACCTCCTTCGTGGATCCGAACATCAAGGCCCCCTCCGCCACCGAGTTCGGCCTGAGCGCCCGCCACAACTGGAAGGACGGCTCCTTCATCGAGTTCCGGGCCGCCCGCAGGGTCTGGAAGGACTTCTACAACGACTTCAACGTCATCGGCGACGAGTACGCCTACAACTCGGTCATCGTCCCCGGCATCTCCGTCCGCAACATCAGCACCCGGTGGCGCACGGACGACCGCGTCAAGCGCCACTACAACAACGCCGAGATGGAGTTCCTGTTCATCCTCAACCCCCAGCTGCAGTTCGGCGGCAACTACACCTACGCCACCCTGAAGGGCAACGGCGAGGGCGGCGACTCCGGCGGCGCGAACGTGTCCGTGACCGGCGACACCCTGGGCGATTTCGACGCCGTCCACCAGGCCAATGGCCGGGACGAGAGCTACTACGCCCCCTACGGATTCCTCGCCGGCGACCAGAGCCACAAGGCGAGCCTCTACCTGAACTACATGAACCGTTCCGAGAAGGGGACGCTGTTCACCGGCTCCCTGCTCTTCAATTACACGGGCGGCGGCGTCTACAGCCTCACCCGCTCCACCGTCTTCGGCAGCGAGCTCCAGGCCGCCGCGACGGCCGCGGGCAGCACCATCGCCTCGCAGTACGCCTCGTTCTACCCGAACTACACCCGCTACTTCGGCGAGCGCGGCCTCGGCCGCTTCAACGACACCTTCAACTTCGACCTCAAGCTCGGCCTGGAAGTCCCCATCTGGAGCAAGCTCCGCGGCTTCGTCGAGCTGACCGTGTTCAACGTCTTCAACCACTGGCAGCGCGCCACCTTCTCCACCTCGACGCTGGCTGGCACCGTGACCACCACCAGCCCCCTCAGCGGTTACCGCGCCCTGCCCTGGGGCACCAACACCACGAACCTGACGGGATGGGGCACCTACGGAGCCGCGGACTACGTGGGCGGGCGCTCCGTCGTCCTGTCGACCGGATTCAAGTGGTAACCCCTGGAACCCTCACCTGGAGACATCGCGATGAAGCTCTTCCGCACCATTCCGCTCCTCGCCCTCGGCGTCCTGCCCGCCTTCGCTCAGACGCCGGGGTTTGAGGCGAACGTGTCCACGATGATCGGCGTCGGCGACATGACCCGCATCACCTCCGCCAACGACCTCGTCGGCAACTCCCTCGAGCTCGGCTTCCGCCTCGACATGGCCGACGGCGTCGCCCACCGCTTCCACCTCGGCGCCTTCGGCGTCAAGGGCAAGGTCGGCACCGGCCTCGAGGGCTCGTCCCCGAAGCACCTCGTGTTCGGCTACGACATCATGAAGGATTTCAAGAAGTGGTCCTTCTACGGCGGCCTCATGGCCGTGAAGTGGAAGCAGGACGACGGCAAGATCACGGACCCCAAATTCGGTGACATCGTGCCGGGCTCCTCCACGAACAACAACAACAAGGGCAAGGGCACCAAGCTCGGCGCCCGCATCGGCACCGAGTACATCTTCAACGCCCACTGGCGCGGGGTGCTCGGCTACAACCAGACCGAGTTCAACAAGCGCTACCAGCCGGGCTGGTGGAACCTGGGCGTGACCTACCGCTTCTAGGGCGCGCGACGCGCCGTCAAGAGGGGCCCTCCGGGGCCCCTTTTTCGTGGCCGCCTGGGCTATCGTCAGGGCATGGCCCGCATCCTCCTCCTCCACACCGGCGGCACCCTGGGCATGACGCCCCACGGGACGCCCTCGTCCCTGGCGCCCGGGGCCTACCTGGACCACGTGCTGGAACAGGTTCCGGAACTGCGGGAGCTGGCGGAGCTGGAGGTGGAGGTCCCCTTCAACTGCGACAGTGCGACCCTGGAGCCCGAAGGGGTGCTGGGCCTCGCCGCCCACGTGCGGGCCTCCGCCGCGCGCTTTGACGGGGTGGTGCTCATCCACGGCACGGACACGATGGCCTTCACCGCCTCGCTGCTGGGCTTCCTCCTGGCGGATCTGGGCAAACCCGTGGTGCTCACCGGCAGCCAGCGGCCCCTCGCCTACGTGCGCAGCGACGCGCGGGGCAACCTCGTGAACGCGGTGGACCTCGCCACCCGCGGCGTCGCCGAGGTGGGCATCTGCTTCGGCAACCGGTGGCTGCGTGGCGTGGCCTGCGACAAGGTGAGCGTGCACCGCTTCGACGCCTTCGACTCCCCCAACCTCCCGCCGCTGGCCGAAATGGGCATGGACGTGGTGGTGGACCCCGAGGCGGGGACCTTCCCGCGGCGGGTGCCGCCGGGCCTCGGCGGACGCTTCGACGCCCGCGTCCACGCCCTGCGCCCCTTCCCGGGCATGGCCTGGCACCTGCCGCCGCCGGAGGCCCGCGCGGTGCTGATCGAGGCCTACGGCGCCGGGAACCTGCCCACGGGGCGCGCGGACCTCCAGGCCTTCGTGGAGCAGTGCTCGGAGCGCGGCCTGCCGGTGGTGGTGGGCACCCAGTGCGCCTCCGGGGCCGTGGACCTCACCGCCTACGAGCTGGGCCGCTTCCTGGAGGCCCGGGGCGCCATCTCCGGCGGGCCCCACACCCGCTGGGCCAGCCTGGCCAAGCTCGGCCTGCTGCTGGGCGCGGATCGAGGCCAGGACGCCGTCCGGGACGCCTTCGCCACCTCCTGGGCCGGCGAGCCGGTGTAGCTCCCGCCAGGATGGCTGCAGGACGGAGGGGTCAAGCTCCGCTTGGCCCCTCCGTGGGGAGCACGAGGGGGACGCAGCGCGACCGAAGGAAGCGGGCGGTCCCCCTCGTTCACCCTTAGACTGGAGCTTTCCCTGAGGCTCCCATGCTGGATCTGCACCTCCTCCGCCAGGACCTGGACGCCGTCGAGCGGGGCCTGTCCAACCGCGGCCTCACCTTCGACCGGGCGACCTTCGAGCGGCTCGAGCAGACCCGGAAGGCGGTCATCCAGGAGGCGGAGGCCCTCAAGGCCGAACGCAACCGCGTCAGCGAGGAGGTCGGCCGCCTCAAGCGGGAGAAGCAGGATGCGTCCCACCTGATCGAGGCCCAGCGTACCGTCGGCGAGAAACTGAAGACCCTGGAGCAGGCGGAGAAGGAGGCTGACGCCGCCTTCCGGGACTTCCTGGCCCTCATCCCAAACCTGCCCCACGCCTCGGTGCCCGTGGGCAGGGACGAGCACGCCAACCTCGAGATCAAGCGCTGGGGGCAGGTCCCGGCGATCGACAAGCCCCTGGACCATGTGGAGCTGGGCACAAGGCTCGGCATCCTGGACCTGGACCGCGCGGCCAAGCTCAGCGGCGCGCGCTTCAGCGTGCTGAAGGGCCTTGGCGCGAAGCTCGAGCGGGCGCTGGCCACCTTCATGCTCGACCGCCAGGCGGCCGCGGGCTACACGGAGGTGATCCCGCCCTACCTGGTGAACGCCGAGTCGCTCTACGGCACGGGCCAGCTCCCGAAGTTCGAGCAGGACCTCTTCAAGATGCCCCACGGCGAGTCGAGCCTCTACCTCATCCCCACCGCCGAGGTGCCCGTCACCAACCTCTACCGCGACGAGGTGCTGCCCTTCGAGTCGCTGCCCCTGCGCCACTGCGCCCTGACGCCCTGCTTCCGCTCCGAGGCGGGCAGCTACGGCAAGGACACCAAGGGCATCATCCGCCAGCACCAGTTCCACAAAGTGGAGCTCGTCGCCTTCTGCGCGCCGGAGCAGGCGGACGCCGAGCTGGAGCGCCTCACGGGCAACGCCGAGGCCATCCTCGAGGAACTGGAGCTGCCCTACCGCCGGGTGCTGCTCTGCACCGGCGACATGGGCTTCAGCAGCCAGAAGACCTACGATCTCGAGGTCTGGGTGCCGTCCCAGAACACCTACCGGGAGATCAGCTCCTGCAGCTGGTTCGGGGATTTCCAGGCCCGGCGCGGCAACCTCAAGTACAAGCCCGCGGATCCGAAGGCGAAGGCCGCCTTCCTCCACACCCTCAACGGCAGCGGCCTCGCCGTGGGCCGCACCTGGCTGGCGGTGCTGGAGAACAACCAGCGGCCCGACGGCAGCGTGAGGGTGCCGACGGCGCTGCAGCCCTACCTGGGCTGCGACGTCATCCGCGCCTAGGGCCGCCGTGAGCCTCCTCGCCGTCGAGGGCCTGGGACTCCGCCGCGCTGGAGCCTGGCATCTCCGCGGCGTCTCCTTCGACATCCGGCCCGGCGAGGCCTGGGGGGTGGTGGGCGAGAGCGGCGCGGGCAAGACGACGCTGATGCATCTCGTGCTCGGCCTGCTGGAGCCCACGGAAGGGTCGGTGCGGCTGGACGGCGAGCCTTGGTCCGGAATCCCCGAGAAGGCCCGGCGCCCGCGCCGGCCCCGCCTCCAGGCGGTCTTCCAGGACCCCCTGGCCAGCCTGCCGCCCCACCTCACGGGCTGGCAGATCCTCGTCGAGCCCCTGGAGATCCACCGCCGCGGGGACGCCCGGGCGCGGCGTGAAGCCGCGGCCGCCATGGCCGAGCGGGTGAAGTTCCCGGAGAGCGCCCTGGACCAGAGGCCCGGCGCCTGGTCCGGCGGCCTGGCCCAGCGCCTGGCGGTGGCCCGCGCCCTCATGCTCGACCCCGCGCTGCTGGTGTTGGACGAGCCGCTCTCGGCCCTGGACCCGACCCTGGGCGGGCACCTGCTGGAGCTGCTGCTGGAGCTCAGGGCCGCGGGCACGGCCCTGCTCTTTGTGAGCCACGACCTCCCGGCGGTGGCGCGGCTGTGCGACCGCGTGCTGGTGCTCTACGGCGGCGAGGCCATGGTCCAGGGACCGGCCGCGGCGCTGCTGGCGGAGCTGCGGCATCCCTACCTGAAGGGCCTCTGGGAGGCCGTGCCGAGCCTGGAGCGCCCCGGCGCGCCCCGGCGCTGGGGCGTGGAGGCCGTCCGGGAGGACGTGGCCGGCGCCTGCCGCCTCTACCCCCGCTGTCCGTCGGCCAGCGACGCCTGCCTCGCGGCCCCGCCCTTCGGCGAAGCCCTGCGCTGCCACCATCCGGACCTTGAACCCGGCGGCGGGCCAGGTCCGTCCCTGCCCTGAGGCCTATTCGACCTCGATCTTCTCGTCGGCCAGGTCGGCCATCCAGATGCCGTTCAGGCGGCCCCAGAGGGAGCTGAAGCCCGGGCGCAGGCGGCCCTGCTGCAGCATCTGGGACTGCTCCGCCATGAGCACGCGCTGGCCGGACTCCCGCTGAAGGGTCTCGATCACCGCGCGGCGCTGTTCGAAGGTGGGCGCCGGCATGGGGGTCCTGCCCTTCACCCGGCCGGCCCAGAGGCCCTGGGCCGTCCAGAAGGGGCCGAGCACCTTCCCGTCGGGGCCGTCCAGGAGGGCGGCGCGCACCGCGGGCTGCCGGGCGGGTTCGCCGACCCCCTCGAGGGTCTTGGTGGCCTCCGTGTAGGTGCCGCCCAGGGTGTTGAGGCCGGCCCCGCCCGCCAGCGCGGCGCGGGTCTTCTCCAGCAGAAGGCGGCGGGACTCCTCCACGCGCCAGCCTTCCAGGACCTTGTCCCGGATCTCGGCGAGGGGAGGGACCGAGGCCGCCAGCTCCTCCTTCACCCGGAACACCACGAGCTGGTCACCGGCGGTCAGGACCTGCGAGACGGTGCCGACCTTGGCCGCGAAGGCCGCCCGGATCACCGGGGCCGGCGTACGTAGGCCCTCCAGGGTGGCGGCATCCTCGAGGAAGGGCTTCGAGACGGCGAGGGGCAGGCCGAGGCCCCGTGCCGCGGCGGTGAACTCCCCCTTCTTCCGCAGCTCCTCCAGCTTCGCCTTGGCCCGCGTCTCGAATCGCTCCCGGGTGATCTGGGCGAGGAGCTCGCCCTTGGCCTCCTCGAAGGGCTTCACCCGGCGCCCCGTGAGCTTGATGAGGTGCACGCCGAACTGGGTGCGGACGGGCTGGCTGAGTTCGCCCTCCTTCAGGGCCGAGGCGGCATCCTCGAAGGGCTTCACCATCTGGCCGTGGTTGAACCAGCCCAGGTCGCCGCCTTTGCCTTTGCCGCTGGGGTCCATGGTGTTCTCGTCGGCGGCCTTGGCGAAGTCCAGGCCCGCGGCGATCCTCGCCCGCAGGGCCTCGGCCTTCTTCAGGGCCTCGCCGGCCTCCGCCTCGGACTGGGCGCTGAAGAGGATGTGGCTGGCGCGGAGCTGCTGGTATTCGGACTTCTTCGCCTCGTAGGCCTTCTGCAGCGTGGCGTCGTCCACCACCGGCTGGTCCTTCATGGACGCGGCGTCCAGGGCCACGTACTGGATCACGCGGCGGGCGGGCTGCCGGAAGCGCTCGCCGCTGCCCTTCAGGAAGTCCGCGAGCCTGGCGTCGCCCGGATCGGCCACCGAGGCCGGGTCGGGCTGGAGCAGGACGGACTCGAGGTCCACCGTCTCATGGCGGGCCCGCAGTTCGCGCTGCACCCACGCCTCGTTCAAGGGGAGGGCGTTGGAGACCTGCTGGGCCAGCTTCATGGCCAGGAGGTTGGTCCGGGCCTCGATCTCCCACTGGCGGAGGCTGAGCCCGTTCTCCCGCAGGATGCCCTCGATGTCAGGGAGCGGGCGCAGGGATCCGTCAGGCTGGACGAAGACGGGCTGGGCCTTCAACATCGCCTCCAGCCGATCCCGCACCTCCTGGTCGGTGACCACCACGCCGTGGCGGTCTGCCAGGGCCAGGTTCAGCTTCTGCTGGATCACCTCCTGCAGGGCGAAGCGCCGCAGCATGGGGAGCTGGGCGTCCAGGTCCTGACCCTTCGGCATGCGCTGCAGGAGGGCGCGGATGCGCTCGTCCAGGTCGCGCTTCAGCACCTCGTGGCCGTAGACCCGCGCCACCACGCTGTCCGGGGCCTCATGGGTGCCGCCGCTGGGGGCCAGGTAGGCGAGCATGCCCACCGCGAGGGCGAGCATCATGCTGCCGGTGAGGGCCTGCTGGCCCTTGAAGACTTTGCGGAAATCCTGGAGCATCTCGATCCTTCGGCCGGGGCTCGGCCCGAATCCTCAAGGTTATCAAAGCGGGCGAAGGACGTTAAACTGAAAGGCTTGGAGCGCGCATGGCCATTCATCCCGTGCTGACCTGGGGGGACCCCCGGCTCAAGCGGAACAGCGAGGACGTCGGGGCCTGGACCCCGGAACTGGACCAGCTCGTCTCGGACATGTTCGAGACCGCCATCGCCGAGGAGGGCGTGGGCCTGGCGGCTCCCCAGATCGGCTTCAACATCAACCTCGCCGTCATCGACTGCAGCGCCGGGGAGGATCCCGCCCAGAAGATCGTCCTCATCAACCCCGAGATCGTCCGGGAGGAAGGCGTCCAGAAGGGCCCCGAGGGATGCCTTTCCATCCCCGGCATCCACGAGGTGCTGGAGCGCCCGAAGAAGGTCTGGCTGAAGAACCGCCGCCCCGACGGGACCTGGACCGAGCTGGAGGGCGAGGACCTGCTGGCGCGGGCCTTCTGCCACGAGATCGACCACCTCCGCGGCCGGCTCTTCGTGGAGTACTTCGGCCCCGTGAAGCGGCAGGTCATCCAGCGGAAGTACCAGAAGCTGCACAAATGACGAAGGTCGCCTTCCTCGGCACCCCGGAGGTGGCGGTGCCGGTCCTGCGGGCCCTGGCCCGCGCGGCGAGGGTGGACGCGGTCTTCTCCAACCCGGACCGCCCCAAGGGCCGCGGCCAGGCCCTGCTGCCCCCGCCGGTGAAGGCCGCGGCCCTGGACCTGGGCCTGCCGGTCCACCAGCCGGCCTCCTGGAGGGCCCCGGAGACCCCCGCCCTGTGGGCGTCCCTGGGCATCGACCTCGCCGTGGTCGTGGCCTACGGGCACATCCTGCCCGCCTGGATGCTGGAGGCCTGCAGCCTCGGCGCCTGGAACCTCCACTTCTCCCTGCTGCCCCGCTGGCGCGGCGCGGCGCCGGTGAACCACGCCATCCTCGCCGGGGACGCCGAGACAGGCGTGAGCCTCATGCGCCTGGAGCCCGGCCTGGACGCGGGGCCGGTGCTGGCCCAGGCCCGGCGGGCCATCACGGACGCCGATGACGCCGAAGGCCTCCTGGCGGCGCTGGCGCAGGACGCCGCTCCGCTCCTCGTCCGCCACCTCCCCTCGCTGCTGGACGGATCCGCCCGTCCCGAGCCCCAGGACGCCGCCCGCATGACCCTCGCGCCGAAGCTCTCCCGGGAGATGGCCCGCCTCGACTGCTCCGAGCCCGCCGCGGCCCTGCACCGCCGCGTGCGTGCCCTGCAGCCCTGGCCCGGGACGGAACTCGCCTTCGAGGGCCAGACGCTGAAGATCTGCGGCGTCGGCGGATTGCGCCAGGCGGTCGCGGCCCCTGGCACCCTGGGCTGGGACCGCGGCGGCGCCTGGCTGACCGCCGGGGACGGCCTGGCCCTGGAGCTCACCCGACTGCAGCGTCCGGGAAAGCCGGTGCAGCCCGCCCTCCAGGCCCTCCAGCCCTGGGGCCCGGAAGGGGCGCGGCGGGTCGGCTGAAGCCTTCCTCCCGCGGGTCCGTCCGAGGACCTATCCCAGCTTCGAGGCGATCTCCCGGTACTCCGGGTCGATTTCGGCCACGGCCTTGAACTCCGCCATGGCCTCCTCGCCGCGGCCGAGCCCGGCGAGCATCTCGCCCAGGTCGTAGCGCAGGCCGATGCTGTCCTCGGGGGGGAAGCCCGGCGCGTGGATGCCCTGCCTCAGCCAGTCCAGCGCGGCGTCCATGTTGCCCTGGCTGGCCTCGCAGATGCTCAGCATGGAGCAGCACTCCAAGGTGCGCTCGGGGTCCCGCATCGCCTTCTTGAACTCCTCGATGGCGGGCTCCACCAGCATCATCTCCTTGTAGGCGATGCCGAGGTTGTAGTGGGTGTCGTAGTCGTCGCCCCGGACCTGCTGCTCCACGCCCTCGCGGAAGGCGTTGAAGAGTTCGTCCACGCTCTGGATCTTCTCCACCACATTGGTGGCGTCGTGCATCTCCTCGCCCTCGCCGGACTCGAGGAGGGCGTCCCCCAGCACGTCCGTCAGGTCGAAGAAGGAGTGGGCGAAGTCGTCCTCGGCCGCCGCGGCGGGCTTGGCCTCGTGCCCCAGCTTGCGGAGGGTCTCCTCCACGGTGTGCATCCGCGAGAGGAGTTCCGGGTGGTCGGGGTACTGCTTCAGGGCCGCCTCGATCTCGGCCTTCGCCTCGTCGGGGTTGCCGTAGTCCATCTGGAAGTCGATGTCGGAAAGCAGGGCCAGGAGCTCGTCGTCCGCCACGGGGCCCGCGGCCGCGGCCATGGGCGGCGGGAAGGCCGAGGGCGGGAGGATCTGGGTGGGAGGCTCCAGGTCCGCGAAGGGCGCGGCGGGCGGAAGGGCGGCGGGCGCGGCGGGCGGCGGCGCCGCGAGGGGCTCCAGGGGCTGCAGCGAGGCGAAGGGGTCCGAGGCGAAGACCTCCGGGGGCGGCGCGGCGGGCATGGTGGTGGGAAGGCCCGCCAGGAAGGGGTTCGGAGGCAGGGCGGGGGGCGCCGCCGGCGCCGCGGGCGCGGCCGGGAGGCCGAGGGAGGCCGCGTCGAGATCCGGCGGCGGGAGCTCCAGGGGCGGCAGGGCCAGATCCTCCGCGTGGAGGGGCTCGGGCGCGGGGGCGGCGGCCAGGGGTTCGAAACCCATGCGCTGGCTGATGGGGACGATGTCGGGGAAGGCCTCGGGGGCCTTCGGGCCCTCGCCGCCGGGAAGGTCGAGGGCGATGGGGACCGGGGCTTCGGGGAGGCCCGGCACCAGGGTGACGTCCTCCGGGGGTGCGCCGAGGGGGATGGGGGCGTCCAGGGCGATGGGCGCTCCGAGGGCGATGGCCGGGGCGCCGAGGGCGATGGCAGGCGGGGCGGGCTCGATCGGAGCGCCCAGGGCGATGGGCTCCGCCACCGGGGCGCCCAGGGCGATGGCCGCCTGGGGCGCGAAGGGATCGGGCGGGGGCGCGGGCTTCGGGGCCTCCGCCGCGGGGGCGGCCGCCACGCTCTCGAGCCCGAGCGTCCGCCGATGGAGCCGCGTGGAGCCGGGGAACATCTGCTCCGCGCGGTCCAGGAGCTGGACGGCGAGCTTCTTCTTGTTCGCGCTGGCCAGCACGGTGGCGGTCTGCACGTAGTGCATCTGGACGCGGGTGAGGATGCCGCTCTGCCGGTGCAGGTCCGCCACCTTCTCGATGACGTCCATGTTGGCCGGGTCCAGCTCGAGGATCTTCTTGTAGACGTCCAGGGCGCGGTCCGTGGACCGGGTGCGCATCAGGGTCTCGGCCTCGCGCTCCAGCTGCTGGATCTGCATGCGCTTGACCGGGTCCACCTCGGTGTACTCGAGGCCGAACATGGTGATGTCCATGGCCCCGGTCCCGGGCGCCGTCGGAGGCGGCGGAGCGGTGGCCGAACCCTCCTGGGGCGTCACGCCCATGGCTCGGAGCTGCTCGCCGATCTGGGCGGCCATGGGCTGGTCCCGCTGCTGCATGGCCAGCGTGTAGGCGTGCTGCAGCGCGTTCACCTGGTCGGCCCGCGCGCCGCCCTGGTGGGCGATCTCGGCGAACTGGATCCAGGCCTCCAGGGTGTACTGGCCCTGGAGGGCGTTCCGCAGCGCCTTGGCCACCATGTCGCCGGCGCCCCGGCGGGCGAACTCGCGGCCGATGGCCTTGAAGAGCCGGAGCCCTTCGTCGGTCCGCCCGGACTTGGTCATCTCCCGCAGCGCGCGCTCGCACAGCCCCATGCACTTCTCGGGGAGCTGGGGGATCTGGGCGAGGGCCTCCAGGGCCCGGTCGGGATTCTTGGACTGGAGCTCGATCTCGGCCAGCGCCTCCAGCAGTTCCGAGCTGCGGGGGTTCGCGCCGAGCCCCTCACGCAGGTGGGCCGCGGCGCCCGGCAGGTCCCGCTGGATGACGGCGAGCCGGGACTGGGTGAGGAAGACCTGGGGCGTGCTCACCATGGCCTTGGCGCGCTCCAGGACCTGGCTCGCCTCGGCGTGCATCTGCTCGATGGCGAGGGCCTCGGCCACCTCCAGGTAGATCCCGGCGGCCTTGTCCTTCATCCCTTCCTTGTTGTAGAGGTCGGCCAGCTTGATCTTGTTCTTGAGGTTCTTCGGATCCAGGTCCACGACCTTGCCGAACTCCTCCAGGGCGCGCTTGATCAGGCCCTTTTTGGTGAAGTGCTCGGCCACCTGCATGTGCACCTGCAGGGCGTCCTTGATCATGTTGGTCTGGCGGTAGAGGTCCGCCAGCCGCGAGGCCAGGTCGATGTCGTCCGGGGCATGGCGGAAGGCCTTCTTCAGCACCGCGGTGGCCCGGGCGCCGAAGCCGTCCCGCTCGTAGCCCATGGCGGCCCGCTTGAAGAGGTCCACGGCGTCGCCCAGCTTCCCGGCCTGGATGCAGAGGTCCCCGATCGTGTTCATCATGTTCAGATCTTTGGGGTTGTCATCCAGCAGCTTGCGCATCTCGTCGATGGCGCGGTCCACGCGGCCGGCCGCCAGAAGCTTGTCGGCTTCCTTCTTGACCTTGACGCGATCGATCGCCATGCGTGGCCTCGGGAGTGCTTCGGGAACAGGGTCCAGACAGTCTATGCGCGTGGAAAGGCCTTGGATAGGGTCAGGCCTGGACGCCTCCGGAGGCCGGGCGGAAGCTGCGTCCGGTGAAGGCCTCGGGGAGGAGGGCCGCGAGGCGGTGGAGGGCCCGGCCGTGGCGGTTCACCAGCAGCACCGGCAGGTCCTCGGCGAACTCCGCGAGGACCTGCCGGCAGGCCCCGCAGGGCGGCGTCAGGGCCTCGGCCTCGGTGGCCACCACCAGCGCCACCAGCCCGCCTGCCCGCATCCCGCGGGCCACCGCGGCCCCGATGGCGTTGCGCTCCGCGCAGACGCAGACCGGGTAGCTGGCGTTCTCGACGTTGCACCCTCCCACGGTCTCCCCCGCGGCCGTGCGCAGGGCGGCGCCGACCTTGAAGCCCGAGTAGGGGGCGTGGGCATGGGACCGGGCCTCCCAGGCGGCGTCCACGAGGGGCTGCCAGGCGGCATCGTCAGGGCGTTCGAAGGGCATCGGCACCTCGGGGGGATCAGCCTAGCGCAGCCTCGAGACCCGTCAACGCCTGGGCCCCGCTTCCCGGGGAGGCCGGCGCCGGCGTGCCCGCGGTCGCCTCCCCCTGGGCCAGGGCGAGGGCCCGCCAGCACTCGGTATGGCCCTGGTAGGCGCGGCGCGCGTCCCGGGCGACGACCTCCAGGGCGACGTCCTTGCGTTGGAGCCTGGCCTGGAGGATGGCGCCGGAGAGCCGCTCCAGTTCCTTCTCGAAGGACCTGCCCGGGGCCCACTGGGCCAGGTCGAGGCGCAGGTTGAGTCCCAGGGGGCGCTCCCCTTCGAAGGTCCGGACCCAGAGCACGCCTCGCTGGGCCGTGCGCTTCCAGTGCACGCGGCTCGGGGCGTCGCCGGGGCGGAAGGGGCGGGCCCCCTCGGGGCTCGTGGTCCCTGGCGCGGGGAGGGTGTGCCGGACCTCGCCGAGCTCCCCCGGAGGGAGCGCGGGCGAGGTCCGGGGATGGGGCAGCACGAGCACCGGATGGTCCAGGGGGATCCGCCAGGCCTTCTCGAGGAAGCCGAAGGGCAGGCTGGTACGCAGCTCGAGCCCCGTCACACGGGTCCAGCCACGCCGCTCGGCCCGGGCATGGAGCACCACCAGCACGTCCTCGCCCCCCTGCCCGCCGCCGAGGAAGCCGGGATCCACCTTCCCATCCTCCAGGGTGAGGTGCAGTTCGAGGCCCCGCACCCGCCGGGGCGCCCGGTCCTTCAGCCTCACCCGCAGCCCGCCCCGCACCCGCGCGAAGAGGTTGCCCTCGTCGATCCCCACGAGGTCGACCCCCCGAAGGGCCGCGCGGCTCACCACGCCGGAGACCAGGAAGAGGCCGAGCATGAGGGAGAAGGTGAGGTAGAGCAGGTTGTTCCCGCTGTTCACCGCGAAGGCGCCCACCGCCAGCATGGCGAGCATGTACTGGAAGCCCAGCCGGGTGACGGAAAGCCGCAGGCGGCGGTCGTGCCAGAGGTTCATGCCCACGGGGAGAGGGTGGCACGGATGGGGGCCCCTGTCCGCCCCGCGAGGCAGGTCCCGGGGAGGAAGGTCGGCCTCGCCCCAGCCATCGACCTTGGTGTTGACCTTGCCGTTGACCTTGACCCGGCCGTTGACCTTGACCTGGCCGTTGACCTTGACCTGGCCGTTGACGTTGACCTTCCAGGAGCACCTCGATCCACGAGCGCCGCGCCTTCCGGCGCTCGCGGATCGAGGTGCCAGAGCGCGCAGCGCTCAAGGCCGGAATGGCCAGGAAAACCGCGTGGGTGGGTCGGGACGACTTTCCGTTCGGAATTGGTGCCCCGGATGTGGAAAGGCCATGCGGCGGGTCCCGTCATCCGTTCCCGGAACAACCGGCCTTGAGCGCTGCGCGCTCTGGCACCGCAGTCTGATCGAATCCGCACACCCCGCGGATTCAATCAGACTGTGGCGCTCCTCTTAAAACCAGGACCTGGCTTCCTGGGGCGGCCGTTCGTCCTCCTCCCCATCGACAGCTCCGGGACTCAGGGCGTTGGGAATCCATTCACGCCTTCGGATACACCCGGATCCCCTTGAACTGCCGCAGCAGCACCTTCCCCGGCGCGAACCCCCTCGGCTTGCTCACGTCGGCCACGCGGCAGACGTGCACTTCCACCTTGCCGCCGTCCCTGGCCTTGCTGTGCCAGGCGGCGAGCTGGGCGGCGCGCTCGAGGACCTCCCGGGGCAGCTCGCTGAGCTTGTCGGGGTTGCGGATGACGACGTGGCTGCCGGGTACGGAGGCCACGTGCATCCACACGTCGAGGGGGGCCGCCACCTTGAAGGTGAGCACGTCGTTGTCCGCGTCGCCCTTGCCGATGAGCACCTCGAAACCGTCCACCATGACGCTGCGGAAGGCCGCGCCCTTGCCGTCCTTCCGCTTGAGGGTTGCCGGCTTCGATTCCTTGGTCTCGTCCACGCGGCGCTTCTCCGGGGGTTTGGGTTTCGGGGCGGCGGCTTCCCGGGACGAGGTCGCCTCCAGGACACGGCATTGTCGCGCGAGATCCGCCTCCAGCTCCGCGAGCCTCGCCAGGCCGCGCTCGGCCTTCTTGGCCGCGGCGAACCAGCGGCGGGCGGCCGTCTCGGCGGTCTCTCCCACGGGGAGGTCCAGGGTTGCGCCGTCGAGGAAGGTCACGGAACCCGTCGCCCCCTTCAGCCGGTAGAGCTCCGCGGAGATCCGCGCCGCCTGGTCCTTCAGGGGCAGCGCCGCCGTGTGCCGGGCGCGGTCCAGGGCGAGGCTGCGGCGCAGGCGCTCGAGGCGCTGCCGCTCGGCCTCCCGCGCCCGGTCCGCGGCCTGGACCTTGGGCGCCAGCAGGATCCGCTGGGCCCGGGCCAGGGACCAGGCGCGGTGCCGCGCCGCGAGGTCGCCCTCGCCCTCGAGGATCTCCGCCACTTCGCCGGCCAGGGCCGCCTCCAGGTCCGCGTCGAAGCGCTCCCGCCAGCGGCGAAACGCGGGCGGCTCGCCGTCGGGCGCCGGCGGGTCCTTCGGGAAGGGCTGGCCGAGGCCCAGGCGCAGGAGCGAAGGCGGCTCCCCGTCCAGGCGCAGGCCCACCCGGCCGGGAATGGCCCGCCAGGCCAGCCGCGTCGCTTCCAGCCGCCCCGTGATGGCCCGGCGCGAGAAGGCGAGGCCCAGCCAGCGCTCCCGGGGATCGCCCTCGACGGCCACCAGGCGCGCGCCCTTCAGCTCCAGGGCCCAGCGCCGCGACTCGTCCTTGCGGGCCTGGGCCTTCAGGGCCTGGAAGGCCTCGTCCTTCTCGTCCAGGCGCCACAGCTCCGGCGCCGGATTCAGCAGCAGCGCCCACCAGGAGGCTCGCGCCTCTCCGCGTCCGCGCCGGGGCATCCACTGGAGCAGCAGCCCCTGGGGCGCGACCAGCACGTCCTGCACGCCCGGCGGGTCTCCGCCGAGGTGGGCCCGGGCGAGGGCGAGGATGAGGGGCGCGTCCATGCCGGAAGGATCGCACGGGCGGCCCGGCCCGCCCCGGCGCTACCATGGCGCCATGCCCCCCGAGACGCCGCTGACCTACGAGTCCTACCTCCGCGTGCCCGACATCCTCGCGGCCCAGCGGCCCCTGTCGAAGCCCGAGGCCCACGACGAGCTGCAGTTCATCATCGTTCACCAGGTCTACGAGCTCTGGTTCAAGCTGATGCTCCACGAGGTGCGCGGCGCCATCCAGCACCTCCAGGCCGGCGGGACGGGCCAGGCCCACTGGCTGCTGGGCCGCTGCGTGGAGATCGCGCGCGTCCTCATCCAGCAGATCCACGTCATGGAGACCATGAGCCCGTCCAGCTTCCTGGAGTTCCGTGACGTGCTGAAGCCCGCCTCGGGGCTCCAGAGCGTGCAGTTCCGGGTGCTGGAATACCATTGCGGTCCCAAGGATCCCCGCTACATCGCCCTGCACGCCTCGAACCCCGAAGCGCGGCAGGCCCTGGAATCCGCCTACGCCGCGCCCTCCCTGTGGGACGGCTTCTGCGCGGCGCTCAGGCTCCGGGGCTTCGAGGTGGAGGGCCGCGAGGCCCAGCTCAAGGCCCTGGTGCGGGTCTACTCCGAGCAGGACTGCCTGGACCTGCACCGCCTCGCGGAGACCATGCTGGAGTTCGACGAGGCCTTCCGCATCTGGCGCTTCCGCCACTACCTCATGGCCGAGCGGATGATCGGCTTCAAGCCCGGCACCGGCGTCGCCCACACCGAGCAGGTGGGCTTCGGGTCGCACCCGAAGGGCGGGACCCATCCCGGCGAGCACGCGACGGATTCGGGCCGCTGCCCCGTGGGCGGCGCCTCCCTGCCGCCGGCGGACGGCGGCCAGTCCTTCCAGGACCCCGGCGTCCACTACCTGAAGAGCCGCGTCGAGATCCGCTATTTCCCCCTGCTCTGGGAGCTGCGCAGCCACCTGGGGAGCGACGGCTATGGGATCTGAGCTGGCCCGAAGGCACGCCCTGGTCACCGGCGCCTCCCAGGGCATCGGCCGGGCCGCGGCGCTCGCCCTGGCCGCGCAGGGCTGCGCGGTCACGGTGCTGGCCCGCAGCGCGATGAAGCTCACGCACCTGGCCGAGGAGCTCCGGGCCGCGGGGGCGCCCGAGGCCCACGTGCTGGCGGCGGACCTGGAGGACCGGGGCACGCTGAAGCTCATCGTCGAATCGCACCTGAACGAGCACGGTCCCATCCACATCCTGGTGAACAACGCCGGCGGGCCGCCCTCGGGGCCCATCCTCGAGGCCGAGGAGGCCGACTTCCTGAAGGCCTTCGGCCGCCTGCTCATGGCGCCCCACCTGCTGGTGAAGCTGCTGCTGCCGGGCATGAAGGCGAGCGGCTACGGCCGCGTCATCAACGTCATCTCGACGTCGGTGCGCGAGCCCCTGCCCAACCTCGGCGTGAGCAACACCATCCGCGGCGCCACCGCCGCCTGGGCGAAGACCCTCGCGAAGGAGCTGCCGCCGGGCATCACCATCAACAACGTCCTGCCCGGCGCCACCGCCACCGAGCGCCTGGAGGCCATCGAACTGGCCCTGGCGGAGAAGACGGGCAGGAGCGTGGCTTCGGTGAAGGCCGACATGGTGCGGCTCATCCCCGAAGGCCGCGTGGCCGACCCGGCGGAGACCGCCGCCCTCATCGCCTTCCTCGCGGGGCCCGAGGCCGCCTACCTGCGTGGCCAGAGCATCGCCGTGGACGGCGGCCGCATGAACGCGATCTAGGCTTTGGGCTCTAGGCTCTAGGCTTTGGCTACAACCTCGACCCACACCTTCGACCCGACATGAGCCGAGACCACCGAAAGCTTCAGGTATTCCAGATGGCCGACTCCTTGGCCCTCTGCATCTACCGGAGCAGTTCCGGCTTTCCGCCAGAGGAGCGGTTCGGACTCCAGTCCCAGCTCCGGCGCGGGGGTGTGAGCATCGTCGCGAACATCGTGGAAGGAGCAGCGCGGCGCACCACCGGTGAGTACCTGCACTTCCTCAACGTGGCGCTAGGCTCGGCCGCTGAAGTGGACTACCTGATCGATCTCACCGGCCGGCTGGGGTACCTCGACCCCATGGCCCTGGACTCGCTTCGCGAACAGACCGGGCACTTGATCCCGGCCTTGAAGGGCCTGATCGCGGCCCTCGAAGCCTCCGGGGCCGACCAGAGCCCAAAGCCCAAAGCCCAGAGCCCCCGATGAAGTTCGACATCTTCTTCTCCATCTCCCAGACGCCGGTGGAGGGCTACCTCCCGGACGAGGCGACGATGTTCCGGAACTTCTTCGCCCAGGTGGAGGCCGCGGACGCGCAAGGGTACGGGACGGCCTGGGTGGCGGAGAGCCACTTCAGCTCCGAGGTGCAGAAGCGCCACCGTCGCCCCGTCATCCCCCACTGGAACGGCGAGGTGGGCCTCAATGGCGACATCTGCCAGCTTTCGGCCCACGTGTTCCGGCGCACGCGGCGCCTCGAGGTGGGTTCGGCGGTGATGAACATCGTGTGCAACGGGGGGCCCCTGGCCGCCGCGGAGAAGGTGGCCACCTGGGCCACGCTCCATGGGCTGGATCCCGCGGAGAAGCGTCGCCTGCACCTGGGCTTCAGCGCCGGCCGCTTCGACTTCATGAGCCGGGTCACCGGCGTGGACGCCCGCACGCCCTGGGAGCACGCGGCCTGGCCGGTGGTGCGGGGCAAGGTCTTCCTGGAGGCGGCGGAGATCTTCCTGCGGCTGCTCCGGGGCGAGACGGTGTGCAGCGACGACATCCCGGAGTACGAGATCAGGGCCTCGGACTTCCGCAGCCCGGACGACTGGCACAAGGTGCGGGAGCTGGCCGGGATCACGGGCGACGCGCTGCCCCTGCCCCGACGCTGGACCTTCGAGCCCACGCGCATCATCCCCGCCCACTGGCGCCGGGAGCTGGTGGTGCCCATCGCGGGCACCCACGACGCGCCGGCCCAGGAGTACCTGAACCGCTTCCTGCCGGTGCAGGTCTTCAACCTCTCCATCACGCGGCCCGAGATCATCGAGGACACCCACCGCCGCATGGCCGCGGCCTACCACCCCAAGGGCGGGCCCTGGCGGCGGGAGTACATGCCCCGCACGGTCTTCGTCTTCCTCAACGCCCAGGGGCACCTCAGCCCCGAGCGCCAGCGGGCCCACGCGAACGAGGAGGCCGAGGCCGCGCTGGGCGCCTACTGGAACGCCCTGGACGGCACCATCGACCCCAGCAAGGTGGCGGGCGCCGCCGACAACGCGCTGATCGGCAACCCCGATGACGTGGCGGCGCAGATCCTCGAGCGCTTCCACCCCGAGGACCGGCTCATGCTCTGGTTCGACTTCTTCAACCACGACTGCGCCCGGGTCATCGAGAACCAGGCGGCGTTCATGGCCGAGGTGGCGCCGCGGCTGCGGGCGCGGGGCATTGCCTGCTGAGCGAGGAGACGCCATGACGCAGCTCTACCCTTCCTCCCCCCTCGGCGAACGCATCCCGGGCATCCCCACGGGCCGGGACGTGGAGTGGCAGCCCCTGGTGGACTACCGGCGCTTCGACGTGAGCGAGACGACGATCCACGGGGCGGTGTCGTGGGTGAGCGGGGACCGCGTCGTCCACAGCTTCGGCGGGAACGTGCTGTGCTACGGGCGCTCCATGATGAAGCCGCTGATGATCAAGGTCTTCGCGCAGGAGCTGGAGAACCTGGACTCCAAGCAGCAGGCCATCAGCGTGGCCAGCCACAACGGCGACACCGAGCACGTGGCGGCGGCCATGAGCCTGCTGCCGGAACCTGAGCACGGACTCATGCTGACACCCCTGGACGTGCCCCTCGTCCAGTTCGGCCGCCAGGTGCGCCGGCCCCGGCGCTGGTACCACTGCTGCTCCGGCGAGCACGCGGCCATCCTGCGGGGCTGCCACGCGAAGGGCTGGGAGCGCGCGGGCTACATGCTGCCCCAGCATCCCTTCTTCCAGGAATACCTCGACGTCCTGCGCCGCTTCCTCGGCCCGGACTGGCAGCCCCTGCGCACGGCCAAGGACGGCTGCGGCCTGCCCACGGTGAGCAACACGGTGACTGAGCTGGCGAAGCTCTACTCGGGCCTGGCGCGCACCCGGGACGAGGACTGGATCTGGAAGGCCATGGTCCAGCACCCGGACCTCGTGGGCGGCTTCAACCGCCTGGACAGCACCATCCTGAAGGCCTGCGGCGGCGCGGTCATCGCCAAGGAGGGCGCCGACGGGCTGCTGGGCATGGCCATCGTGCATGACGACTACCCCGAGGGCCTCGGCGTCGTCATCAAGATCGCCCACGGCTGGAACCCCCAGGCCACCTGGTACGTCGCCCGCGCCATCCTCGGCGTGCTCGGGTTCGAGCTGCGCAACCCCTACGCCCTGCGAAGGCAGAAGGCCTTCCTCGTCCCCGGCGTCGTGCCCGAGCACCTCCTGCCGAAGCTCGAGGCCATCCCCACCTGGGACGACTGGGACCCCGACCAGGACCGGTGGATGTTCGACTGGCAGGACTATGCGGGGGTGGACCGGGCATGAGCCACGCGGTTCGCTGCTCACGCCTCCTTCCCACAGCCCTCCTTCTACTCACGGGTGGGTGTGAACGGCTCAAACCGAAGCAGCAGCTCCCTCCATTCCTCGTGCTGATGGAACAGGATCGCGGAGAGGAGCCGAAGGAGGCGGCCCTCCGCGCTTTTCCGCTGGCCGCCAAGGTGGCGGGGCGGTGGAACGATGTGTCCTTCGATCCTGAGAATGAATCTGGAGACTGGCAGAAGGTCACTCTGGAAAGGTTTCCACTCAAGGCCCGCCCCACCCTGCAAGCCCTGTCCTTGGGCCGTCCCATCGGCGAGGTGGTGATCGATTCGGTGGGTCCCGAGGAAGTCGCCTGCAACAGGCTGGTCCTCGGCCATGCCCGGCTCAAAGCCATGAAGGTTCCCGCGGGCTCCCTGAAAGCGCCGCTGCATTTCCTCGGTGCCCTTGGCTTACCGAATCAAGAGGATTGGACTTGCTTCATCGATCTAAAGCGACGAGAGGAAATTCAGAAACACCTCGAGGCTCTAGCCCGCGCCTCTCTGAAGGTCCCCTCTAACATCGACCTCGAAACGCCTGCGTGGGGGTGGTTTCAGGGGGGAAAGCCTGCGCGCTCCTTCGTCGCTGGATCCCTTGTCTTCCGACTGCCCCAGGATTCAGAAGGCCTCCAGCATCTGGCGGTCTGGAACGCCGTCGTGGAGATCAGCGGCACGGGAACGCTCAACATCGTCTGGGAGTCCAGTGGCGTTGGCGTGGAGACAGAGCCACCTCTGACCTACGAATTCCTCGATGCGGTCGACCTGGACGGGGACGGTCTCCCCGAGATCCTTTTCAGGGCGACGGCCTATGAATCATCTGGGTTTTCGCTGTTGGCCATCGGACCGGGCCCGGCCAAAGTCATATGGACCGGTTCTGAGTACGGCTGTTAAACCTGTTGGCATTGGCATGACTCGCAAGGCGTCCGCGAGCAGCGAAGAAGCTTGAAGTCGCAGATTGCGACTTCAAGCTTCAATCCGTCAGCCGCCAATCCTGCTGGGATCAGCTACGCCTAGCCCCAGATCAGCTCCCCCGGCCCGCCCTCCTTGATGTCCAGCGCCAGGTGCAGGTTGGCCATGCGCAGGACGAGGGCGACGCGGCTGCCGACGCCGCAGAGGATCAGCTTGCCGCCCTTGTTCTGGATGGAGACGAGGCTGGCGACGATCTGGCCGACGCCCAGCGAATCGATGAACTCCACGGCGCTCATGTCCAGGAGCACCTTCCGGAAGCCCTCCTCCAGGCCTTTCTGCACGGCGGCGGAGAGTTCGCCCTCGCCTTCGGTGACCGAGAGCTTCCGCCCCGGGGCGAGGACGAAGATGTCCTCCATGCGGTGGGTGAGGATGCTCATGGGGGCTCCGGACGGAATCCTCCATGGCACCTCGCCCGTGGAACAGGGCGGTGACGGCCTTGTAACCTCAGGACGACCGGAAGCGCGCCAGAAGGGCCGCGGCCATGGCCTGCACCTCCGCCGGGACCTCGTCTTCCACCATCGCCGTCCGGGCCAGCCGGCCCACGCCCTTGAGGCTCTCCAGGTAGGCCACGCACGCGGCGCAGCGGTCCAGGTGCTCCCGGAACACACCGGCCTGGTCCTCAGGGAGGGCGCCGTCCAGGTAGGCGGCGAAAAGGTCCGTCATCTCCCGGCAGGTGGGCAGGCGGCTCACGAGGCCCTCCGGGCGACGAAGGTCTGCAGGGCGCCGCGCAGGGCGAGGCGGGCGCGGTGGAGGCGCTGGCGGACGAGGTCGCGGCTGATGCCCAGGTGCTCGGCGATGGCCTCGGTGTCCCAGTCCTCCAGGTCCTTGAGCACGAAGACCGCCCGCTGGTCGTCGGAGAGCATGCCCAGCGCCACCTGCACCCGCTCCCGCAGCTCGCGCCCTTCGGCCAGGGCGTGGGCCTCCGCCTCGCTGGACCAGGCCAGGATGGCCGCCGGATCGAGGTGGTGGCCGTCCTCGGCGAAGGCCGGCATGAACGCCTCCACCGCGTCCTCGCGCCTGCGGATGCGCTTGCGGCGCAGCATGAGGGCCTTGTTCACCGTGATGCGGTAGCCCCAGGTGCTGAAGGCGCTCATCCCCTGGAACTTCGCGATTTCGGTGTGCATGGCGATCAGGGCGTCCTGGAGGGCGTCCTGGGAGTCTCCGGGATCGCCAAGGATGCGTTGCGCCGCGCGGTGGAACAGTGACAGGTGGCGCGTCACCAGGACGCCGAAGGCCTCCCCGTGCCCTTCCTGGGCCAGGGAGACCAGATCGGCGTCGCTCAGGTCCTGGAGGGGCATGCCGCCCCAGCATAATCCCGTCGGATCAAATGGCGGGAGCGGGCGCCCCCAGGGCCGCCCATTCCTCCAGCGAGGGCCCGTAGAAGCCCGGCACCTTCAGGCCGGCCTGGCGCATGAGCACCGTCATCTGGCCGCGGTGGTGGGCCTGGTGCAGCTCCAGGGCGCGCAGGCTGTAGCCCTTGGTCCAGATCAGGTGGCCGTACATCGTCTCCTCCTGGAGCAGGTCGCCGTCGGTCCAGGCGGCCACACCCGCAAGCAACGAGGCTGCCGCGCGCTCGTAGCGGGCGACGATCTCGGCCATGGTCGCGGGCACGGGCTCCAGGCAGGTGAAGGTCGCGTCGCAGGCGGGCCCGTCCACCGTCAGGCCGAGCTGAACGGGCAGGGACACCAGGCTCTCCACCAGGTGCCAGGCCAGCCGGCGCAGGGTGCGGTGGTCCCTGGCCACCGCCTGGTCGGCGGCGGATTCGGGGATGGCGCGCAGGATCTTGAGGGTGTCGTCCACCTCTTCCTGGAACTGGGCGCGGAAGTCGTCGAGGCGTCGGTACATGGGGGTCTCCTTGAAAGGCAACCCCAAGCATCGGGCGGGCTCCTGACAGCGTGATGGCAGGAGGGTTCAGCCCGACTTCAATCCGCCACTCGAGCCAGGTAGTCCTTCAGTGCCTTCCCCGTCTCCTCCGCGAACACCTCCCCCAGCGTCCAGCGCTTCAGCCGGTCCACGCGGAAGGTCCGGAAGTCCTGCCGCGCCTCGCACCAGGCGGCCAGGGTCCAGGTGCCGCCCCAGAAGTAGAGGCCCAGGGGCCGCAGGATGCGGCTGCTGGCGGCGCCGGCCTTGTCCTCGTAGTCCACGTGAAGGCGTCGCCGTTCGCGGACGGCCTTCCGCAGGTCCCCCAGGGGCGCCTTGAGGGCCTCGGGCACGTGGAAGTCCACGGCTTCGAGGACCGAGGCCTGGAGGGCCTCCCGCAGGCCATCGGAGAGTCCGGAGGCCACCTTGCGCCGGGCCGACACGGCCGCCCGGGCCAGGGCCGGATCCGTCCAGGCCGAGGCGATGCTCAGCCCCAGGAACAGCGCCTCCGCCTCGTCCACGGTGAACATCAGGGGGGGCAGGTCGAAGCGCCGGGGAAGGCGGTAGCCCGCGCCCGCCTCCCCCTCGATGGGCACGCCGCTGGCCTGGAGGTCCGCCACGTCCCGGTACAGCGTCCGCGTGGAGATGCCCAGCTCCGCCGCCAGCCTCGCCGCCGTGCTGAGCCGGTCCCGGCGCAGGATCTGCACGAGCTGGAAGAGGCGGTCGGCGCGGCGCATGGATCGCAGTGTGCCGGAGTTTCACGGTTCCCGGAGCCCGGTCGCCGCGCCATCATCTAGCTCCATGCGTCCCCTCGCCAACTTCATCGCCGGCCACGTCGTGCCCGCCCGCTCCGGCGCGGTGCTGGAGGACATCGCCCCGGCCACGGGGAAGCCCTTCGCGACGATCCCGCGCTCGGGGCCCGAGGACGTGGACGC